>NZ_JBLIQL010000004.1:0-425855 GCF_047525655.1 Pontibacter sp. 13R65
ATGATAAAGTGCATAAGGCTAAGGAGTTAGGTGAAACATCGGACAATATTTCTACCTAATCCTTAGCCTTTTTTGTTGCGCAAATGCCTGTCTTAAACCAAATTAATTCCCGAGTTCACGTTATTCTAATGAAAATGCCCTTCCAAGCAATTTTAGCAACTTTATGGCCCAGGGTAGGAGACAAACCAGCTTTAAATAAAAAATCCCCCGCACCAAATATGGAACGAGGGATTCTCTAACGGCTAAAAGTAAAGTCGTTTACTGCCCGGTGCTGTTGCGCTGATTGGAGCGGCTGCTCGAGTTCTGGCGTTGCATTGGGTTTTGCTGTTGCTGACTTTGCTGCTTAAAAATATCGAATCGCGACGGTGCCAGGCGGCGCGGGAAGGTGTTATTGCTCAGGTCTGTATCTGCTGTCTGCAGGTAAGGGTCCAGCGTAAAACTCGCTACAGGCTTTTCGGTTATAATTACTTTTGTTATTTCGTTGTTGTTGAGGCGCCAAATTTCAGCAGGAATGTTAACTACTTCCTCGGTGCCATCTTCAAACTCCATACGCACGATTACTGGCATTACCAGACCTCCCAGGTTGCTGAATCCAACTTCGTAAAAGTTCAGTCCAGAGTCCAGCACTTTCTTCTGCTCCGGCGTGAGGCCGCTCAGAAACGACTGATAACGCCGTTGGTCGGCTGCCGTGGTGGCAAGCGGGTCGTAGCTGTTGTAGAAATCGTTAAGCTCCGGATTGGCCTCTACGAGTGTGCGCGGAATATCCTGCAGATTGCGCTGCTGCGAAAGAGTTTGTGGCGCTTTATTCTGTTGTTCCCGTTTCTGTGCGTTTACGAATTCAGGATTTTGCGAATCGATGGTGTACCATTTCACGCCATCAATGGCAATATCGGTGTGGTCGGTGGTATAGAACCAGCCTCTCCAAAACCAGTCCAGATCCACGCCTGAGGCATCTTCCATGGTCCGGAAAAAGTCAGCTGGCATAGGGTGCTTAAAGGCCCAGCGGTTAGCATACTCTTTAAAGGCATAGTCGAACAGCTCGCGGCCCATTACGGTTTCGCGCAGAATGTTGAGGGCTGTGGCCGGTTTGCCATAGGCATTATTGCCGAATTGCAGCACCGACTCCGAGTTGGTCATAATAGGTACCTGGGTACTTTTGTCGCTTTTCATGTACTCCACAATGTTCTGCGGTTCACCGCGGCGCGACGGGTAGTTCCGTTCCCATTCCTGCTCAGCAAGGTACTGCATAAAGGTATTCAGGCCTTCATCCATCCAGGTCCACTGGCGTTCATCGGAGTTAATGATCATCGGGAAAAAGTTATGTCCCACTTCGTGTATGATAACTGAGATGAGACCATATTTTGTGCGGTCGGAGTAGGTGCCGTCTTCTTCCGGGCGGTAACCGTTAAATGAGAGCATAGGGTACTCCATGCCACCAACCGGACCGTGCACCGAAATAGCCACCGGGTACGGGTAGTCGATCGTATGTTTGGAGTAAACCTGCAAGGTGTGTGCTACCGAAGCGGTAGAATATTGCCCCCAAAGTGGGTTGCCTTCTTTTGGGTAATACGACATGGCCAGTATGTTTTTGGCGGCTACGCGCACGTTCATGGCATCCCAGATAAACTTACGGGAGCTGGCCCAGGCAAAGTCGCGTACGTTAGAGGCAGCGTAGGTCCAGGTTTTTTTGGCAGTGGCTTTGGTTTTTTCGGCCTGAGTAGCCTCCTCCTGTGTTACAATTACTACTGGTTTGTTGCTTTTAGCGGCATCAGCAAAGCGTTTCTGCTGCGTGGAGCTTAGCACCTGGCTGGTATTTTGCAGTTCGCCGGTTGCGGCTACAATATGGTCGGCGGGCACGGTAATGCTCACCTTATAGTCGCCAAAAGGGAGGGCAAATTCGCCGTTACCTAAAAACTGCTTGTGTTGCCAACCGTTTACATCGTCGTACACGGCCATGCGCGGGAACCACTGCGCCATTTCATAGAGGTAGTTGTCATCTGCAGGAAAATACTCGTAACCCGAGCGGCCGCCAAGGGTCAGCTGGTTGTTGATGTTATGCTGCCAGTCTACGCTAAAGGTAACACTCTGCTTCGGCTTCAGGGGCGAAGGCAGGTCTATGCGCATCATGGTGTTGTTGATGGTGTGGGGCAGGGCCTTGCCGTTACGGTCTTTCACTGCCTTAATTTTAAAACCGCCATCAAAGTTCTCCCGTGCCAGCCGCTCCACTGCCTGTATCGACATACGCTCCTCCAGACCACCGGTTCTGGTGAGGTTGCTCATAGAGTTTGGCTCAAAAATGTTCTGGTCTAGTTGCAGCCAGAGGTAAGTGAGCACATCGGGTGAGTTGTTGGTATAAGTTATGGTTTCGGAGCCGGTAACGGATTGGTTTTGATCGTTGAGCTCTACTTTAATGTTATAATCGGCGCGTTGCTGCCAGTATTGATGCCCTGGTGCGCCAGAGGCCGTGCGGTAGGTGTTCGGTGTTGGCAACTCCTGACCAAGCTGTCCGAACTTTGTGTCCTGGGCTTGTGCCGCCAGGGGACCAGCCAGGCAACAGAACAGGGCAATTCCCTTTAATAGGTTTCTCATTCGAGTTGAGTGTGTGATTGTAGTTAGATGTTGATAATGGAGGATAAATTAAGCTAAAAGATACTATTTTCCATCATTAAAACCAAAGCTATGCCTGCAGCGGCACTAGAAAGTACCATTATCCAGTCGCGCCGCTTTAACCGGAAGATGTTCAGAACCACCATGCTGGCCAGTAGAATGATGGCTACAATCAGGAGCTGACCCAGTTCTATGCCAATGTTAAAAGCGAGCAGCTGTTCCCAAATTTTGCTGTTGCGGCCCAGCAGCGACCTTAAAAAGTTAGAGAAGCCCATGCCATGAATAAGCCCGAAAACAATAGCCAGCAGGTTGTGGAACGACCAGATCGGGTGCTGGTTTGATGCAGCTCCTTTCAGTTTAAAAAAGTTGGTAATGCAGGTAAACAGGATGGTGACGGGTATAAGAAATTCGATCAGGTCTGAGTCGAACTTAATGATGTTGAACGTAGACAAAGCCAGCGTAATGGAGTGACCAATGGTAAAGCTGGTGACCAGTGCAATTATTTTTCGCCAGTCGCTGAGGGTGTAAATAGCGCACAGGGCCAGCAGAAACAACATGTGGTCGTAAGCGCTGAAATCGTAGATATGATGAAAACCGAGTTTGAGATAAGTTTGAAAAGTAGAAGACACAGGAGTTTGTATAGGTGTAACTAAGTTGCAAAATAAAACATTGATCTAAGTAATACAAAATTAAAACTGTAACTACATGAATGCATGCTGGCAAAAAAAGAAAAACACATTCGGTAATTTTAAGTAAGTTGACATAGAATCGGGTATAGGCAAGGTGTGCACTGGGTCTTGGTCGTAGTGGTAGTCATAGAAAAAACTTGTGCTATTTTAGATCCGGAAAGAGTTTTTTATTAGAATAATTTAGTAGAACCATACACAGGAGCATCGCAATAAGAGGCTTCTCCGGCAAAATTATTTTAACGCCTGCTACGGTTCATCCTGTACCTGGATTATTCTAATGAAAAAGCCCTTCCGCAGGCTTTTGGGCTACTGGTATGCTAAGGCCTGATTGCACAAAAATTGTATTAACTAAAACAAATTTATAGCCCCATGAGAAAAATGTATAACCATATGCGCAACCGTTTTGTAAAAGTAACCATGTTCGGCCTGGCCCTTGCTATGTCGGCCTGCAACTCCTCCACCTCCTCCTCCGATAAAGATGAGGCGAGTGAAGGAACGGCAGCAAATCGTGAAACCAACACAGAAGAAACGTATATGGTATACCTTGGAACAAGTGGCGAAGCAGATAAAGAAAACATATTTATTTATAACCTGAATACCCAAACCGGAGAGCTTACTCCAGCAGGTGCGGCGAGTGGAGGCGAGAAACCAACCTACCTGGCCTTTAGCGAAAACCGCCAGTTTTTGTATGCGGTAAATGAGAAGGGAGATTTTGAAGGGGAACAAAGCGGAGCAGTTACTGCTTTTTCTGTAGATCAGCAGAATGGACAGCTTACGATGCTCAACCAGGTGGCTTCTAAAGGAACTGGCCCCTGCCATGTGTCAGTAGATGAAAAAAACGGAATGGTACTGGTTGCGAATTATGGAGGAGGTAATGTAGCGGCTTTGCCCCTGAACCAGGATGGTGCCTTAGAAGCTGCCACAGGAGTAGGGCAGCACAAAGGTTCGGGACCGAATAAAGACCGGCAGGAGGGGCCGCATGCTCATTATATTACGCCAGATCCTGCCCAGAAATTTGTATTTGCGGTAGACCTGGGAACCGATCAGGTGTTGGGGTACCGGTACCAGGATAACAAATTAGTGCCAAATGAGCCTGCAGTGGCTTATACTGTAAAGGCAGGTTCCGGGCCGCGACATATGGCTTTTCACCCGAATGGCCGTTTTGCTTTTCTAATTAATGAGCTTAACTCCACTATGGTAGCGCTTGCTTACGATGCTGATAAAGGCACTTTCTCTGAAGTACAAACTATCACCACCATTCCTGCTGACTTTAAAGAAAACAACCAGTGCTCTGCTGTTAAAGTATCTTCGGATGGCAAATATCTGTATGGTGCAAACCGAGGGCATAACAGCATTGTAGTTTATGCAATCAACGAAAGTACCGGTGAACTAAAGCAGGTGCAGTTGGCAAGCGTAGGCGGCGACTGGCCCCGTGACTTTACTATTGACCTGACGGGCAACATTCTACTGGTAGCCAACGAGCGCTCTAACAACCTGGTGTCTTTTAAAATAGACAAAGCCTCAGGCAAGCTTACGGCAAGTGGCCACGAGGTGCAGGTGGAGGCTCCTATGTGCCCGAAGGTGGTGCCGGCGTTTAAGTAGGTTGTTGATGGTAGTGGTGTGTTTTTAGGTTTGTGGACATGATAGAAATTCTCCGCGAAACAAAAGATGAGCTGCTGGCCATACGGGTGAGCAAAGAGCTGACCATAGCCGATTTTGACCAGTACCGCAACCTGCTCCGCGACCTGATGCAGGCTTATCAGGAAGTGCACCTGTACTACGAAATGAAAGATGTAAACTGGGTGCAGCCAGTAGCAGCTATCGAGAACGGCTTGTTCGATGTAGTACACGGGCTAGACTATGGCCGGGTAGCAATGGTAGGGGAGAAGAAATGGCAGGAGTGGGCGGCAAAGCTGATAAGTCCGGTAAAGAAGAAAGGCGTCCGTTATTTCGATCTGGCTGAGAAGGAACAAGCGATGAGGTGGGTGCGGGAGGGAAAGTAAAGTTTTATCCTCTCAGTCAGATTGCCAACAAGCTGTCTGACCTGAAGCCAGTTAGAGTAATTATTACTAAGCTTGCGGCAAACGGTAATGTCTTTTGTAATTTCAACCAAGGAAATATTCACTATCTTTAGTTAATAAATAAACATTCTATGATTACTATTGCCAGAAATCAATTCTATGAGTTTTCGTATGAACCCGATAAAAACCGGATTCATTTCCGGATGCTTGGTTATTGGAAGAGCCCGGAGGTAGTGCCTGAGTACCTTAAGGATTGGGGTAAGACACTTGAAATGGCAAAGCCAGGTTTTACCTTGATAGCGGATGTGCGGGATATGATTACTCATCCGGTTACCGTTAAACAATTGCATGAGAAGGCAATTGAGTCCTGTGTTGATGCTGGAATCACCTATGTGGCAGAAATATCTCCGCTAGATAAAATTGCAGTGCTCCAGACAGGTGGAATGGCAAAAGAAAAGCAAGTGCCTTACATCAAGGTGTTGGATTATACATTAGCTGGTCATATCCTAGACCAACTTCAGCAGGAAAAATAAGCGGTACTGATTATCTGCTCTAAAGGCAGCCTGCCAAAATAGTTGTTTCCAGTCAGTCCAATTTGCTGGTGGGAGCCTGTTGCGCCTTTTCTTATCTTTTTACCAGCTTCACTGTCTGCGACTGATTGTTCCAGGTGGCGGAGAGCAGGTAGAGGCCAGAGGGTAGACTGGCCGGGAGTTGAAGGCGTTCTTGGTTAAAGCCATTCGACACGGAGATGCTTCTTCCGAAAACTTCTTTGCCTCTGGCATCTGTTAGGACAATGGTCAGATCTTCGTCTGTTGCAGCCCCAATGTTTAGCTCAACTTCTGAGGAGAATGGGTTTGGAGAGGCAGTTATGGTAAGGCTGGCATTGCCAAAGTTTACCGCCTTCGAGCTGAAATATTCAAACTGGCCATCAATGTCTATTTGTTTCAGCCTATAATACACGGTGCCTGCTTTGCCATGGCGGATATCCGTATAAGTGTAGCTGTAACCCTGGCTGCTGTTACTGCTTTTGGCT
The DNA here is from genome assembly GCF_047525655.1 of Pontibacter sp. 13R65. Lineage (NCBI taxonomy): Bacteria > Pseudomonadati > Bacteroidota > Cytophagia > Cytophagales > Hymenobacteraceae > Pontibacter > Pontibacter sp. 13R65. Next base: position 6,351 of record NZ_JBLIQL010000004.1, read on the forward strand.
GGTACAAACCCAATGGCTGTATACATCAAGCCATCTACTGATGCCTGTACCTCAAAGCCTTTGTTGTTTTGCTCCATAGCTGTTTTCCAACTCAGGACAGCATTTGTTTCTTTTTTCTGCGTATTGAATGAAACTAAAGTAACCGGATAGGTAGATCCAGTCGTGGAGGCATCAGTGGCATTGGCGGGTTTGGTAACAGTAACATCATCAATATGGATATTTAAATCGCCAGTAGTATAAGTTATATGAAAACCAATATAGTAATTGCCTTCAGTTGGTACAGTAAATGAAACCGTATGTTTTGTCCATTCACTGTTATTGTTATTGAGGGTCAGTGTTTTAATGACATTCTTTCCGCCGTTTTTGTCCTGGTTATTAGTGTTCAGGACTAGGTCTAACGTTGCGGAGCCGCTGGATAAGTTGTTATGGTAAAAGCTGAAGGTATGGGTATGTTCTGGAGCCAGCCATAATTCCCGGGTGTAAGCAATAACTTTTAAATTATTCTGCACCTTTGCGCTAGATGTGCTGAATCTCATAGCAGAGCCTGGGTTCCCGTCTCTCGATTTTACTCCCTGCTCCACGTTCCAACTTAGGTTACCATCTTTGTGCGATACCCAGCCATTTGTAAATGAATTTCCGCTGAATGGCTCATACATGACAGTTTCCTGCGTACTTATCTGTTCCTGCGCTGCAGCAGAATTAGAAATATGAAGAATGAAAAAAAGAAATGTAAAGACATGGAAAACAGAGTAAAAGTAGCGCATATGGTATTGTTATAGTATTTTATAAAAGAGAAAAGGAAATAACAGTCAGATTTGTGTCTGCTAAAGTGCCTGTATGATGTTTGGAATGTTCAATAATAAATTTGAAATATTGTATCAAATTGGCATATGTTAAAACTGTGCCAATTTGATACAATAGATATTATTTTTTGTATTTTATGGTGTTTTGTTGAGTGGTAGGATTTGTTAACTGGTGAATATTTTGGCTGTGGATACTAGTAGAGGAGGATTTTCCTGCTACTGGAAAGGTTTTTTTAATATCAATAATAGTATTATGTAAATTTTGGTTATAACTGTTTAGGTTAATGGAAGGTGTTCACCCTTAGCAATTGATTCCCGTTGTGGGATTTAGGTTTTATTTTGGCACTATGTAATGCCAGGTTGGGAAAATATAGATGTGGCTCCTGTAGGAAAGGCAGAAAGGAGTAATGCGGAATCAGAAATGTAAAGGAGCGCGCAGGAGTAGGGATGATTTTAGGTTAGGTTGTTAACCTGATAAATTTGATTTTTTATAAACAAAAACGCCACTCCGTATAGAGTAGCGTTTTGCTCAACTAAACTTTAACTCACAAAAAATTATCTGTCGGTTGGTAGCTCAATGTCTACGTTCACGAACTGAACTTTACCATTTTGTAACGTGGCCTCTACCACCGAGTCCTTACTGATTCTGCCAGAGAGAATTTCTTTTGACAGCTCGTTCAGAATCTGGCGTTGCAGTACCCGCTTCAGTGGGCGGGCTCCAAATTGCGGATCGAAGCCTTGTTCACCCAGATAATCCAGTACTTCGTCGGTGGCTACCAGTTCAATGCCAGCCTCTTCCAGGCGCTGCTGGATGTGGTGGAACTGGATATCCACAATCTTGCGGATGTCGCCACGGCTCAGCGGACGGAACATAACCAGTTCATCGATCCGGTTCAGGAACTCCGGCCTTACCGATTTCTTCAGCAGGTCAAACACCTCGTCCTTAGTGCGCTCAATCACTTCCTCTTTGTTGTACTCTTCCATGCTCTCAAAATTAGACTGAATAATATGAGAGCCGATGTTAGAGGTCATGATGATGATGGTGTTTTTGAAGTTCACCACACGGCCCTTACTGTCAGTCAGGCGGCCATCGTCGAGCACCTGCAGCAGAATGTTGAACACATCAGGGTGCGCTTTCTCAATCTCGTCGAGAAGCACCACAGAATATGGCTTGCGACGAATAGCTTCTGTCAGCTGACCACCTTCGTCGTAGCCTACGTATCCCGGAGGCGCACCAATTAGTCGGCTCACAGCGTGGCGCTCCTGGTACTCGCTCATATCGATGCGGGCCATGGCGTTTTCGTCGTTAAACAGATAATCGGCGAGGGCCTTGGCCAGCTCAGTTTTACCTACACCGGTAGTACCAAGGAAGATAAATGAACCGATTGGGCGTTTTGGGTCCTGCATACCAGCGCGGCTTCGACGCACCGCATCAGAAATAGCCTCTATCGCTTCTTCCTGACCAGCCACACGTTTGCCAAGTTCCTGCTCCAGGTTCAGCAGCTTTTCGCGGTCGCTCTGCAGCATTTTGCTTACAGGTATGCCGGTCCATTTAGCTACTACTTCGGCAATGTCTTCGGCGTTTACTTCTTCCTTCAGCATCGGGTTTTCGCCCTGCATTTCGCGCACCTGCTCCTGTAGTTGCTTCAGGTGTGCCTCTGCTTCCTGAATTTTACCGTAACGCAGCTCTGCTACGCGGCCATAGTCGCCGGCACGTTCTGCCTGTTCTGCCTCCAGCTTGTAGTTCTCAATATTTTCTTTCTCTTTCTGAAGCCCTTCAATAATCTGCTTCTCGTTCTGCCATTTGGCTTTCAGATCGTCGCGCTTGCCGCTCAGGTCAGCAATTTCTTTAGAAAGAACCGACTCTTTGTCTTTGTCGTTTTCGCGACGGATAGCCTCTCGCTCGATCTCCAGCTGCATGATGCGGCGCTGAATCTCGTCGAGCTCTACCGGCAGCGAATCAATCTCAATACGCAGTTTGGCTGCGGCCTCGTCCATCAGGTCAATTGCTTTGTCTGGCAGAAAGCGGTCGGAGATGTAGCGGCTCGAAAGTTCTACGGCCGAAATAATGGCATCGTCTTTAATCCGGACGCCGTGGTGCAGCTCGTACTTATCTTTGATACCACGTAAAATAGATATGGCATCGGGTACGCTTGGCTCATCCACCATCACCGCCTGAAAACGTCTTTCAAGGGCTTTATCTTTCTCGATGTATTTCTGATACTCCTTGAGCGTAGTGGCACCAATGGCATGCAGTTCGCCACGAGCCAGGGCAGGCTTTAGCAGGTTAGCTGCGTCCATGGCGCTTTCGCCGCCTGCACCGGCACCTATCAGGGTATGAATCTCATCAATAAAGAGTACGATCTCTCCTTCTGCGTCTATCACTTCTTTTATCACTGCCTTCAGGCGCTCCTCAAACTCACCTTTGTATTTAGCGCCAGCCACAAGCAGACCCATATCCAGGCTCATGAGTGTTTTGGACTTCAGGTTTTCGGGCACGTCGCCAGATACGATGCGTTGCGCCAAGCCTTCTACAATGGCAGTTTTACCCACGCCAGGCTCACCCAACAGCACCGGGTTGTTTTTGGTACGTCGGCTCAGAATCTGCAGCACCCTGCGTATCTCTTCATCGCGACCAATTACCGGGTCTATTTTGCCGGAGCGGGCCAGCTCGTTCAGGTCTTTGGCATAGCGCTTCAGAGAGTTGTACTTGGCTTCAGCGTTCTGGTCGGTTACTTTGGCGCCGCCTCTAAGCTCCTTAATAGCTTTTTTTAGGTCTTTCTCGTTAAAGCCAACATCCTTCATAAGGCCGGCCACTTTATCGCGGCCGGACAGCAGGCCGAGTAGCATGTGCTCTATGGCAACATACTCATCGCCAAATTCTTTTAAATATGAAGTAGCTTTTTGCAGGGCAGCGGCTGCATCGTTGGCTAAATAAGGTCCGCCTCCGCCTGTTACTTTTGGATAAGTGGCTACAGTCTCATCTAACTTACTGTGCAGTATGCGTCCGTTTATGTTCAGTTTCTGCAACAGGAAATTGGTAACGTTCTCGTCTGTTTCGAGAATGGCTTTGAGAATGTGCCCAGTTTCGATAGCCTGCTGCTGGTTGCCGCCTGCTATCTCAGAGGCTTTTTGGATAGCCTCCTGTGCTTTGATAGTATAGTTATTAAAGTTCATTTTCTGTTCCTGTTTCAATTGTTTTACTACGGTAACAGTACAAACAATTTCTAAACCAACTGTATTTTAGATGCTTTTTATGTAATTATGTCATGTTTAGAAAGCTCTTGCTTGTAAAATGTAGCCATTGTGGCAGGAGTTGTCGAGCTGTTGGCTGTTTATCATGCTACAACGTCCAGGTAAGCGTGTACTTTAAAGTACGTTGTTTCTAAAGCCTTAGGTTGAGTAGGTGGTGTGCCCAACGTTTACATGGTTTCTGATATAGCTTTGATCTATACCTATCAACTGACGGTACAACTCAAATTCTTCTAATCAAAATGCCCTTCCAGAGCGATTTATTGCTGATTTTGCCCCGGGGTTTGCGGGAGCTTTGGCCTGAAAGGATTAAAAACCAAACAGGCTCCGAAATTACTTCCGGAGCCTGCGGCTGTTACTTGTAAAAGGTTAAATAGCTGACCCTGTTAAGAACGGCAGTGCTTGTTTGTTACTTACCTGCAACTCTACGATAATCTGCAGTTCCTCGTCTACTTTAAAAAGTCCTCCCAGCTTTTTGGGTGCATTCAGACCCATTTCGGTAAAGTTGAGGCAGATATTACTTTTCATAAAAGTTGCGCCCTGGGCCGAAAACATGTTGAAAATAACTTCTTCCATCATGGTTGTTTTTCCGCCAACTTCAAATTTAAGGGCACCTTTGTAGTCCTTGCCAGCCTGTTTCAGACTCAGAACCTCTATTCTGATGTTTGGGTATTCTTTTGCATTTAATGTCTGCTGAAAATCCCGGTTCAGGAGAGGGTTGCCACATCCAAACTGCTCTACTGGTATGCTTAGTTTTAATCTGTCCTTTTTAAGCAGGGCTGTGTTAAGCAGTAAGGTATCTTTCAGGCTGTTGGAGCTATAGCTGCAGTTTATGTTTCCGAGAGAGGTGGCCGCCTGTACTGTTATTTTACTTCCTTTAACAATTACAAACTCCTCTTTTGGTGGTAAAACCACGTTTACCATAACTACAACAGCGAGTAAGATATGAATGAGCAACATGGTTTTAAGCTTTAGAAGGAAATGGCTCCCTCAATCATAAATCCGTTGAATTGGCCCCCATGGCGGATATCAGTTGGAGCGAAGTCTTTATATTGTTGTTTCACGTATTCTGCTTTGGCCAGTATGTTTTTGGTTACAAACCAGCCACCGCCTACTTGTACACGGCTTAGCGTTACCTCGTTGTTCTGCACGTTTGGTGTGGCAGCATTTGGAGCCAAGCGGCCATTTACCACGTTATAACGTCCTGCTATATAAAAGTTCTCGTTAGCGCCTATTCTGTACACCAGGTCAGTTCCAAGTTGTCTCCAGGTACGATCTTCCGGCTCATTGGCAGCGCCCAGTCTTCCTTTGCCTTTCGCTTGCTCAAAGTTACCGAAGAACTCAATTCCTTTGTATTTCACGAATGGGTTCACTACCAGAGCTGTTATGCTGTTAGTCAGGCCTGGGTTAATGTGGCCAGAGGTAAAGTGAGTAGCTGTTGTTACTGCTGTGCCGCTTGCCACACGGGCAGGGTCCATAACCAGGTAGTAACGTGAGCCGGCACGGTCGCCACCATAAAGCGTGTTTCTAACAGAGCCGCCAGTTGTGTAAACAGAGCCGGTTAATCTTACTCTCAGGTCTTGGGCCAGTTGGTTGTCGTACCCGATTTTACCGATGAAAGATGGTTTTCTTTGTCCGGGGCTTTGAATACCGCCCTGAATTTCACCACCAGTTACAGAGCCTATTGCCAGGAAGCCTTTGTACTGGTAAATGGCTTCGGCACCAATTTCGGTTGTAAAGGCATCCATAATGTAGTTACCTACAAATGAGTTGTGGAGGGCGTGGGCGTTGTCGGTTCTTCTGAAGTGCGCATCGCCGTAGTTAATTTCCATGTGGCCAACACGCAGGGTCAGGTTCTGAAACACGCTGTTTACAAAATCGCTGTTCAGGAACTCTGCTTTATCTACCTGAATAAAGCCACCTTTTACCCAAGTCTCTGGGTGATGTCTGGATGAGAGGTAAGTTACCAGGTTTAGTCTGATACCATCGGCCAGCTGTACATCAAGGTTCAGGTTGGCAGTGGCCAGGTTAAATCCATTCTCGATCGGCATCAGCTGGTTCAGGTTGTTTTCGCCCTGCATAATGGCGGTAGCCGTGTTGCGGTGCTGTAAACCCTGAAACTGCTGCGCAAATCCGCCACCTAATCTTACTTTAATGCCTTCAAAGGCAGTAGTGTCGGCTTTGCTTGTCTCGAACACATTCAGGCCTCTCTTGTCGTAAGGTCTAAAGTACTGCATGTCGGAGAGCGTTAATTGTGCCATGGCTCCCATGTTTAAGCCAAGCAATAAACCCAGAGAAAGTGCGAGTTTTTTCATGATATTGGTTGATTAGTATTTTGCTTTATATTTAAATAGTGAGGTTAGATAGAAGCATTAACCTGCTGAAAATTAACTATGAACTGAAGCTTTAAATTGTTTGTGGTTTTTACAGTGCCTAGCAGGGCAGTTGGCGGTGCTAAGTTAAAATCCGTAAATTTTATGCCGGTTTCTCCTGTCAGAGTTACTATACCGCCCTTCACAACAGAGTCGACGGTGAAGGTTACAGCCTTGGTCGTGCCTGCTATAGTCAAATTGCCGATAGCCTGGCCCTTTTTGCCATCCAGGTTTTTGTAAGATGTCAGCGTAAACTGGATGTCGGGGTGCTTTTTGGTTTTAAGGCTTTCGTAAGCTATGCCGTCCATTTTATCTTTGCCGCTCTTTAAAGACTCAGATTTCATTATCACTTGGCCTGAGGAGATGCCTTTTACAGTAGTGCCTTCTACTGTTATTTCGGCCTTGCCTTTTGCCTGTGCCGAAACCATTTCCCAGTCGTGCAGGGTAGAGCCGCCTAGTACTTTAATTTCTGGTTTGGCAGCCAGTTTATAAGGAGCTTGGGCGTGTAGTAGGTTTGCAAAGCCTAAGCCTAAAAAGAGGCTCAGGAAGCTGATCAGTTTTATGGTTTTTGAAGTATTCATAACCTTTTAGTTAAGGTGGTTTTGTTGTTGTTGATGTATCAAAGGTAGTAGTGTGGGCTTCGGAGAAGTATGACGGTAGTCATTATAAGAAGTGATGGTTATTAGTTTCTTCCATATATGAATATTGGGTGCCGATCTGCCGCACAGGGAGTGGTTTAGTTCAGCTAAACCATCTGGTGGAGCATAGTATGGCCGATTTAGGTGCTGTTAAGTGGAGGAAGTATTATATTGTATTTAGCAGGTAGGGTGCGTCAGGTTCAGCGACTTACGGGGTAACGTGGCCAGACAAATTGATTAGTAAAATTCATTTAATTTTACTGCCATCTGTACTAAAAACAAAAGCGCCTTCTGCTGTCAGCAGAAGGCGCTTTTGTTTTTAGTACAATAATTCCTACTTCACTTCTTTCATCATCGTGTTCATAATAGTGGCAAGCATAGAGTCGGGGAGGAGGGCGCTTTGGGCATGAAAAGCCTTTGCCTTCAGAGTTGGTAATACACGCGCCTCACCGCTCATCAGACCTTTGTACCCTGCTTCGGCCACTTCTTGCGGCGTGGCCAGGTTGCCTTGTGCTATTGCTGTGTTTTCCATGTTTGCTACCTCAAAAAAGTTCGTGTCTGTTTCAGGTGGGCAAAGTATGGTTACTGTTATGCCTGTGTCTTTTAGTTCTTTCTGAATGGATTCTGAAAAAGACAGAATAAAGGCCTTGGTGGCAGCATAAATAGACTGTAATGGGTTGGGCATAAACGATACCACAGAACCCAGTTGCAGAATTTTGCCGTGTTTGCGTGGCACCATGTCGCGGAGGTAGAGCTTAGTAAGGTGCACCAGCGAAGCTACGTTTAGCTGAATCATGGCAAGTTCTTTTTGCAGGTCTGACTCCACGAAGGGGCCATATTCGCCAAAGCCGGCATCGTTTACCAAAACATCTATTTGCAGACCAAGCCGGTTTGTTTCGGCATATAGTTGTTCAGGACCTTCCGGTTTACTCAGGTCGCAGGGAATTAGAGTGGTAATGCACCCCGGAAACTCGCTTTGCAGCTTTCCGGCGGCAGCCTCTAGTCCATCGGGGTAATGAGCAACCAGCACCAGGCGGTAGCCATCGCGGGCAAAGCAGCGGGCCAATTCAAAGCCAATGCCGCTAGATGCACCGGTAATAAGAGCAGTTTCATTCATAGCTTTTGTTTTTGTTTTAGTTGCAACCAGGTGCTCTGGTAGCCGCGGAGGATGGATTAGAAGCGTTAGCAGCCTGTTTCTACTCACACAAACTTTGTACGCAGCCATGCGAACTGCAGGAAAAGTCGTTGACATTTGCCAAAATTTCAATTTAAGTTCGCCTGCTAAACCAACTGGAGGTAATTTTATTTACCTGCCTCTCCTCCAGGTCCGCCACACCAGGAGTACATGTTTCTGCTTCATTTATACCTAGTTGTGGCTGTAAGGTTACTTTAGCGTACTTCCGGTTTGAGTACGGCAGCAAAGTGGTCGGCGAGACGGGTGGGTTCTGGTAGCTTGTGCTTTAAGGTGCAGGATAGGGCTACGGAGGTGGCTGTGTGGAGGTCCAGGAGGTGCCCCGGCGATACAAATACGGGTTTTACTTTGTCTTTGGTTCGCAGCACGTTAGCAATTACTTCTCCTTTGTAGGTCAGCGGCGACAAGGCTCCCTTTTCCGGGGCAGGCTCGGTATATTGGCCCACCAGCACTTTTTTGGCAACACCCATGGTTGGTTTCTGCAGGTGCAGGCCCAGGTGCGTGGCAATACCCAGGCGGCGCGGGTGCGATATACCATGGCCGTCTACCATAATCAGGTCGGGCTTTTGCTGCAGCAGTTCGTATGTTTTGAGCAGGTTAGGGGCCTCTCTGAAAGACAAAAGCCCGGGAATGTAAGGTAGTGTAACTGGCCCATGGTGCCACACTTTCTCTACCAGTTCCAACGCAGGGTAAGTGAGGAGCACGAACACCGACAGAATAGTGTCTTCGCCGATAAAAGAAGAATCGCAGCCGGCAATGAGCTTGAGGTTGAACTCAGGTTTTTGGATGATCACCTGGCTTTTCATTTCCTCCTGCTGCCGTGTTAGGTCCCGCACTAAAGCCGGGTCTGGTGGCGGGGCATCAAATCTGCGGTAGTACATTTTAGTTTGATGGTTAAATTGCTAAATTGCTAAGTGATTAGTTTGTAAAATTGAGAGTGCATTTGCCTGGTTTCAACTCTTAACATTTACCCATAAAAGGTATGGCATTGAAGGTTTAAAGAGCAGTAGCGCCACCAACAGCCATTAAAATAATTCTCTGATTCAATACTTCCTTATTATGACATCAGGCGCTGCAAGGTATACGCAGATCTGCAAAATAGAGGTACCACTTGCCTTTGCTGAAACCAAAATGAAAGCGGAAGGAGCTTTGGGTGTGTAGTACGGAGTGCTGCAGGAGCGGGAGCATGGTGTGCACCTGCTGGAGTTCGGCCTCAGACAGGCTGGCGTAATTCCAGATATTGGTTTGCTGAAAGGCTGTGGCATGGGAGGCAAAGCAGCCATCTTTGGCATAACCGGTGCGGCCCTGGTCCATGTCGGCACAATCGAAGCTTGGAAAAGGCTCTTGCTGCAGGTCGCAGTGGTTTATTTCGGTTTTGATGCTGAAAAATGAGTGTTGCTGGTAATCCCTTTTAAAGCGGCTCAGGTGTTGTACATGCGTCATTTTAGGCAGAGCACCAGGCTGTTCTATGATAAAGAGGCCATTTTCCGGATCTACGTACTGTTGCAGCGCAACCGAGTCCGATGATTGCAGGGCATCATAGAAATGTGAAAATGCCGTTACAAAACTCATGGTATCGGGGCCGGGTGTGTTGCTTTTGCGCTGGTGCTCTTCCTGTAGCGCCTCCAGCGAGTCGGCTGTGGCTCCGGTTAAATCTTCCTGACCTGTAGAGGCTTCCCGGCTGTTGCAGGCCAGTAGCAGGCAAAGGAGTAGGAGGTAAGCCAGGTGCATGCGCATAACTTTTAGAATAAGATGAAAGCAGCTACTAATAGAGAAACAAAGATATTCTTGAAAAAGCAATTGCATATGCCTCCGCCAGAAAAGCATGCTCTCGTGGCTTTTCTATATAAAATACCTCCGGAAGGCTATTTCCATTAGCAGAATTTAGTTGCTGCGCCAAATTAAAACTATAGCAGGCTTACCAGCGAAGTGTACATTAAGGCAGGCTTATGCCATGTATACAAAATCTTTAAAAAGCCTCCGGAAGGCCATTTTCATTAGCAGAATTGTATGCTGCTCTGTTGAGTGCCCTCCTGCTTGTTATTACGGGTGCACCATAAATTTAGCAGTGTATGTTTTGCTAGCGCTGCTTGCCCTTACAATATACAAGCCCGCCACCCTGTTGCTGCCTGTTTCCAGAACATGTGTCAGGTTACCACTTGCATCTGCCAGAATGGTGTGCTGGGCAACGAGCCGGCCGTCGGTGGTGTGTACCTCCAGGCTTACCTGCTCGTTAGGCTTGAGCAGCTCCATAGAGATGGTTACAGGTTGGCTTTGCGTTAAGGTAGGATAAACAACGAGACCAGATGCGTTTTGCTCCGGCTTTGCAGATAAAGGTTTGCCGTTCAGGAACGGCTGCAGGGCCTTGAACCAGCGCGCAGCCATTTTTTCTTCTCCGGCTTCATTGGGGTGCACCCCATCGTATGTGTCGGCACCTGATTTAGGATCTATGCCAGTGTGTTGATCTACGAGAACTACCGGCGACTTGCTCGTGTGCAGTTCCTTAGCTAGTTTGTCAATTTCAGCGTTCAGGAGCGGTATTTTTTGTGCTTCCTGCTGCCCTACCACGCTAGGGTCTGCCGGAAACAGTTTCGCCATGAGTATAATAACACCAGCATTTGTCTGGCGAAGTAGCCTGACCACTTCCTTTAGGCGGTCTGCTGTTTCGGTTACACTACCGTTGCGGAACATGTCGTTAGAACCCAGGTGCAGCAGCACGATGTCGGGTTTGTGTGTGTTGAGCCAGATCGGCAGACTACCGGCGTTTTCCCCGTTATCAACACCGTTCAGAATATGGTCGGAGGTCCAGCCCCAGTGGCCTTCGTGGTTCTGGTCGAATGATTTGCCTTTGTAGGAAGGCCAGGTAGGGCTGCCACCGTGATTACTTTGCTGCGACCCTATAAAATCAATGTTTGCTTCTGCATCGAGCAGCTTTTTCCAGAGGTGGTACCGGTAGCTGAGGTTGTCTTTATCTGCCTGGGTTAAGGAGTTTCCGAGCGGCATTATTTTAAGTGCCTGTGCCAGAGAACAAAATGGTATGATCAGGCAGATCAGGAGCAAAAATGTTTTACTCAAGTAGATTTTAGTCATGTCTTATTAGTTCACTCAATTGATTAAAGTTGGTTGAGAGCGTAACACACAGAATACTGGATTTGATTGTTTCCAATCTGGTTTACTCTTAGCCAAAAGTGTTTATAAAACGGCTTTAGTCTGCAATAGTTTAGAAATAATTTGTTGTAGAATTGTAATTTAAGCATTTGTGAAGTGAACAACTGGTGCCAAAAGCACTTTTGAAAGTTAAATGGCTGCCAGCTTTGGTAGCTATTTATATAGTAAACGAGCCGCGCCTTATGGGCACTCTTAGGCCTTTTACCTGTAAAAAGGCTCCGGAAGGGCAAAAGCATTAGAATAATTCAGGGTGCAGCTGCAGTTAGAGACGGCTCGGTCAGATAATTTATCAGAGGCTTTTGAAAGAGTTACTTCTCCACCATTACCTTGCCTACCAGAACATGGTCCTGCACCCGAACTTTTACTAAATACAGCCCTTGTACTTGGCGAGATAATAAATCTAAAAACAGCTGCAGGTTCCCAGCAGCATCGGCTGCAGCTCTGTACTGCTTGAGTAGTTGCCCATTGGGAGAAAAGATGTTTATTTCCACCGGGTCGTAAGGGAGCAGAGACCGTAGCTGCAGCAAAGAGGGCTGGCCATTGCTGATAGTCGGGTAAATAATCATCTCGTTTTTGGTGCCTCCGCGCGTTCTGGCTACAATAACAGGTGAGAGAGAAACAGTCCCGTCAAAATCTACCTGTCGCAACCGGTAATAGACCTCCTCGGCTGGTGGACTTGTATCCAGGAACGTGTAAGATATTTTGGTAGAGGAGTTTCCGCTCCCTTTTACACGGCCTATTGTTTCGTAAGTACTTCCGTCTATAGACCTTTCTACGCTAAAATAATCGTTGTTTAGCTCCATGGCGGTGCTCCAGTGGAGTTTTACCTTGCCAGCTGCCAGAACTTCTGCCTTAAAACTTACTAGGGTTACAGGCAAGTTGGCCAAAGCGGTTTGTATAGCTTCAGACCACTTTGTAGCCATTTTTAATTCGCCGGAGGTGTTTGGGTGAATTTTATCGTAAGTGTCTTTGGTTATTTCCGGGTTACTATCGCTGTGCGCTGGGTCAAACCCGGTATTCTGGTCCACCACATATACATACTCGGCTGTACCCTGGTTCAGGCTGGCTGCCAGGTTTGGAATTTGATTGTTAAATTGCGTGATGTAACCATTCACATCTGAATCTGTGGGGTAAATCGGGATGAGCTGTGCAAGCAGTATGACCACATTGGGGTTTTTTGCTTTCAGCGCATTGATGATTTCTCGTATCTCGTTCTGGGTAATTTCTATGGTAGTTTCTATTGGCTCATTAGAGGGCTTCTGGAAAATGTCGTTGGTGCCCAAATGCATCAGAACCAGGTCGGGAGTATAGCTTTGCAACCAGTCAGCAAGTTTTCCCTTATTGGACTCTCCGTTGTGGCCGTTTAGTATTTGGTCGGTTCTCCAACCCCAGTGTCCTTCGTTTACGTTTGTGTACACTTTGCCTTTGTATACCTCTCCTTTTACAGCAGGACTGCCGCCATTGTTTACATCATGAGAACCTACGAACTCAAAATCGATGTCGGCATCTATGAGCTGTTTCCAAAGCTGATACCTGTAGCTGGGGTATTGGGTATTTCCTTGTGTAATGGAATTACCTAAAGGCATGATTTTAACGGGCTGAGCACTAATAGGGCAGGTAAAGACCAGGTAAACAAGGAATAGTAAGCTAAAACGTAAATAAAAATAATTCATATAGTGCAACATAAAAGCTGTGTACTATTCAGCTATATGCTAATATTTATATTTTTGTTTCAGATATAGCGTTTTTTTGTGTGTAACGTGTTGTCTATGAGTTTGAAATACAGTTTGAGGCCGCTATGGATAGTTGCTTTTGCCTGCGTTCTGTTGAGGCACTTTATCAAAAGGACCGCATGTGCCTGAAACTTTTGATGCTGTAACGCTGTTATTCTCCAGGCAAGCAGCAGCATATTCACGTAAAAGTTTGTATGTTTGTGGCATGTTTCTTGAAGAAGTTATTCAGGAAAACGTTCTTTAACATTTGGGGTAGACTGGAATTGACAGCTTGTGCAGATTGCGTGTAAGCATGTCGGGTGATGAACGTACCACCTGTCAAAAATTCGTTCGAACAATAACTGGCGAATATAACTACGCCATGGCTGCTTAATCTAGGTATTAAGCACTAGCCATAGTCTCGTGCAGGTTTCGTGAAACTGCTTGCACATCAGAGGCTTCGATCCGTTTCTCTAGTCTGTGTAAAGGTGTGGTACACAGGCGAAATAAAGCACCTAAGGAGTGCGCATGAGTTTGACTTATACTTGCAAGCTCCCTACAATCCGAATAAGTCTAAGCATGTAGAAGGCACGTCGGTTTCCTTGTCTGGACCAGGGTTCGAATCCCTGCTACTCCACTTTTTGTTTAAGATGTTGATCACTAGGTAGTAGTATTTAGCTACATCAGGCTGCTCAGCATTCTTTTAAGTGTTTTCTCGTCTCCAATTAGTAATTGGCTTGGGATCAGAAAAGGAGTACCTCCTGTTAAAGTGGTAACTATGCCACTATAGCAGGAGGTTTTTTTATGCCAGAACAAAGCTGCCGCACAGTTCTGGTGGCGATGTTTTCTTTTTTGTAGGCAACGTAGATTTAAAAGTATGAGCAAGGCAGAATGCTTTTTCGACCAAATGATCATCAAGACTTTTCTTAATTAAGCTAAACAACTCGCTCCCGAAACTCCATACTACAGCTATTATGGTAAAAAAGGCTTTGGACCCTTTTTGCTATATCAATTTATGGGCTTTAGGTAAAGAATATTGGATTAACATAGTGGCATTAGTACAAAACTGTTTGTTCCTTATATGTGTTGGTAGGTTGTTGTTTGAAGTTTTCAAATGTAAATTAACATAATAGATGGTTAATGTGATGGGGCACTGGTATGTTCTAATTAAAAATCGTATAATATTGACAGGTATAGAAATGAACACGACACGGAATTTATAATTTTATAAACCTGTTCAGCTGCAGATGTACTACCCAATAAACATGAAAATACCAATAGCTATATCTTTTTTACTCTTACTATTTACACACCAGGTATTTTCACAATCACTTGGGCATTTGGGTATTGAACATGGTTTATCAAATAACACGGTGAATGCAATCTACAAAGACAAGTTTGGTTTTATGTGGTTTGCCACCGACGATGGGTTGAGTCAATATGACGGGTACGAATTTAAAATTTACCGGAATAGTTTAAATGACACTACCTCGTTAGTCCATAATCAAATAACTTCTTTATCAGGCGATGCCTCTGGTAATATCTGGGTTGGCACCAAAAGAGGTCTCTGCGTTTTAAACAGCAATACCGCTAATTTTTCCCCTGTCTACTATTACCCGCTACAGCAGAAATCCCAGAAAAAGATATCAGAAGAGATTTTTGAAATTGCCATTGACAAGGAACAGAATATATACTTAGGTACTTCTGGGATGGGGCTATTAGTGAAGAACAAAAGCTCAGACAGCTTTAGGCAAATAGCTTTGAAGGCGGCAACGGAGGCAGATCAATATTACATTGTGGAGGCTTTGCATACCGATGCAGGTGATAATGTGTGGGTAATGGTAAAGCATGTTGGGCTTCATAAGTTTGACCCTAAAACCAATAGACTGCTTTTAGTAACAAGTGCTATCAATCGGGCTAACGTTATTCAGTCAGTTAGGCTAAACACGCTCTGGCTAGGCAACGATAACGGGCTCTATCAATATGACCTAAAAACGAACAAGTACAAGCTTTACGGAAAAGGAGCAGGGAAGCTTTCCAGTAGCCGAGTGGTAGATATAAATGGCGCAGAGGCCAATCGATTATGGATTGCTACAGATGGAGGTGGCGTAAATATACTTGATCTTTCCACTGACAAAATTACCAGTTTCCAATCAGGTGAAGGAAAAGCATCTCTAAATAGTAATGCTGTAACATCCTTGCTGAAGGATAACGACTCACGATGGTGGATTGGCCTGCAGCGGGGAGGTATAAATGTTATCGACAAGAATAAAGACAAGTTTACGACCATCCGCCGCGATCCGCTGAACAAGAGCAGCCTGGTGAATGATTTTATATTTTCGTTTTGCGAAGATGTTGATAAAGCGATATGGGTGGGTACCGACGGAGGAGGTGTGTCTTTGTGGAACCGGGCCGATAACAGCTTCCGGAATTTTGTACATAATGAAAATGACCCCACCTCACTAAGTAACAATAATGCCACCAGTATTATAAAAGATTTTGAAGATAACATTTGGATAGCCACTTGGGGAGGAGGTATAAATAGGTATAACCGGTCCAATGGTACTTTCAGCCACTATTCCTGTGGGCCTCATAAATTTATCTGGAGGTTGTATGAAGACACTCAGAAGAACTTATGGGCAGGACCAACAGAAGGAGGTCCTCTTTACAAGTATAACAGAGGCACTGATACATTTGAGTTATTCGACCCGGCGCTGGAACACCCGATAGCCATTTTAGAAGACGATAAAGGTACTTTATGGTTAGGCACCTATGGGCTTTTGATAAAAGTTGATAAAAATGGGAAAAAGCATAAGTCCTTTGAATTAAACTACCCTGTGCGGGCCTTGTATCAGGATAAGCGAGGTAATTTATGGGTTGGCTCGCAGGGGCATGGTCTTTTGCTATTCGACCCTGTTGCCGAAAAATTCACAGCCTTTACAGAAGCAGAAGGACTTGCAAATAATTCGGTGCATACTATAGAAGAAGACAATCATGGTAAGCTATGGATAAGTACCTACCATGGTATTTCCTCTTTCGACCCTAAAACAAAAGAGTTCAAAAACTTTTATGAGGCCGATGGGCTTCAGAGTAACCAGTTTAACTACAATGCTTCTTTAAAGTTAAGTACAGGTGAGCTTTTGTTTGGTGGTATCAAAGGCTTTAATATTTTTCATCCGGATAGTGTGCAGACGCACCATGCTTTTCCCAACCTGGTCATTTCCGGAATTCGCTTATTCAATAAACCTGTTGCTCCAAACAATAATATTGTGAAAGAGGGGCAAAGCCTGTATTTGGTGGATGATATTACACTTCCTTACGATCAGGCTTTCATTTCATTTGATTTTGCGGCTTTGGAGTTTACAGCCCCTGATAAAATCAATTATGCCTATATGCTGGAGGGCTGGGATAAAACATGGAACTATACTGATAAACAGCGTACAGCCAATTACTCGAACTTAAGAGAAGGATCTTACACCTTAAGAATAAAGTCTACCAATGCGGAGGGTGTCTGGAATGAGCAGGAGCGAGTTGTTCATATACAGGTGCTACCACCTTGGTACAGGTCTTGGTGGGCATTCTGTATTTACGCTGCGATTATAATAGGGCTTCTATATGCCTACAATGCTTACCGTACTAAACAGGAACGCCTGAGGCGCGAAGAGGAGCGACTTAGGCATGAACTTAATATTGCCAGCATTAAAGCAGATAAGGACGCAGAATTGAACGAGAAAAAGTTATCGTTCTTTACCAACATTTCGCACGAGTTCCGCACCCCTTTAACCCTTATTATCAATCCGATTAAAGAATTGGTGGATAAAAAGCGGGAACATATAAATTATCAGGAGATGGCGGTTGTGTATAGGAATGCCCGCAGGCTATTGGGACTTGTAGACCAGTTACTGCTTTTCCGAAAGGCCGACAGTGGCAAGGATGTCCTGAAGATAAGCCAGTTTAACATAGCCACCATCTGCGAAGAGGTTTACCAAAGCTTTGCTCACCAGGCTAAAACCAAGAATATCCACTATGTTTTTAAGTGCGATGCGGATGCTATTGATTTTTATGGTGACCGCGAAAAGTTGGAAATTCTCCTCTTCAACCTGGTGTCAAATGCCTTTAAATTTACCCCTGCTGCCGGGCAGATAACGCTTCTTGTGACAGAGCATGACAAGCAGGTGGAGCTAATGGTAAAAGACAGTGGTTGTGGAATTCCTGCAGAAACAGGAAACAAGCTGTTTAATAAGTTCCACCAGGTGTACAGCAATGGGGCTGCTGCATCAGGCGGTTTTGGCATTGGGCTATACCTGGTGAAGAAGTTCGTAGAGCAACACAAGGGGGAAATTTCTTATGAAAGCGAACTTGATAAAGGTACCAATTTCAGGGTTCTGCTGCCTAAAGGCAAAGATCATCTGCCGGCTGGGTGCAAAGTAGAAGATATCGTACAGTCATCCGCCTTGCTGGAAGAGCTGCAGGTAGCCCTGCAGCCGGCAGAGGAGTTGCAGGCGAATCCTACCACTCTTCTGCCGGAAAACGAGCTGGACGAGCTGGTGATGGAGACAAATTCGCTGTTGCTGGTAGAAGATAATAGCGAGATCCGCCAGTATGTGAAACAGATTTTTAGCAATGCCTATACCATCTACGAAGCTGAAAACGGTGAGGAGGGGCTGAAACTTGCCCAGGAGTATCTGCCGGATGTGATTATAAGCGACATTATGATGCCCGGCATGGATGGACTAGAACTCTGCAGCAAAATAAAGGAGAATCCATCTTTGAATCATATTCCGATCATCCTGCTTACTGCCAGTTCCTCACCAGAAGTAAAATTGAAAGGTATAGAGGGTGGCGCCGTAGATTATATGACTAAGCCGTTTGAAAAAGAACTGCTCGTGGCTCGGGTAGAAAGCATCCTGAAGAGCCGTGATAACCTGCAGCGCTACTTCTACAACGAAGTAACCCTAAAGAACAACAAGCTGAAAATCTCAGCGGAGTACAGCAACTTTCTAGCTGCCTGCATCGACACGATTGAGCGGAATATGAGCGACCCGGAGTTTAAGGTAAAGGCTTTTGCACGGGAAATGGGTATGAGCCAGTCAAACCTTTATAAAAAAGTTAATGAAATTTCGGGGCGACCTGTAAACGATTTTGTGCGTTTTATCCGACTTCGCAAAGTGGCTCGCCTGCTCATCGACACAGATTACCGGGTAAATGAGGCCGCATTTGAGGGAGGTTTCAGCGACATGAAACACTTTAGAGAACAGTTTAAAAAGCTGTTCGGCCTTAACCCATCGGAGTACGTAAAAAAATATAGGAAAGCGTTCCACAAGAGCTATACCCTGAATGAGAACATCCTGAAAGAGACGGTGGAATAACAAGTATTGAGTTGGGTATTTTGTATTCAGGTTAGGGCTTTGCACAGTCGGCCCTTGCTGCGACTTACAACTGGTGAGTTGTTGGTGAAACACACAATACTGAAGTATAAGTTTCTTTGTGACTAAAGAAGGCAATGACTCATGCTGGTGCATTAAGGTATGTTATGCCATTAGCATACTGGATCGCTCTTTTCTTCAGACTCTACTGAAGAGTACTTTCATTATGTTACCAAACTTATGTTTTTGGCTGATTTAAGTCTAAAAATAGCTGTTAACGAGGTTGATTTAAAGGTTTTTACAGACTACCCCCCTGTAAAATAGAATTTACCCCCCCTTCTGTTTAATGCCAGATTAGCAAATTTGAAGAACAAATGTTAGTGAGTGTCTTGCATAGGCACATATAACCCTTAGTACAAGCTTTATATATTTACTAAAGATGATAAACATAAAAGAGTATAAATATAGATAAGAATAGAATTGATTTAACAAATCCCAGGGTATTTAGCTTTTAAGTTAGTTATTACCATGTCTGCAACAGACAGTTTTAGAGTGTAAAGTACTTTATTCATCTGTCTTAGCAATTGAAGTTTGTAGTCTAAAAACTGCTAAAAAGGAGTAATAACAAATTCCATCGAGCTTTTAAATTAAAACCAATAATAGTTTATCATGAAACACTATTTATACAAAGAGCTGAGATACCTACTCGTTCTCCCTCTGTTATTTTTTGCTGTTACCGGGGCATTTGCTCAGGCCATAACAGTACAGGGCAAGGTTACAGATGCAAGTGGTACCGGTTTGCCTGGTGTTACTGTTTTACTTAAGGGGTCATCTACGGCTGCCCCTACTGATATTGATGGAAATTATACTCTCAATATTCCAAGTGGTAACGGTACGTTGATATTTTCATTTATAGGTTTCCAAACACAGGAGGTATCCATTGATAACAGATCTACTATTAACGTTCAACTTACTACTGATGCAAAAGCTTTAGACGAAGTAGTAGTGGTGGGCTATGGAACACAGCGAAAAGCAACCGTTACAGGGTCTATTTCAGAGGTGGAAGGTGCGGCCATAAACAGAAGCCCTCAACCCAATGTGTCGAATGCTATTGCCGGACGTGTTTCAGGGGTCATCATCAATAACCGTGGTGGTGAGCCAGGTTATGATGGTGCTGAAGTAAGAATAAGAGGCTTGGCTACTACGGGTAATAATGATGTATTAATAGTAGTAGATGGTGTGCCTGGACAAATTGGAGGCTTAGATCGCCTGGACCCTAACGATATCGAAAGCATAACGGTATTGAAAGATGCTTCTGCAGCCGTTTATGGTAACAGAGCAGCCAATGGTGTTATTTTAGTTACTACCAAGCGTGGAACTACGGGCAAGCCTACTGTTTCGTATAGCTTTAACCAAGGCATTTCATCACCAACACGTTTGCCAAAATTCGCTGACGCAGCCACCTATGCCACCATTCTTAATGAAATTGATTACTATAACAACACGGCAGGAGGACTCAACCAGCGCTACACGGCAGAAGAACTTGAATTATTTAGAAATGGATCTGACCCGTTAAACTATCCAAACACAAACTGGCTGAAAGAAGTACTGAATCCTGTTGCATTACAAAATAGACAAAGCCTGGCAGTAAATGGTGGGACTGAGAATGTTCGCTATTACGCCTCATTAGGTACACTGTATCAGGACGGCCTGTATAAAAATGGTGCTACAGAGTACAAGCAATATAACTTCAGAACTAACATAGATGCCAACATAACAGATCGATTCAATATAGGTGTATCACTATCAGGTAGACAGGAGGACAGGCAGTTTCCACAATATGGAGCTGGAGGCATATTCTGGAATACTTATCGGGCTTATCCTTTTATTCCTGCCAGATATCCTAATGGTCTTCCTTCTGCAGGTGTAGAAGGTGGTATAAACCCTGTTATGATTGGTACCGATGCAGCAGGTCTAAATAACAACCAGAGACTAATCTTCAACGGAATATTAAAAGCTAGTTACGATTTCGCGTTTC
This sequence comes from Pontibacter sp. 13R65, assembly GCF_047525655.1. NCBI lineage: Bacteria > Pseudomonadati > Bacteroidota > Cytophagia > Cytophagales > Hymenobacteraceae > Pontibacter > Pontibacter sp. 13R65. Next base: position 26,892 of record NZ_JBLIQL010000004.1, read on the forward strand.
TACAGGGCTTGTCTGTAGACGGTTTCTATTCGGTAGACAAAGGCCAAAATTTTACAAAATCATTTACAAAGCCTTACCTGGTGTACAGTTATGAAGGAGGTGATACCTACAGACCCATTACGGTAGGTGAGCCAAAAGCTTCTTTATTCCAGGCACAGGAGAACACTACACTTGTAACAGCTAACATCAAACTGAACTTTAACCGCCAGTTTGGTGACCATGGTATTGGGTCATTCATAGCTTATGAACAGAGTGAGAATCGCTTAGAGCATTTCGAAGCAAGTAGAAGAAACTTTCCTACACCTCTTACACCTGAATTATCTCAGGGTGGAACAGGAGAAAACGAACGGAACAATGCTGGCTGGAGCTGGGTATTTACCAGAAGAAGTTACCTGGGTAAAGTAACATATAACTTCAAAGAAAAATATTTGGCGGAAGTTCAAATGCGTGCAGATGGTAGTTCCATCTTTCCTGGTACTAGCAGATTCGGTTACTTCCCAGGTATCTCTGTAGGATGGCGTATATCTGAGGAGTCTTGGTTCAGAAACAGCGTTCCCTTCTTTGATGATTTAAAGCTGCGCGCTTCTTATGGTAGGCTTGGAAACGATAACGTTGCTGCTAATCAGTTTATTAACAATTATGCCTTCAATAACCGATATGTTATAGGAGGGGTAGTGCAACCAGGTATAGACTTAATAAAACTGGCAAACCCTTTGATCACCTGGGAAGTAGCACAAAAAACGGATATTGGTTTAAATGGTAGGTTCCTTAAAGATTTTTCCTTTGAGTTTATTTACTTCCAGCAAAAACGGAAAGACATACTTGCATACAGAAACGCATCTGTACCTAACGTTACTGGTATAGTAAACCCATACAATGACAATAGCCCTAACTATAATTCTTTGGTGCCATCAGAAAACATAGGACGAGTTGATAACAACGGCATTGAAGCAACCCTCGGATACAACAAATCATCAGGAGATTTCAAATACAACATTTCAGGTAACATAACTTATGCTACTAATAAAATTGTGTTTAGAGACGAGGCACCTGAGGTGCTGGATTACCAAAGAGAGACAGGCAGACCGATGAATAGCTATTTGCTGTATAAAACCATTGGCATTTTCAGAACACAGGAAGATCTTGATAATTACCCGCATCCAGCAGGAACTAGACTAGGGGACCTAATTTATGAAGATTATAATGGTGATGGAGAGATTACTGCAGATGATATGGTAAGAACAAACCTAAGCAATATCCCACAGATTGTATATGGTGTTAACCTGGGGGCAGAATATAAAAACTTCGATCTATCAGTCTTGTTCCAAGGGCAGGGAAGGGTAAGGCAGCATGTACTGCCAGATGTAGGCATCAGTGGTAACTACTTTAGCTCATGGGCAGATAACAGATGGAGCCCAACAAATCCTGATGGTTCTTATCCGCGCGTAGATACAAGAACCGGATCTTCAGTTAGTGGTGGCCTTTTCCGTAACGATTTCTGGTTATACAACACTGCATTCCTGAGGTTAAAGAACGTTGAACTTGGGTATAACCTTCCATCTCAATTGCTTTCCAAAATTAAAATTGAGAATGTAAGAATTTATGCAAATGCATTTAACCTGCTCACATTTAGCAAGGTGAAGGACTTTGATCCGGAGACCAACTCTGGTAATGCGCAATTCTATCCGCAACAGAGAATTATTAACCTTGGGGTAAATGTTAGATTTTAATTTTTAAACAGCAGATTATGAAGTCTAAAATATTTTTAGCATTTGCCATAGGCTTGGCAACCACCTTTACATCTTGTAAAGAGAATTTTCTTGACGTAACGCCCACTGATCGTTTGTTTGATGAAGCCATAGTAGCAGATTCGGTGTTATTTGAGGCATTTGTAATTAACAGATACTTAGGAACTAGGCAAATTGATAAGGAAGGTGACGGAGCCCCTCCAGGGTTTGGAAGAGGTTGGGAGTATGCCCTGTGGAGTTCTCTTACCGACGAATCGATTTATAGAAGCGACGATCAATCATGGTTAATCCAACGTGGACAATTATCGCCAGAAAACACGGGTGTTGCTGGTGCCTTGTGGGGAAGAAGCTACCGCAGTATTAGAGAGGTGAACTACGCATTGAATCATATCGATGAAGTACAGATGAGTCAGGCTCATAAGGACCTTTTATTGGGAGAGCTAAAGTTTATCAGGGCTTTTCGCTACCACGACTTAATCCGCAACTACGGACGTGTAGTTTTGATGGGTGATAGAGTGGCCGAATTAGATGACGATTTCGATGATCCAGCAATTTTTAAGCGTTCCAGCATTCAGGAGGGTTTAGAATATGTTATGAATGAACTGAACGAGGCAGCAGAAATTCTACCTATGAGCCATAGCTCAAACTGGCAAAAAGGCAGAGCAACCAAAGGGGCTGCCTTAGCTCTAAAATCCCGGTTGATGCTTTATGGAGCAAGCCCACTCTACAAGGAAAATGGCGCCACAGTTACATGGCAAGAGGCTGCAGAAGCAGCAAAGGATGTTATGAGTAGTAATATGTATGCCTTAGGTTCAGATTATGCTAATATGTTTATAGACGAAGAGGGTAGCAGCAAGGAGATTATATTTGCCCGGTATTATAACCCCAACTCAAGACATACAGCACTGGAAATAGCCAACGGGCCTAACGGGTATGATGCCTGGGGTGGAAACACACCTTTGCAAAACCTGGTCGACGCATATGAGATGGCGAATGGCAGGGCAATTAATGATCCGGCTTCAGGTTATAACCCTCAAAACCCCTACACTAACAGAGATCCTCGTTTTTATGCAACTATTCTGTATAACGGAGCGCAGTATAGAGGCAGGGCAGTTGAAACATTCAGACCAGGCGGTAGAGATAGCCAGGATGGCCCTTCCAGCTGGAATACCTCCCAGACAGGCTATTATTTGCGCAAGTTCATGGATGATGAAAACCCAATTCAGAATCCTTGGAATGTTGCCGGTAGACAGCCTTGGATTTATTTCCGCTACGCAGAAATTCTGCTAAATTATGCAGAAGCACAAAATGAAGCCATAGGACCGGACGCATCTGTATACGAGGCGATTAACCAAATTCGTCAGCGGCCAGGAGTTGACATGCCGCCTTTGCCACAAGGGCTCTCCCAAAACCAGATGCGGGAACGTATCCGTAATGAGCGCCAGGTGGAGTTGGCTTTTGAAGAGCATCGCTTCTACGATGTGCGTCGCTGGATGATCGCGGAGCAAACAGAGAATGTTCCTGCTTATGGTGTAGAAGTAGCCAAGCAAGGAGATAACTTTGTGTATAATCGTAGAATTGCGCTGGAAGGCCGCAGGTTCGAAAAGAAACATTATTGGCTTCCTATTCCAAGATCTGAGATACAGGCCTCTGGAAATAAACTGGAGCAAAATCCAGGATATTAAATCTTTTTCAACATGGTGCCACAAGTAGTGGCACCATGTTGTTTATACTGTTATCAAAGAAATCCTCAGTATACCAAAATGAAGAAAATGTTCTCCGGCCGCAGGCTTTTTGCGCTGCACATCGTATCTCCCATAGTGTTTTTTTTTGTTTTAGCTGGATGTTCTAGCAATGTGCAGGAAGATGGACAGGATAAAAGTTTAAAAGGAGTTCCTGTAAAAGAGATAACAGCAAACATTAATATATCTGACACCTACCAGACCATTGATAATTTTGCTGCCTCTGATGCCTGGGCTTGCCAATTTGTAGGGAACTGGCCTGATGTCAAAAGAAATGCCATCGCAGATTTGCTTTTTAGTACCGATACCAGCACCAGTGGCCAGCCTAAAGGAATAGCCTTATCGCTGTGGCGCTTTAACATTGGAGCGGGAAGTACACAGCAAGCGGAACAGAGTGGCATTAAAGACGAATGGAGAAGAGCGGAGTCCTTTTTGAATGACGACGGAAGCTACAACTGGCAGCGGCAGGCAGGGCAAGTATGGTTTCTGAAAGCTGCGCAGGAGCGAGGTGTAGAAAACTTTTTGGCTTTCCCGAATAGTCCGCCTGTGAACCTGACAACTAACGGGAAAGCGTTCGCTTCTGATGGGAAGCCTAATCTCGCACCAGATAAATATGATGCCTTTGCTGATTACCTGACTGAAGTAGTTCAGGGAGTAGAGCGAGTACATGGTGTTCAATTTCGATACATAAGCCCTGTTAATGAGCCGCAATGGGACTGGAGTGACGGTGGGCAGGAAGGTACACCTTTCATGAATGAGAATGTGGCGGGTATTGTAAGAGCCCTAAACACATCTCTCGAAAGAAAAAAAATAAATACTACCATAGACATAGCAGAAGCTGGAAAAATTGATTACCTCTATACCGTTGATGATAAACCAAACAGAGGGAACCAGGTTGATGCCTTCTTTACCAGTAGCTCACCACATTACATCGGAAGCTTGTCGCATGTTGGAAAAGTAATTTCAGGTCATAGTTATTTTACAACCTCACCCTTTGACCAGGCAGTAGACAAAAGAAGACAATTGGCTGAAAAGGTTGCTAGTGTACCTAATTTAAAGTTTTGGCAATCGGAATATTGTATTTTAGGCGACAATGCTGGTGAGATAGAAGGGAATAAACGAGACTTAGGTATCGATCCTGCCATTTACATGGCGCGTGTTATACATAATGATTTAACCGTTGCGAATGCAACAGCCTGGCAATGGTGGCTAGCGGTGTCGCCTTATAACTATAAGGATGGTTTAGTGTATATAGATCATAATAAAACAGACGGCAACTACTATGAAAGTAAAATGCTTTGGGCGTTAGGTAATTATAGCCGCTTTGTTCGTCCTGGTGCCACACGGGTGCATACGGAGTTAACTGGTGGAAAAACTGAAGATAATGCTTTACTAGCTTCCTCTTATGTGGATGCTGCCAACAAACAATTGATCACAGTAGTAGTTAACGCAGGTATTAACGCTGCAAAAATGAAGCTGAATGTGAAGGGGGGAAATATTGGTAAGGTCAGACCTTATGTGACTACAGCAACAGAGAACCTTATGCCCGGAAGTATTTTAAAAAACAACAGTGAGATAACCCTGGCCCCCAGATCAGTAACTACCTTGGTAGCTGTCCTAAAGTAGATGTGATAAAGCCGTGATTTATAGTTTACCAGGAGAGAACTCAGCTGTTAAATGTCTTTAGTTACCAAAGTAAATGTCAAACCATTACTAAAAAGTCTTAAATGAAAAATCAACTTTTACTAAGCTTGATAGGGCTGCTGTTTGTTTGCTTACCTGATTGCTTAATGGCGCAGCAAGTGCGAAAAGAAGTGCTGTTCAACGACAGCTGGAAGTTTTACAAAGGGGATGTTACCAGTGGAGAAACACCAGGTTTTGATGATAAGAACTGGCGTGAAGTAGAGTTGCCACACGACTGGAGTATCGAAGGCCCTTTCAGTCCGGAGTGGGCAAGTAGCACGGGTTACCTGCCTGGCGGCATTGGTTGGTACCGGAAAACCTTTGAACTAACTTCTGATGTCCGCTCAAAGAACCTGTTTCTGTACTTCGATGGTGTCTACAAAAACAGTGAAGTGTGGATTAACGGCCATTACCTTGGGAAACGTCCCAATGGCTACACCTCCTTTTATTACGAACTTACCCAGCATCTTAACAAGAAGGGTAAAAATATACTCGCGGTTAAAGTAGATCATACAAAATTTGCCGATTCGAGGTGGTATCCTGGTTCCGGTATTTATCGCAATGTGTATTTAATGGCGGTAGAGCCTGTACACATTAAGGTTTGGGGTGTTGCCTTCACTACACCCGAAGTTAGTCAGAGCAATGCTTCTGCACAGGTAGTTGTGTCGCTAAATAACAAATCTAAGAAAGCAGCCGACATAGAAGTAAGAGCAGAACTGCGCGATAAGCAAGGGAAAACTATAGCAGATAACCGTCAGAAAATACAGGCGAAGGCAGGGCAGGAGGCAGAAGCTCGTTTAGCCTTCCAGGTAAAGAATCCTAAGCTATGGTCTGTGGATGATCCGAACCTGTACGAACTACACGTGGCCTCTTATGTAAACGGAAAGAAAACAGATAATTATGTAGAAAAAGTAGGCTTCCGCAATTTCCGCTTTGATGCGAACAAAGGCTTTTTCCTGAATGACGAAAATATAAAGCTGAAGGGCGTATGCTTCCATCACGATGCGGGAGCTCTGGGAGCAGCTGTTCCGGAGGAAGTATGGGTAAGACGCCTTAAAGCTCTGAAAGAACTAGGTTGTAATGCCATTAGAATGAGCCATTACCCGCATCAGGACTATATCTACAAACTGTGTGATGAAATGGGATTTTTAGTACAGGATGAAGCATTTGATGAATGGGAACTAGGTAAGAACAAATGGATTGAAGGCTGGAATGTTGGAAAGCCTGGTAACGACGGTTATCACGAACATTTTGCTGAGTGGGCAGAGCGTGATTTAAGGGATATGATACTCCGTAACCGTAACCATGCCTCTATCATTATGTGGAGCATTGGCAACGAAATAGATTATCCAAATGATCCTTACTCGCATGAGGTACTAAACACAGGACGTAATCCGCAAATATATGGTAAAGGTTACCAGCCAAACAATCCCCCTGCCAGCCGATTAGGGGAAATAGCGAAAAGGTTAGTGGCTGTAGCCAAGGAGTATGATATAACACGCCCTATAACGGCTGCATTGGCAGGAGTAGTAATGTCTAATTTTACCACTTATCCGGATGAACTGGATGTGGTAGGTTACAATTACCAAGAGTATCGCTATCCTGAAGACCATGAAAAGCATCCCAATCGTATTATCTATGGTAGTGAGAACGGAAAAGGTTTAGATGCCTGGTTAGCTGTAGATACATTAGATTATATTTCAGCACAATTTCTTTGGACAGCTTTCGACTTTATGGGAGAAGCCAGAAGCTGGCCTGTTCGCAGCAGCGGAGCAGGATTACTGGACCTGGCAGGCTTCCCTAAACCTGATTATTTTTTCAGGCAAAGTCTCTGGTCAGATAAGCCTATGGTATATATTGCCACCGCTAAGGTACAGGAGCAAGTCGAGGGCCAGCGTTACCAGCCTTTAACACCTGCCTGGAACTGGGCTGCAGGAGACAAAATAAAAGTTAGCTGTTATACCAATGCCGATGAGGCTGAATTGTTCCTGAACGGGAAGTCGCTTGGCAGGAAACCTTATACTCAGGCCAAAGCCCGTGTGCTGGAGTGGGAAGTAGACTACCAGTCAGGGGAGTTACTAGTTAAAGGCTATCAAAATGGCAAAGAGGTTACCCAACACGTTCTGAAAACAACAGGCTCGCCTTACGCCTTAAAAGCAACTGTAGACAAGCAATCTCTTAAAGCAGACAAGAAAGGAGTAGCTCACATTGTGATTGACATTGTGGATAGCGAAGGTAATGCCGTTTACAATGCTGAAAATGAAATAGCCGTAACTGTAGAGGGACCTGCTAAGCTTCTAGGGCTTGAAAGCGGAAGCCTGGTGAGCCATGAAGATTACAAAGCAAATAAGCGTAAAGCATTACGAGGGAAGTTATTAGCGTATTTGCAAGCAGAGCAAAAGAAAGGAGAGGTTAAAGTAACGTTCCAGTCACCGGGGCTACAGCCTCAAACAATTGTTTTGCCAGTACAATAGCAATGAACAACAATAATGCAACACTTCCTTTTTATGCTCATGCCCTGAAGCTAGCTGCTTTCTAAACGAGCTGCAGGTGTACTGCATGCCCCGGTCGGATTGATGCAAAAGAGAGAGAAGGGAATAACCTATTTGATGTCCATTTGTCAGGATGCCAGGCTACTTTGGTCTAAATCGTCTGACACAGCGTGCAACCTGTTACTTACCGGCCCAGTATGTGGATAAATAGAGCCAGCCTTTACCATCCATCTGCAACTAATAGGTTCAAAGCAAGCGGTAAGATAGAAGAAGCCTGATCTTTGTAGGACTCTTATCAACAGAAAAGCCTTATCTAGTCCGGTAAGGCTTTTCTGTTTTTTATGAATCTTTTCCGTCAAAATAGACTTTTATGCTTTAAACTCTAGCCTGATCTAATACGGTTTTAACTTTTTTATGGATAATGAACCTATAGGGGGTAATTAATTAAGCCTTTTATCCTTGATGAAACTGGAGATAAAATAGCAATTGAGTTTGATGTTCCTAAATCGTTTACTTTCTACAATTTTATGGACTTGCGGATAATATTTAACTAACAATTGATATATTGAGGCAGTTATACTATTTATCTTTTTCAATGAAGCCCAAATTCATTTCGATCAGCGAGGAAATTATAGAGAAAATTAAAATGGGGGAGCTGCAGCCAGGTGATAAAATACCTTCTGAAAACGAACTCATCAAAAGCTATAATGTCAGCAATACTACTGCCCGTAAAAGCTTATTAGAGATTGAGTCTAAAGGGTGGGCGCAACGAATAAAAGGAAAAGGAACTTTTGTACTTAATCGTACAGAAGATCACCACCTCTTACGGACTTTAGGGTCCATCGACTCTACCCGTCGTGGTTTCAATGAGAGTTTAAGGGCAGAGGGATTCAATCCCAAAAATATTGTGTTGGAAAAGACTATTCTGCAGCACGGTATTTCATCTGAAATAAGTGGCAAGCATTTTATCATGGAAGGTCCTGTGCTAAAGATTCACCAGCTTCGATACGCTGATGATGTTATCATCAAAGATGAAGTAAGGTATATCTGCCTGAAGCTATGCCCTAAAATCAACATGATGTCAACAGAAATCTCTTATTTTAAGGTCTACGAAGAAAAATACCATCATAAAATAACCGATATCAAGCAAACGCTCAGTGCCGACATTTTAGAGCCTGGCGCTTCGGACAACAACTTTGAAGTTAACAAGCAGTTACCAGTTTTTATTCTAGACGGCGTAGTGCTGTGTCAGCCAGAAAAAGTACTTGAAATAGAGAAGTCATTTTACCGCGGCGATAAGTATAAGTTTGCCATTGTTGCAAACCCAGAGTACAACGACAAGTAGCTATCTGTTTCTAAAGCATACTCTTAATAAAATTATCTGTAACTCATCGTGTTAAGTTTATCTACTTGTAAGGCGCAGTCTAGTTAGCAGCCTCTACTAATTGTAATGCCCTTTTCCTCCTGCTAGCAATTAAGTTATGTACAGCTTGCTTTACACCAATCGTAGGTGGTCCTAAAGTGGTGGCAGGTGCAACGCAGATTTGTTTTCTATGTTAACTCATGTAAGCTAGCAAGAGTGTTTAGATGCAAGGATCTTTTACATGCTAATAAACCAACTAACTATAATTATTTTCTTAGTGCGTTAGGTTTGTAATTTTTCGATTCTGATATTTTATATCCTATTATGTGCTTATAGTATACTGTATTTTTCTTATTTAATACTATTTTAAGTTGATTGATTGGTATTTGGGAGAGAGAAATATTTTTAAATATAGCTTACAAATGTTAGGTAGTTATTTAAAAAATATTTACTATTGTATGTACTTAGTGCGTTAAGATTATGTCTCCAAAAATCCGCTGGTTCATTTTAGTGCTTGTTTTTCTGGCAACAGGTTTAAACTTTCTAGACCGCCAGGTGCTGTCTATGACAATAATTAAAATACAAGATGAATTTGGTATTACTGATGTGGAGTATGGTTTAGTGAATACCAGCTTTCTGATCAGTTATGCCCTGATGTTTACTATAGGAGGCAGGCTCATCGACCGGATTGGAGGCAAAGCAGGACTTGCCCTTTCTGTAGGAGTGTGGTCTGTGGCCAATAGCCTGCATGGGGTTATGACGAATTTTTATCACTTACTAGCCTTTAGGTTTTTGCTAGGAGTAGGTGAAGGAGGTTGTTTTCCTGGTGCTGCCAAAACGGTGTATGAGTGGTTTGGTAAAAAAGAGCGGGCGTTGGCTAACGGCATTGCCATTGGCGGATCTGCAATAGGGGCTGTGCTGGCACCTCCCATTACTATTCTTATATCGTCGCAAATGGGGTGGCGTTGGAGTTTTGCAATTCCAGGCTTAGTCGGTATTGTTTGGGTGCTGGTGTGGGTATTGGTGCCTTGGCGGAAAAAACAGCATGCAGGCCAGGAACTGAAAGAGGTGGAACCAGAACCAAAAGCGGCTGCTATTCCTTTCCTAAAGCTATTAAAAAACAAAGAGGTACAGATTTTTGTGCTAGTACGCTTTTTACTTGATCCTATATTTTACTTTCTGATGTTTTGGGTTCCAAAATACCTGAATCAGGAACGTGGGGTTTCTTTTGAGCGAGTAGGAGAGCTCTTCTGGATTCCGTTTCTGGCCCTTGGTATTTCTAATATTATGGGAGGCTGGGTGTCTGATAGGCTTATTGCGCGGGGGCATTCAGTAAATTTTGCCCGTAAAGCTGTAATGGGAGTGGCGGCTTTCATTACATTGGTTGCTCCACTTATTGCCTGGGTGTCGTCGGTGGAGGTAGCTATTTTCTTAATGGCAGTTATGATGTTAGCGCACGGACTGTGGATTACCAATTACATTACGGCTATTTCTGATGTTTTTGGACGACATGCCACCTCTACTGTAGTAGGACTTTCGGGTACAGCTGGTGCGGTGTCTGGTATGGTTATGAACCCGCTTATCGGTATGGTGATACAAGACTATTCGTATGGACCTCTTTGGGTGGTTTCTGGTCTGATGTATCCTATCGCTTTTGTATTGCTGGCAGTATTTATTCCTAAAATTAAACCTGTTGTGTTTGATCTGAAAGAAAAGTTGGAGCGACAAACCGCTACCTGATAAGGTAAAAATTTTTATCTGATTTTAACTTAGTGCGTTAGGCTGGTCTAATATTAAACTTGCATTGTAAGTTGTACATATTTCTTTCTAATAATGTGCAGCTTTAACCTTTTCTGGATTTGTTAGTCGCCAACAGTCTCATTTTTAATCGTCTCTCAAAAAAAAGAAATCTATCATAATCACCATAAATTGAGAAAGAAGCATGAAACACTTTTTAGCTAAGGTGCTGACGTTAAAGTTAGTTTGTATCATGGTGGGGCTAGTGCTGGGTGTAGGGGATCTGGCAGCACAGACACAGCAAGCTGCTGCTGTAAGTGGTAAAGTAATTGCCGCTGCAGATGAGGTGCCTATGGTGGGAGCTATAATTGTAGAAAAAGGAACAAGTAATGGAACTACAACAAATGCAGAAGGGCGTTTTTCTATAAAGGTGCCTGCTACTGCTACATTAGTAGTTTCTTATCTGGGTTTTGCGACCCAGGAAATTCCAGTAAACAGCCGTGGTGTTATAAATGTGGCACTGGAGGCAAATCAGAATCAATTAAAGGAACTAGTGGTAATTGGCTATGGTACTTCTGCACGAGAAGATGTACCCAGTGCCATAGGGCAGGTCAGGATGCAGGATGTAGAGAAAGCCCCTGTGAAATCGTTTGACGAGGCTCTTGCTGGTCGTGTGGCTGGTGTTACAGTATCGGGCAACGATGGGCAGCCTGGCTCTAACAACAACATTGTAATTCGGGGAGCCGGGTCCTTAACACAGGATACCTCGCCACTTTACGTGGTAGATGGGTTCCCGATGGAGACTTCAATGGCGAACTCCATTAACCCAAGCGATATAGAATCTATCGATATTCTGAAAGATGCCTCCGCTACGGCCATCTATGGGGCCAGAGGAGCAAATGGCGTTATTATGATTACTACAAAAAGAGGAAAAGCCGGGGCACCTGTGATTACTTATAATACTTTTTTTGGGCTTTCTGAAAACCCGAAACCGCTGGAGCTTATGGGAGCCTATGAGTTTGTGAAGTACCAGAGTGAGCTGGAGCCCGAATTTGCCGAGAATGTATATTTTACCGGTGAGAAAACACTGGAAGATTATAGAAATGTGGAAAGTATCGATCTTCAGAAGCAAATATATCAGCGTTCGCCTATTCAGAACCACGAATTGTCGATAAGAGGCGGAAATGGGGCTACTAATTATTCCATATCAGGGAATATCATAAACCAGCAGGGGTTGGTTATAAACTCTGGCTTTAAGCGCTACCAGGGCAGGCTTACACTGGATCAGGGAGTAGGCAAGAAGCTTAAAGTTGGTATTAATGCCAACTACAGCAGCGAACTGACTTATGGAGCTATTGTGTCGAACACCTCGCATACCATGACCTACAGTGGCTTAAGCCTGCTGTATTCTGTTTGGGGGTTCCGGCCTGTGGGCGGAGCCGGAGACCAGGTATTAGATGAACTGTTTGACCCAACAATGCTCAGCAACGATTTTAGGGTTAATCCCATTTTATCGGCTAAAAATGAACTTCGCGAAACCCGCGTAAACAATCTGAATGTTAACTCTTATGCACAGTATGCCCTTACACCAGACCTGACTTTAAGAGTATCCGGAGGGGTTACTAATATGATGGTGCGCCGCGATGCCTTTTTTAATTCTCTTACAACCAATGGTAATAGCAGAAGAGCAGAGGGCGTAAACGGATCGGTTAACTTCAGACCTGTAACTAACTGGCTCAACGAAAACACTCTAACTTACAAAAAGACTTTTAACCAGCATCATCATGTTAATGTGGTTGGAGGCTTTACTATTCAACATCAAACAGATGCTAATTATGGGTTTTCGGCGACCAACGTTCTAAATGAAGCACTTGGCATAGATGGACTGGATGAGGCAGATACAAACATTGGCTTCTCCAGCAGTTCCCGCTGGTCCATGGCTTCGCTGTTAGGTCGTGTAAATTACAGTTTCAAATCAAAGTATTTGTTCACGGCTTCTATCCGGAACGATGGGTCTTCTAAATTTGCCCCAGGTAACCGATGGGCCACGTTTCCTTCAGCTGCCTTTGCCTGGAGAATGTCTGACGAAGGGTTTATCAAGAACATCAGCATTATTAATGATGCCAAACTCCGCTTAAGCTACGGACTTACAGGTAATAACCGCGTTTCTGATTTCCCTTACCTGACCCAGTTGAGCGTGCCGCGCTATGGTGGTTATTCTTTTAACAACAGTTCGCCCACCAGAGGGGCGCTCCTGGAGAATTATGGTAACCCCGAGCTTAAATGGGAAACAACTGAGCAAGCCAACATTGGTTACGATCTGAGCCTGCTAAAAGGACGGGTAGAGATAACAGTAGATGTATACCGCAAAACTACAAGAGACTTGCTGCTGAATGCCAGCCTGCCTTATGCCACAGGTCTGACCAATACCTCTGGCCTCGCTACTGCCTTTAAAAACATTGGGAAGCTGCAGAACCAGGGGCTTGAGCTAACACTTAATACCGTTAACCTCCAGAAAAACGATTTCAGCTGGAGTACCAGCTTTAACATCAGTTTCAATCAGAACAAAATAATTGCTTTAAATGAAGGCCAGACTTCCCTGCTAAGCCAGGTCGCTTTTGATACGGACTTCAGGAACACTTCACCCTACATTGCGCAGGTAGGGCAACCTATAGGGCAAATCTATGGCCTGATTTGGGATGGCGTGTATCAGTATGAGGACTTTGACTGGGTGTTGGGCAATTATGTGCTTAAAGACAATATCTCAACAAACGGACAACCACGTGCGAACATTCAACCTGGTGACATAAAATACCAGGATATAAATGGTGACCTGGTGGTAAACGAAATGGACTTTACTGTAATAGGCCGTGGGCTGCCTGTACATGTAGGCGGTTTCTCCAACAACTTTAGCTACAAAGGTTTCGACCTGAACGTTTTCTTTCAGTGGTCTTATGGCAACGATGTTATAAATGCAAACCGCCTGTTGTTGGAGGGCAATGCCAAGCGTACCCGGTCCCTGAACCAATATGCCAGCTACGAGAACCGTTGGACTCCGGAGAACCCGAGCAATACCTTGTTCAGAACCGGCGGTCAGCGCGATACTTACTACTCTAGCAGGGTAGTAGAAGACGCTTCTTTCTTGCGCTTAAAAACAGTGGCGCTTGGCTACAACTTTAACGAAGCCTTTATCAGCAAAATTAAATTGAAGTCACTGAGGGTGTATGCTTCTGCCCAAAACCTCTTTACCTGGACGAAGTATTCCGGCTCTAACCCAGATGTTTCTACCAGACACTCGGCTCTTACACCAGGTTTTGACTTTGCCGCCTATCCGTTAGCCAGGACCATTACTTTCGGTTTAAGCACTTCGTTGTAATCTTATTTTCCTAGATATGAGACTTAAATATTATTTATTCGCCTCCTTGCTTTGCCTGGGAAGCACCTCTTGCAAAGACTTTCTGGATACCGAGCCTACAAACTTTATAGCCCCCAATTACAGTACGGTGGGGGAGTTGGAGACCGCTCTGGCAGGTGTTTACGATGTGTTGGGTTCGCAGGCGATGTATGGGGATGTAGTGCCTTACTGGCTAAACGTGAGCACAGATATAGAATATACCAACACCGGCCAGGCAAACACCACAGCTTACATTTATACGCCTGCCGATGCCCAAATTACAAACTTCTGGAAAACACTTTACCAGGGTATTTACCGGGCAAACTTACTGTTGGCTGTTGTAGACAATCCCAACATTGCCGAAGCTGCCAGAAACAGAATCAAAGGGCAAGCCATGTTCCTTCGTGCTTACTACTACTTTCTGCTGGTGAGTAACTACGGCGATGTGCCCTTGCTGCTAACGGCCACACCTTCCATATCAGATGTAAATGTGCCGCGCACACCTCAGAAAGAAGTATACGAGATGATTATACGAGATATGACAGAAGCAGAAGGCCTGGTAGAAGAGGTGGCAGGTGCTGGCTCCGAGGGAGGTATAAGCTATGGAGGCAGAATATCCAGGTCTGCCGTGCAGGGAATCTTAGCCCGAGTAAACCTGACTATGGCCGGTTTCCCGCTAAGAGATGCCTCTAGGTATGCTGAGGCACTCACTTGGGCAAGAATAGTGAAAAACTCCGGAAAACACGCTCTCAACCCTGATTACACTGACATATTTATTAAATATGCAAAAGACCAATACGATGTAAGAGAAAGCATCTGGGAGATAGAATTTTATGGTAATAATACAGGGGCATTTAGCGAATACACTTACTACATTGGAGCCAGGGGCGGAATCAGAAACCCGGCTGACCGGGAAAAAGGCATAAGCGGCGGGTCAGTGCTTGCAACCAGAAAACTGTTCGACCTCTACGAAAAAGACCTCGCAAACACCGATTTGCCCCAGGCTTCTCCGGACCTGCGCAGAGACTGGAACATTGCTCCCTTTACTTATGCCGGTAACCCTGCTGTGTATACTCCTAATAACGACATCTGGAGGCGCACCCTTGGCAAGTGGAGAAGAGAGTATGAGGTGGTATCGCCTAAAGACATCAGCACATCGCCCCAAAATTTCCCGATACTCCGGTATGCCGATATCCTGCTGATGATTGCTGAGGCAGAGAACGAAATTGCAGGACCAACCGCAGAGGCTTACGATGCCATAAACGAGGTCAGAAGAAGAGGCTACGGTCTGATGCTGCCTAATCCCCCCAAACCTGATGTGCAGGCCGATCTACCAGGAGGAATGGGGCAGGAAGATTTCAGGCAAGCGATAAAAGACGAAAGAGCCCGAGAGTTTTGTTTTGAAGCAATCAGGCGACCCGACCTGATACGCTGGGGTAACTTTGTAGGAGATATGAAAGCTTATATGGCCTGGGCTCTGACCAATGGCGCAGTTCAGGGGCACGTGCTGGCTCAGACAAACATAAGCGAAAGAAACCTTCTGCTTCCGATTCCGACTTACGACATGTCGCTGAACAAATCGCTTACACAAAACCCAGGTTACTAAACTGTTCTTGAGTTATGAGATATTTATATTTGATAGTGCTCACTGTTGCCTTCATGTCCTGCAACAAAACATTGGATGTGGTAACGCCAGACTTCGATGTGCAGGTCGAAAAACAAACTTACAAGGTTGGAGAAACAGTACAGTTTAACTTCTCCGGCTATGCAGGGCACATCACCTTTTACTCTGGTGTGGCTGGTGCCGATTACAATTTCAGAGAACGAACGGCTGTAGAAGGGGGTATACCGCAGCTGGATGTTACGACCCAGTATGGTGGGGGAGGCACTCAGATCAATTCTCTCCGCCTAATGGTGTCTTCTGATTTGGCTGCCCTTACCAAAGAAGGTGTTCTGGCTGCCAACTGGACCGATATAACCGACCGGGCCATTATTGCGCCCAACACTGTTATAACGCCTTCCGGTACGCTACATGTTTCTGATTTGGTAGAGCCTGGTAAGCCTCTGTTTTTTGCCTTCAAATTTGTAGGGCAAACAGATCCTGCCAAGGCAGCCGGAAACTGGATTGTGCATGCTTTTAACGCTAAAACTGTGTTGCCAAACGTTACTGCCATTCCTGTTGCCTCGCTGCAGAATGCCGGGTGGCTGCCATTCAGCATAAAGAACGATGCCAACACCTGGACAACAAGAGGAAACCCGGCTGTAGACTTAGTGATTATAGGTGGCGGCGTTAACGCTCCTGAGAGTGAAGACTGGTACGTTTCAAAGCCACTTTATTTTACGAAAGTGCCCCCCGATACAGGGAGGCCAATTCAGAATATAGGCACTAACGCGCTGGAAAATTACAATTTTGTGTATACTCAGCCCGGCACCTACCAAGTCACCTTCGTCGGAACGAATCAAACTGTTGACTCCCGTAAATCGGTTACACGCCAGCTCGAATTAACCATTATAGAGTAGAACAGCAGCAAGCATATTCGCTTTGTCTGAAGTTTAGGCGGCTAAAAGGCAAACAAAGCTTCAAAATTAAGCAAATATGATAAGGAAAATTATTCAAAATTATTTAACTTAGTGCGTTAAGTTGTCTATCCCTATTAATAGTTAATATAAAAAGTATATTAACTCAGCCCTTAGCCCTAACAAGGTATAATTGCCTCTGGAAGACCTTTTTCATTAGAATAATTGAGTTGGTTGCATCAACTATAGCTGCACCCAATTCAGAATTATAAAACGATAAATGTTTTTTCTATTGAGGGGGTGCTAAGAGGGAACCCTAAAGGTGCTGACATGAGAAAAGCCTCTGAAAGGCCATTTTCATTTGAATAATTTAAGCTGATGATTACAGTGGCAGCTTAATGGTATTTAAGAAGAGCCTTTAGTGGACCACCCAATTGTAATAGGCCAAGTATAGAAAATCAGATTTACCTGTATGCAATTTGGTTATTATAAAATTTTGAGAAATAAAAGTGTGTATTTAAAAACCTAGTGCGTAAAGATATTTGTTGAAATATTAAACCTGAAATTATGAACCAATTCGAAGAACTGACAGTGGCTGAAACGGTAGTAAAGCCTGATAATATGCCAGTCATAAAGAAAAGAAAAGAAACTATTCCAAGAGTCGGGATTTTCGGAGTAGGATACGCCAAGTATTGGGAACAATTCGAAGGCCTCTATGAGCAAATGATGGAGAAGCAGGCCATACTCCTCGAAAAGGTTGAGAAGAACCAGGTAGAGGTATTTGATTTCGGAATGGTAGACGATGTGCAGGGGGCATACGAGCTGCTGCCAAAATTAAAAGCAGCAAACCTGGATCTTGTATTCTGCGACATGCTGACCTATGCCACCTCCAGTACGTTTGGCGTTATCATCAAAAGCCTTGATGTGCCTGTGGTGCTGGTGGCATTGCAACCCGATAAAGCCCTGAATTACAGCAAAGCCTCTACCTACCAACAACTGTACAACGACGATATCTGCTCTCTTCCTGAGTTTACAGGTGTAGCCGTTAGAATGGGTAAAAAAGCACCCGACGTTATTATTGGTACCCTGCACGACGACCCTGCTGCAGAAGCAGAAATTAGTACCTACTGCAATATTGCTCGTGTGCTGCACGACCTGAAAACGGCCCGGATAGGCCATATAGGACACCCCATAGAGGCCATGCTCGATATGCACTCAGATGCGACCATGCTCACCTCTCATTTTGGCTTGCATATCGTGCAGTGCGAAGCCCACGAAATTGTAAACAAATTTCAGCAGGTTGCTGCAACAGATGTAGATAAAGAAAAGGTGCGTATCCTGGAATTTTTTGATACACCCGACCCCGTATCAGACCCAATTTCTGAAAAGCTCCGCGAAACAGACCTGGAAGTTGCTGCGCGCGTATCGGTAGCGCTAGAAGAGTTTGTGAAAGACAAAAAGCTAGATGGCCTGGCTTACTATTACGAAGGACCCGAGAACAGCGAAACCCGGCAGGTAATGACAAACCTGATTGTAGGAAACTCCCTTCTGACTGGCGCCGGCTTCCCTATGTGTGGCGAGTCTGACCTGAAGTGCTGCATTGCCATGATGATAATGGAGCGCCTGGGTATTGGGGGCAGTTTTGCAGAATTCCACCCGGTTGATTTTAAGGAAAACTTTATTTTGGTGGGGCACGACGGTCCGCATAACGTTACCATTGCCCAAGGTAAACCAGTGCTCCGTAGCCTGAAAAAGTACCATGGTAAACCTGGTTTTGGGGCAGGAGTAGAGTTCAAAATAAAAGAGGGGCCTATTACCATGCTTAGCATTACCTCTACCTACGATGGAAAATTTAAATTTGTAATTGCAGAAGGTACATCTGTAGAAGGTCCAATTCCGCCAACTGGAAACACAAACACCAGAGGTTACTTTAAGCCGGATGTAAGAACATTTCTAAAGAAATGGGTAAAAGAAGGACCTACACACCACTTTGCCTTAGGAGTAGGGCACCACGCAGAAACTATCAAGAAAATAGGAGAATACCTTAACATCGAAGCAGTTATTGTAGAATAAGCATCATGATAAAGCAAGCGGCATATTTTATTCTTTTTCTTTTAGCAACCAAACCTTTTGCTGCGGCGGCCATACCGGCTGCCTGGCAAGAGGAAAAACCTGCAATAAAAGAATTACAGGTTCTGTTTCAGCTCGATTTTGAAGCTGGCTATAAAGCAAATGCAATCGGAAGCAACAACCCGGTTAACAAGAGCAAGCACCCTGGAGCAGTGAACGGTGTAAAGGGTAAAGCCGCTTCTTTTATGCCTGGTCAGGTGCTCCAGTACCCGGCACAGGGTAATCTGCAGAAGTCTGAAGGCACTATTGCGATGTGGCTGCAAGTGCCAACTTTAAAAGATGGAAAACAGATAGACCCCTTTACCATATTTCAGGAAAGCGGCCCGCAAACCAGTGGCAGCAACAGTTTTAAAATCGAAATGTTTCGTGGGCGGTTTATCCGCTTTAGTTTGAAAGATAAGCGCGACTCCTATGTGTATTACCATAAAATAGATAGCTGGAGCGATAGCGAATGGCACCACTTGGCCTTTACCTGGAATGTATTAAAAGGAGCCTCTATTTACGTAGACGGTAAACCTGCTTCTATCGGATGGATGCCACAATGGACCCCTGTAGCCTACGATTCTTTTTTTATTGGTGCCGCCAATGCAAAAGGAGAAGAGTCGTGCCAGGCTACGCTAGACGAGTTTTATATTTACAACAGAGAGTTTACAGAGGCTGAGGCACGCAAGGCTTTTCAGCAATTTGGAAAGCTGGTGGCAGATGTCGCTATTATCGATCCTTTTTTAGAAGCCGCTCAACCTGGCGTGGTGCCCGTGGTGGTGCGCAACGCAGGAGAGCAGCCAGTCGAGCTGAAAGACCTCCGGTTTGAACTTGCCAACAGCCAGGGGAAAATAGTAGAGCAAGGCAACGTGCAAAATCAATCGGTAAAAGCATTCGGAAAAGCACAGGTACAGCTGAACCTCCCGGCACTCCAACCGGGAGGTTATAATCTCACCTTGCACTATACCGAGAACAAGCAGCAGAAAAAAACCAAAGCTGCCGTGCAGGTAGTAGCGGCTTCGAACAAAGCTATAACAAAGGCTGCACAACAAACATTGTTAGTGGAGCTGGATGCCGTAAAAAAGGAACCAATCGGAGAAACAGGAGGCACGGTTATCCATAATTTACCTATAGGAGCTTACCGTGAAGGAGGCACTAAAAAACGGGACCGCTTTGCCCTTGATTTTGAGGTTGAAGAGGTAAATGAGCCTCATTTGGCTATTATCTCTTACCCGGATGATAAACCAAGGTCTATGGAAGTAATGTTGCAGAATTTTGGTAACATCATAGACTTTCAGGTGCATACGGGTGTGTTCACAGGAGGCGAATACCCGCTCTCAAATAAAATGCAGGAGCATAGGGTAGTGTTCTGGCCCCGGTCTAAAAAGCAGGCTTTCATTTTTATGACAGCAGAGCCCAATCTGCCAGCTGCCGTTCAGCATATTAAAATTTACAGGTTAAAAGACTTTGCTGTAGCTTCTGCTAAAGGCCGTTTCTCAGGCAGCGTGCCTGCCCGAAGCGCCGGCATTTACTACGAAGATCCTGTGCTGTTTCATAACTTCGGTACCGGTCGCGACCTGGAGGGTTTTACTAAAGCCACAGACCGGCTGCTGCAGTATATGCAGTCCTTTGGGCAAACAGAACTGGAATATCCGCTTGCCTGGTATGCGGGGCCTCTTTACGGAACTGCTGTAGAACCTTTTCAGCCTGATATTGACGGGGCACAGGGTGGCCAGCGTCCGCATCCTGCAGGCTACCCTGCTTATCTGCTTAAGCGGCTAGCAGAGCAGCAAATCAAATTTACAGCCGGACTGCATATCCACACGCTGCCCAGCTTAAACAAATATGCCTTAGCCGACACAGCGCTTATTCATGCGGGCCACGAAACGGCCATTAACATAAACAAAGACGGAAAGCTCTGGTATGGCTACTGGCATGGAGCCGACCCAAACTATAATGCGGCTGACCCGCGTGTAATGCAATCTGTAAATGCCATTGTAAATGAAGTGTGTGAGCGATATGCACAAGAACCCGCTTTTGATGGTATTTCGCTGGTAATGGCCCGGCCCAAACTGTTTACCTTCGGTACGCTTGCCTCAGGTTACAACGATACCAACCTGCAGCGATTTCAGAAGGAGTCGCAAATGCAAATTCCTGTTTACAAGGCAGGCGATCCCCAACGATTTGCCAACAGTTATAACTGGCTCATGAGCAACCCCGACGCCAAAAAAGCCTGGATAGACTGGCGTTGCAAAGTTCTTTATGAGCATTATGCCGCCATGGGCACCAAAATAGCCACCTACCGCCCGGACCTGAAACTGAAGCTGAATGTGTTTGTACATTTAACCAACAACCACCGCCTGGCCGATTACCTTGCAGAGCCAAGCGTGGAAGTGATGCGGGAAATGGGGATTGACCCTGCGCTGTACAAGAACCACCCAAACATTGTGCTGAACTATACCACAGTGCCGGCAGATATGCGCTGGAAACGCAATAACTACGAACCTGGTAACCACGAAATTAATCGCACGGTTATGACTGCTCCGGAAGTAGTAGCTTCTCTAAAGGACCACGACAACGTGAGAGTAACCATACACGACCGCTACTGGGAAGACCCTATTGGAAGCGAGGCTCCACTTGCTGGATTAAAAAACATTGGTGTTAATGAGATGGTTTGGCGTGCCTCTACCTTTAATGGGGTTAGTTACCATGCTATGGAGCCATACATGTTTGCGCTGCACCATTTAGATGCGACCAGTATTGTAAAAGGTGGCTATGTGATAGGAACATTTGGTATGGAGAAGGAACTGGAGCGTTTCTCTCAGGCGCTACAGGCATTACCGGCTGTTGATTTTGAGGATGTGCCAGGTGTGGTAGACCCTGTGCGGATACGGCAGAAGGTAGTAGATGGTAAATTATACTTCTATGTGCTCAACACATTACCTGAGCCTGCTCAAATCCAGATAAAGCTAAAGAAATCGGAGCAAGTGCTGGAGCCGGTTACAGGTGAATCGTTTAAGAAAGCAAAAAAGATAAGCCTGAACCTGGAGCCATACGAGCTGCGTGTTCTCCAAAGCTCTTCTGCCCAGCAGCGTGTTTTGGCAGGTGATGTTAAGCTTTCTGAAAAATTTATAGCCGAACTCCGCCACAGGTTTGAGAAAGTGCAGCTCGCGGCAAAGGAGAAGAGTACCGGTACAGCCAAGCATGCTCCTTACCTTGAGTTGGCCAGACAAGCGTGGGCCGATAAGCATTATTCCAGGCTGTATTTCTTACTGCAGGAAGACTGGGCGGTAGAAATGCTTGGTCCTGCAACCAGCACTTCTACAACACTCAATAAACCTTAATCTGCTAAACAACAGGTAGTCTATGCTGCTGCACAGGCTACCTATTGTTTTCTTTTTATCTGTTCCTAACAACAGGTGTATACAATTGGCTTGTTGAAAGAATTTACTAGAGGTAATAGATCAGACGAAGTCGAGGTCAATTCGGGCTTGTCTGGAAAACTGCTTCTCACTGGTATGTGCTTCATCGCTATTTTTGCAAGCTCAGGATGAAAGTAGTGCTCCTGCCTCACTTACAGAACACTTAAACATTGGCGTGTAACAGGATGTACTTAGCCAATCGATCTGATTGTAGCACCGATACGAGGTTTGCTTGCTGGCAAATGTTAAAAGCTAACTTCATTTAAAAGAGGTAGAGCTAATGTTAGTTTATTCGTTCAAATCCTTGCGTTGACCCTAGTCCTATTTTAGGTGAAAAAACTTCTGGAAGGCCATTTTCATTAGAATAATTGGCTGCTGGCAGGCAAGTGTATTAGCCAATTTTACTTTTCCTGCTTATCTACTGAAAAGCCTATCATTTAAAGTCTACTCAATCTAATGCAGGTTTGGTGCCGGTACGGCTTAAGGTTGTGTACAGCGTCGACCAGCAAATCCCTGCCTCACGCAATTTGTAACCTTAACTCATATGAAATCATGCTAAAAAGATCTACTTACCTGGTTGCTTTGCTGACCTTGCTTTTGCACCACTTTTCTTTTGCCCAGCAGGAGGGGGATGTCGTGTTTAAGCACGGCGACCGTGTCAATTTTATTGGCAACAGCATCACGCATAGTGGGGAGTTTCAAAACTTTATTTGGCTTTATTATGCCACCCGCTTTCCAGACCAACGCGTAACGTTTTATAATTCGGGCATCTGGGGCGACAATGCCGGCAGCTTTCTCCGCCGCATGGACCACGACATACTTGTGCGGCCAGCGGAGTGGTCGGTGGTAATGGCAGGCATGAATGATGTGAACCGAGGATTATATGCTGCATCCAGGCAAAATGAGGCAGGCATTGAGGAGCAGAAACAGCGTGCTCTCACCGACTATAAGGCTAACATGGAGCAAGTAATACAGAGGCTTTTGCAGGCAAACACGCAGGTAATATTGCAAAAGCCCAGCATCTACGACCAAACAGGCGACCTGCCGGCAGAGAACCTGGTTGGCGTAAACGATGCGCTGCAAAAATGTACAATCATAATAGAGCAGCTGGCAGAGCAGTACAACTTAAAAGTAGTAGATTACTGGACTATTCTAAACAGGCTGAACCAGCAGGTACAGGCCACAAACCCCGCCGCCACTCTCATCAGCAACGATCGCATTCACCCTGGTACAGCAGGTAATTTTATTATGGCCTACCAGTTTCTGAAAGATACTGGCGCACCGCGCTATGTGGCAGACATCAGTCTAGAGAACGGTAGCGTCAAAAGATGTAAAGATTGCAGCGTAACCGATCTAAAGACAAATGAAGGTGACATAGAATTTACTTACCTGGCAAAGAGCCTGCCTTACCCGGTATCGCCTGAGGCAGCTTCTGCTCTTGATTTAGTGCCTTTCTCGCAGGAACTGAACGCCGAGCTGCTGCAGGTAGCCAAACTTCCCAAAGGAGATTACACCCTGACAATAGACGGGGTCTTTATCAGCAATTACACGAGCGAAGAATTAAGTAAAGGCGTTAACCTGGCTCTAAAGCAAAATACACCGCAATACAAACAAGCCATGCAGGTGGGGGCGCAGGTGGCACTATACCGGTCGCTCCAGCGCAAGCTACGTGATATAAAGCGGGTAGAGATT
Organism: Pontibacter sp. 13R65; assembly: GCF_047525655.1. Taxonomy (NCBI): domain Bacteria; kingdom Pseudomonadati; phylum Bacteroidota; class Cytophagia; order Cytophagales; family Hymenobacteraceae; genus Pontibacter; species Pontibacter sp. 13R65. Next base: position 50,794 of record NZ_JBLIQL010000004.1, read on the forward strand.
AATTATTTGCCTGACGCCTTAAAAAACGCACCTTTCCCAGATGTAAAAGCTTATCTGGAGAATTTAAAGAGCACCAACGCCCCTGTTTATGCTGCCAATAAAAGCCTGTTCGATGCTTACCTTCTGGAGAAACCGGTGCAGCAGCAAACAGAGGTGCAAATGGCTTCTGTCGCTGACCATATCTATACTATCAACAAGCCGAAGGCACGTATCATGCGCATAAGCCGAGGTGCCCAAGCCGATCCGAATGCTCAATACACGCACACCTGGGAGTTTGATGAACCGGTAATAGGCAACAGGGTTGAAGGCTGGACCATCGTAAACTATACCGGTGCCCACACAACGGAAGGCCTGCTGAACCTGACCGCCTCTACCACCTATAACCACATTCGATATGATGTGCCGGCCAGCCATGCTATAGATCCGGAGCAAAGCAAAACAGCCGTGCTTCGACTTATGAATAAAACAGGAATTGGCAGGGCGCGGTTTTATTGGTGGGGAAGTGCTGCAACAGCCGCTTACATAGAATTTGATATATCGGCCAACGATACCGAAGTAAAAGAGTACCGCATAGACCTGAGCCGGGACCCACGCTGGAGCGGCCAGATCAGCATCGTCCGGTTCGATGTACCGAATGTGCTGCACCCTGTTTTTTTCGGAAATACAGTACATATCGATGCTGTGAAACTATCGACAGAAGAAGTGCCTTTGCCTGAGCCGGTGCCGCTGGAGCCAATGCCCGACAGAGAGCCCGCTCCTTTTGGTGTAAACCTGTCGGGTGCCGAGTTCGGTTCTAACATACCGGGTGTTTTTAACACAGACTATACTTACCCTAACGCAACCGAGCTTACCTACTTCAAATCGAAAGGTCTGAACCTGGTGCGGATGCCGTTTAAATGGGAGCGCATACAACCTGAGCTTGGCGGAGCGCTCGATCCGGCAGAACTGGCAAGAATTAGAGCATTTATAAAGGCGGCCCGCGAAAGAAATATGTGGATACTGCTGGACATGCACAATTATGGCCGTAAGGTGGTAAACGGGGTAGAATACATTATCGGCGATCCTGCCTTGTCAATCACTTCGGTAGCAGATGTGTGGGAAAAGCTGGCTCAGGAGTTCAAGGCAGATGAGAATATCTGGGGCTACGGTATTATGAACGAACCACACGACATGTTGGCCTCCACGCCCTGGGTTACCATTGCCCAGGCTATCATTAACAAGATAAGGGAAACAGATTCCGAAACAACCATTGTAGTAGGTGGCGACAGCTGGAGCTCTCCGGTAAGGTGGCCCGCAGCCAGCGATAACCTGAAGAACCTGGTAGACCCATCGGACAACCTGATATTTGAAGCCCATGTATATTTCGATGATGATGCCTCCGGAAAGTATGACCAGGCATACGACGGTGAACAAGCCAACCCAACCATAGGTATTACCAGGTCGGCACCTTTCGTAAAGTGGCTCCGCGACAACGGGCTAAAAGGCTTCATGGGCGAATATGGTGTACCCGATGATGACCCGCGCTGGTTGGTGGCTCTGGATAATATGCTGGAGTACCTCCGTAACAACTGCATAAACGGTACCTACTGGTCTGCCGGGCCGTGGTGGCACACTTACAGACTGGCAGTAGAGCCCATAGGAGGTGTAGATCGACCACAAATGGCTGTACTCGAAAAATATAAAACCGCCAATACTGTATGCACAAAAGAGGAGGAGGAAGATCCGCAAACACATATCTGGGAGTTTAATGGTGCCGTAGCGGGCAACATGGTAGATGGCTGGACCATTGTTAATTACACCAATGCCAGCTCCTCCGAAGGCATCTTGAACCTGACGGTCTCTCAGTCTTACCAGCACATTAAATATGATGTGCCGCCCTCTAATGCAATAGAGCCAACCAAAAGCAAATACGCCGTTATCAGACTTAAGAACGAAACAGCTGACACCAAAGCGCGGTTTTACTGGTGGGGACCTGCAGGAGACAATGTAGCTAATTACGTGGAGTTTGATATCTCCGGAAACGACACCGACTTTAAAGAATACACAGTAGATCTTAGCCAGAACCCAAGCTGGACCGGCAAAAGCAGTATTCGCCTTATCAGGTTCGATGTACCTGCCCTTGCCGGAGCGGCCTCTATCGGAAAAGCGGTTCGGGTAGATCAGGTGAAGCTGTTATCAGCTTTGCCGCCAGCTCTTGCCTACACCTGGCATTTTAACGAGCCAGTGGCAAATAACAAAGCCGATGGCTGGAACATCATAAACTATACGAATGCTCAAACGGTCAATGGTGTTCTAAGTCTTACGGCAGCCCAAAGCTTCAACAACATCCGCTACGATGTGCCTGCCTCTTCTCCGGTAGACCCTGGCTTATATAAATTCGTTACCATCAGGCTGAAGAACGAAACAGCTGATACCAAAGCACGGTTTTATTGGTGGGGCCCTGTAGGCGATAATGTGGCCAACTTTGTAGAGTTCGATATCAGCAGTAACGATACCGATTTTAAAGAATATACAGTAGCCCTGGCACCAGAGGCGCTCTGGACTACTAAGAGCAGCATTCGGATCATCCGGTTCGATGTGCCGAGCCCGGTAAGTGCTGTTTCTTTAGGCAAAACAGTGAGCATCGACTATATAAGGCTGGCATCGGATCAGCAGCTAAGCCTAGGTAGCCTTGCCTCCAACGCAGTTGCTAAAGGACCAGCTGCTGATGTAGAAAAAGATAAGTTCTTTGTAAGAGCAACATCCGGCAGAAACATACTGGTAAATGCCCGTGCAGTAGAAGGTACCGAAGGAGTATTGCTGATAACAGATATGTTAGGGCGCAAAGTGGCCGAAAAACCGTACCATTTCTTTGCTGGCGACAACCAACTGGAGGTGCCGGTGCCGAAACTTTCATCTGGTTTGTACATTGCTACTTTTTATAATCAGAAAGAGAAGGTTAGTAAAAAGTTTATCGTGCAGTTTTAGAAAAGCCTTAGCTAAATTGAAATCAGAAACCAAAGAAAATCAGGAACCAGTTTTTGGTTTCTGATTTTCTTTACCTCATGCGCCAGACCTCTGATTCAACGGTTTATTCAGTGCAGAACATATTATGCCAATCAATTCAAGGTGTTCGTTCGCCAATTATTCTAATAAAAATGGCCTTCCAGAGCCGATTTAGCCTTGTTGGTACCAAGGCTTATAAGTTATAGAAAAGCATTGGCAGTAGTATGGTCAAAACCTAACCAACCAGACCTTAGGAGCCGGATTAGCTTTCGGTTATTTCAGATATAGAAGGTGCAATGTTTACAATAAAAGCCCCCTTTCGAGTTTGGGAAAGGGAAAATCTGCCAAGGTATATCTGGCCTACAACACAGTTAAAAATGACTTTATTTTCTATGCTGAAAGTTGTTAAATTAACTTACAAATGTTAGGTTGTTTCGGATTATTTTTTTATTATTGTTACAGGTTAGTGCGTTAAGTAATTAGCCGCTTTACTATTTGCTTACTGTTAGTAATCAATATTCATTAATTACACCATACCCCCTGAAATCTGTAAAAATATAATAAATTAACTTCATCAGGGAGATTGGTAAAACACTCTAAATCACAATATTTAGTATAACTGTAACATAAGTATTAAAGTCTTGTGTTATAGTTTGAGCTGATGTTGATTTTAAAAATGCTAAAAAATTTTGCTGATTTAAGCTTAGTGCGTTAAGATAAGTTCTGAGAAAATGGTCAGCCGGAGCCTGGCAGCTTATTATTAAGAGAGCTTGAAAAACTCGGAAAGTGCATTCTTCTGGTCTCTGTGAAAGTCAGAGAGGTACAATTGCAAGTCTTTATATAAATTATTAAAGCACAATATGTTCACTAACTAAACTATTTGAAACCTTACGATGGAACATGTACACAAAAAAGTCTCTATTCTTGGGTTGCTTTGCTTTGTGCTATGCTTGATAGGTTTTACGAATAACCTGGCAGCACAATCAAATGGCAAAATTGAAATCAGTGGTACCATAACGTCAACAGATGGGGAGCAACCTTTGGTAGGAGCTACTGTAGTAGAAAAAGGAACGATGAATGGAGCCACAACTAATGTGTCTGGGCGATTTACCTTGTCAGTGGCTCCCAATGCCACCCTGGTTGCCTCCTACATCGGCTTTAATACAAAGGAAATTCCTGTTAATAACCGCAGTCTGATTAACGTGACACTGGATGCTGACCAGAAAATGTTGCAGCAGGTAGTGGTAGTGGGCTATGGTACCCAAAAGAAAAAAGATCTGACAGGCTCTATGGTGAGTCTGACAAGTGAGCAGCTTTTGCCTACACCCGCGGCCAGTTTCGACCAGATGATGCAAGGAAAAGTGGCAGGTACGCAGATTACGCAAACAACAGGTGCGCCTGGAGGAAACGTGAATATTGTAATTAGGGGAATAAGCTCCATTACAGGAGGGAACCAACCACTCTATGTGATAGATGGTTATGCAATAGGAGCAGGAGGAAGTGGTTCTGATGTAAGTAGTTTCAATGGCAATTCTTTTTCTTCCAGCGGTATGGCTAATAATACAGCCAACAAAATAAACCCGCTCAGCACTATTAACCCAGCAGATATAGAATCTATAGAAATCTTAAAAGATGCCTCTGCAACGGCTATTTATGGCTCTAGAGGAGCAAACGGTGTGGTGATTATTACAACAAAACGAGGAAAACAGGGTAAGCCTTCTATCTCTTTTGAAGCATCTGGCGGTGTGCAGACAGTGGCAAAAAAACTGGATCTGCTGGACGCCCAGCAATTCGCTGAATACGTGGCTGAGGGTCGAGATAATGCCTGGGTGTATGCCGGAGGAAAGGCATCAGACCCGAATGAGGTGCGGGCCGGAAGCACACGCGTAAAACCAGAATTCAGAAACCCGGCTTCACTTCCTGTAAATACCGATTGGCAGGATGTTATTTTCAGGCCAGCCGCCCTTCAGAACTACCAGCTTTCGGTAAGTGGAGGAGCTAACGATATCAGCTATTATGTAGGCGGTGGGTACTTCGATCAGGAGGGTATTATTGAAGGGTCCAATTTTAAGAAGTTCAACCTGCGAACCAACGTAGATGCGTACCTATCGAAGAAGTTGAAGATAGGTGTATCGGTAGCAGGATCGCACTCCTACGGCGATTTTGCCCGTGCTGAAGGGCACTTGGGGCAGCGTGGCCTAATATCTGCAGCCCTGGCCAGTTCACCTGCTCTCCCAATCTATAACGAGACCGGTGGTTATAGCTCGGAGCTGTTAGATCCGCTTGGAGTGCCCGTAGAAAACCCTTTACTTATTCTGGATGAGTTTAGCGATCGGCGCAACTCAACCAATATCTTCAACAACAATTATTTGGAGTTCGAAATTTTAAACGGATTAACACTTCGGTCTTCTATAGGCATAAATTATATCGTAGACAAAACCAGATTGTGGAAATCGTCTGAAATAGGGGAGTGGGGAGCTAAAACCAGTCCGGCAACAGCAGGTGTACATCAGCGAACTAATTTAAACTGGCTAAATGAGAACACCATTAATTTTCAGCGCCAGTTTGGGGAGCGGCATAGTTTCAATGCCGTGGCTGGTCTTACAGCCCAAAAAGATGCTTTAGAAATGTTCCAGGCCGGCGCAACAGACTATCCGACCGATTACATTCCAAACCTGGCGGGTGGAAACGTAAATGCCGGAACCAACTTTATTTCGGAATGGTCAATGCTATCTGTGCTGGGGCGGGTAAACTATGCATATAATGACAAATACTTGTTTACTGCCACAGTGCGCCGAGATGGTAGCTCAAGATTTGGGGTAAACAACAGGTGGGGTACTTTCCCATCGTTCTCGGCCGGCTGGCGGGTATCTCAGGAGCCTTTTATGAAGAACCTCAGCTTTGTAAGCGATCTTAAGATAAGGGCAAGTTATGGCACCTCCGGGAACAACCTGATTGGTAACTATGCACACATTGGTTTGTTAGGAATAACCAGGTACGTGGCTGGAGGCCAGCCAATATTAGGTATTGTGCCACAAAGCCTGGCAAACGAAAACCTGACATGGGAGCGCTCACAGGAAGTAAACCTGGGCCTGGACCTGGCCCTGTTTGAAGATCGTGTGTCGCTTACAGCCGATGTGTACCGAAACCATAAAAAAGATTTGCTGCTGAACGCGTTGTTGCCAGCTATATCTGGTTTTGGTTCTTCTACACAAAACGTAGGCGAACTCGAAAACAGAGGGATAGAGCTTGCCCTAAACACCGTGAACATCCGAACGGCCAACTTCTCCTGGAGTACAAATTTTAATATAAGCATGAACCGAAACAAAGTATTGGCGCTTAGCACTTCCGGTTCCAGAATCAATAATTCCGCTTACCAGATAACAGAAGTAGGGCATCCTATCTCAAGTTTTTTCATGCTCCATGCCATCGGGATTTTTCAGAATCAGGCAGATGTGGATGCTAACCCTAAACAGCACCCCAATGTGCAGCCTGGCGACCTGAAATTTGAAGATGTAAACGGAGACGGGGTTATAACAGACGCTGACAGGAAAATAGTAGGCAACCCCTGGCCAAAATATACTTTCGGGTTCACAAACAATTTCTCTTTTAAAAACCTGACGCTGAGTACAACCATTGTGGGCTCTCAGGGCAACCAAGTTTATTTTCAGGGAGGGGAGATCTCTCTTAACGCTGCAGGTGTACAAAACCAGTTAGCCATGGTTGCCAACCGGTGGCGATCTGAGCAGGACCCAGGAAATGGCATTGTGCCCAGAGCCATCCGGAATGACTATGCCAGAGGCATCAGCTCCAGTTCAAGGTATTTATTTGATGGTTCTTTTGTAAGAATTCGGAATATTAATCTGGCTTATTCGTTGCCAGATAACCTGCTACAGAAACTGCGGCTACCGGCCCTCACCATTTTCGGAGATGTAGCCAATGTGTACACGTTTACCGATTACCCAGGCTTTGATCCAGAGGCCAGCTCAACCGGTGATAATGTGGCGGCCAGCGGCATCGATTACTTTTCATACCCACTTCCAAGGATTTTTACACTTGGCTTAAGAATCACACTTCAATAATCAGGGGTTTAACTTTAGCAATAAAGCCATGAAATACAAAGTAATACTTATAGCCTTTCTGTTTACAGCGTTTACATCCTGCAAAGACTTTTTAGACCTGCAGCCGGAGTCTCAGATAAACGACCAGAACTTTTTTAAAACGGTAAATGATTTCGATAAAGCCATGATCGGCGTGTACGCTACGTTCCGAGATCTGTATAATACCGACATCTTTTACATAGCTGAACTTATGTCGGATAATGCCGAGATCTCGATTCCATCTTCATCCATTACCGAAGTAGAGTTTGATGAATTAAATGTAACTCCAGCTAATACCATTGTGCAGTCAGTTTGGGATAGGGCGCTCTATACCGTATCGCGCTGCAATGTAATTATTAATCGCCTGGAAGGTGCCGACATAAATGAGGCCGCAAAAAACAAGGTATTAGGCGAGGCAAAGTTTATGCGTGCTTATGCCTATTTTATAATGGTGCAGACCTTTGGGAAATCTCCTGTTACCAATGCCGAGTTCAGAAGTCCTAATCAGATTAAGGCAACAGACCTATCGCTTCAATCTAAAGAGGAGGTATATAGGGTTATTCTGGAGGACCTGACCCATGCAGAGAACCTGCTCCCGGTGGAGGTTAATCCAAACAAAGGCCATGCCTCCCGCGGAACTGTTAAAGCGCTTTTAGGAAAAGTTTACCTTACGCAGCAACGGTTCGATCTGGCTGCCGCCAAACTTAAGGAAGTAATAGATGCACAACAGTACTCCCTGGTTGGGGATTACAGAAGCATGTTTGTGAAGGGCAATGAAAATCTGCCAGAGTCTATGTTTGAGCTGAAATTTATTGCCGGAGCAAATTTAGGAAACAGCTACTCTGCCCAGTTTACGCCGGCCTCAACCGGCCTGCTGGCAAACGACCAGCAAGGCACCGGGCGAATAAATCCTACCTTAAGTTTAATGAATGCCTATGAGCAGGGAGACAGCAGAAGAGAAGCCTCTGTAGGAGACTCAATTACCTCTAACTTAACAGGTGTAAGAGATTATAGCAGGCACGGACTCAAGTTTGTAGATTTAACTGCTATAAACCCACGAGATGGTGCCGTGAATTTTATAGTTTTACGGTATGCCGATGTGTTGCTGATGTATGCCGAGGCTTTGAATGAACAAGGAGATACTGAAGGGGCAAAGCTTTTTGTAAATGCAGTGCGGAGTCGTGCTAAACTGGCGGGGCTGGAAGGGCTTAACCAGTCAGAGATGCGTGCCGCTATAGCACGGGAAAGAAGAGTAGAGCTTGCTTACGAGGCGCATCGTTGGTTCGATTTGGTTAGAACCGGAAGAGCAGTAGAAGTGATTAACGCTTATTATGCGGGCAAAGGTTTAAACTTCTCTGTTGCGCCACATGAGCTTGTGCTGCCAATTCCAAGAAGAGAAGTAGAGATCAATCCTGCCGTACAGCAAAATGCTGGATACTAAGTACCTTAGGCAAAAGGGCTTGCTGTGGTAGCCACCCCTTTTGCCTGCCTTTTTCTACTCCTCAACAAAAGGGAAGGAGTGGCTGCTTAAAATAGCTTTTTAGCCAGGTCCATCTCCCTTACAATTGCATTGACAAACCTTTAGCATATAAGATGAAATTTAAGCTTAACTACCGGTTTTGGCTACTCATGGGAGCCCTGATGTATGGTTGCACCAGCTCCAGAACATCTCCGCCACCGCCTCCTCCAACCCCGGCTCCAACATCGACCTCAAATGTGCAACTGCCTGGGCTCATCCCGCTCATCGACGATAACCTACGTGGTAAATCGTTTCATAATATCACCCTAGAAGCTTCTCTGAAGCCATTTAAGCAAAACGACGAGGCTTATATCAGGAGTGTGGCGGCAGAAATGTTTACGCAATGGAGCTCCCTGCTACGGCATGCCGACACTATTTCCGTGATGCTCTGGACATCAGACGGATCTGAAATACTGGACTATAACGGTTCGCTCGACCAGCCGCTGGAGTGGGCAAAATACATAGGAAACCCCAACACCGACCACGAAGTGAATGCCGGTCCCAAAGAGTTATCGTTGCACCAGCGGGCTTACCTGTACCTCGATAACCCGCCTAACTTTACTTACAAAGACCTGAAGTTTATTATTCAGACATTAAAAGAAACCGGTGCGGCTATTACTGGCAAACCCATAAGAGTAGGAGCTACCTTTGATCCTGGTCCTGAATTTGCCAAATCGGATTTTAAGTATAAAAAGCACCCCGAAATTCTGGAAGGCAGCGCTATGGGGCATAAATCCTTTGTCTTTAGCTACGCCACACTGAACGCTGACAAGGCCTCATATGCCGGGTTCCCGAATGGTATTCCGGCCAATACACCCTTCGGAACCTTCTTTGGGCGCCAAAGCCAGCACTTCCTGAAAGATCTGGACTTTGACTACATCTGGTTTAGCAATGGCTTTGGCTTTGGTATGGAACCCTGGGCTTCTACAGGTACCATTTTTACTGGCGAAGGCTTTAACCAGGAAAACTTATCTGATACAAAAGAGAAGATTGTTAACTTCTGGAGCCTTTTCAGGAAAGAATGCCCCGACTTCAGAATTGAAACGCGCGGAACAAACCTGGCCACCGGCATAGACCTGGCCAAAGATGGCGTAGATCTGAAAGCCATTTACGAAGGTGGATACAACATACTGCCGCCGCCTAACTCACCCTGGGCCGCATTGGATGGTGACTTTGGTCTGGAAATGGTGGGCTATATGTCGCGGATTGCACAGTTGCCAGACGACAGGTACATTTTCCGCTACTACACACATGACCCGTGGTGGCTAAACAGCCCCTGGTTAGACCGCTATGGCCGCGAGCCGCACGACATTTACCTGCCCATGGCAGTAGCCAGAATAGACCAGCAAGGAGAAGTAAAACTTCCGACGCACCTCAATTTCCTTACCATTGATGACTCATTCGGTAATATGCCTACACAGGTGCCAAACGAGGTAACACCGCATATCCTGAAAGCCCGCTACGATAGTCCTACGGCTCCGGGGCCTTTGGTGTGGGTATATCCATTTGAGGAATATCATAGCTGGGCTTACAACCAGCAAGAGCGGTTAGACGAAATTTACTATGGTGACTGGTTTATCAGGCAGGCCATTAACAGCGGCTTGCCCCTCAACACAGTTATTTCAACGCAATATTTTCAGTCGGCTGTGCAGCATAAAAAAGCTATGTTCGACCAGTCTGTGCTGTTAACCATTGTGCCAGATGCCGGCTCCGCTTTTGAAACCAGTCTAATGGCGTATGTAAAGAACGGTGGCAAGGTCATTGTTTACGGTCCTGCCGACTATGCCAGCCCAGCTTTCGCAGAGCTGCTCAACCTGCAGAATACAACACCTCTGGAGGGTGAATTTAAAATAGTGGGTAACTATGCAAAAGACCAGCTGGTAAAAGGCGCGCCAACTACTATCCGGCACCTCTCGTTGTTTTCGGGTGGCGGTTTAAGAACCACTGTTAAAAATCCGAAAGACCCGCATACCACCGTGCAGGTGCGGATGCAAAAGGCGGGCAACTCGCGCGATGCCGTGTGGGTAAGGTCGCAGCCGGGCTGGAAAGGGGGCAAAATAGCCTATGTACGCGGTACCAACTCCAGCCACCATGAAGGTGGTCGACTTCTGAACCCCGACGACCCTGCCAAATATGCAGTTGGGCCAGCCTATCTGCGGCATGTGCTGCAGGAGTTCGGCTTAGAGTACCATGTGGATAAGTATGACCCAAATATAAAGAGCCCCGTTTTAACGATCTCCCGCAGTAGCAATGGTTACTTTCTAGCCGGTTATGTTCCAAACACAACTGTAAAGCATCGTTTAAAATTGCCACAGGGAGCACCGGTTCTGACTGGCTACGACACAGAGCTTCAGAAAGGATACGCCACTTACGCTTTTCCTACAGCCTGGAACAGAGAAGCCAGGGTGTTTGTGGAGCAGAACGACGGCATTGTTTCCTGTAAAGAGATGCCGTCTGTTGAGCTTGGTATTAGCAGGCGGTTGCAGATTTCGGGGCTACAGAATGCTACGGTGCGAATTTATGCCGATGAGAACATAACAGAGGATGGCATTCATTTTTACCTCAACACTACTTACCCGTGGCAGACTGGCCAGCTGCCATTTGCTAAAGGAGAAAAGGAGTTCGGGAACAACTATATCGTGAAAAATGTGACAGGAGAGCTTGTGGTTTCCTGGTGATTAAAGTTGATAACATGAAATTTTTAGGCATTATGTTGCTGGCATGGCTGCTGTCTTTTGCAGCAGCATGCCAGACACTGAACTACCCTGTTTCTGCTGCTTACCTGCACGAGGTAAAAAAAGAACTTAGTACGGTGTTCCCAAATAACAGGAGGATAAACCTGGTGTTTCATGGCCACTCGGTACCCTCCGGATACTGGAGCAGGCAGGAGGTGCATACGCTGGAGTCTTACCCGCACTTACTGCTGGGCAAGCTGAAGCAGGAGTACCCACATGCAGTTATTAATATAATCGTAACCGCCATAGGAGGTGAGTATGCCGAGAAAGGGCAAACGCGGTTTACAAGCGATGTGGTGCCGCATAAACCTGATGTATTGTTTATCGACTATGCCCTCAACGACATGGGTATTGGGCTGGAACGGTCCAGGGCAGCATGGCAGAAAATGATTGAGGAAGCCCTGCGGCTTTATATGAAAGTGATTTTAGTTACCCCTTCGCCTGACCAGCGGCAGGACTTGAAAGACCCAAACAACGTATTGGCACAACATGCAAAGCAGATCCGGGAGCTGGCCGCCACTTACAAAGTAGGTTTAGCAGATCCTTACGCTGCCTTCGAAAAAATTGCAAAGAAAGAGGGTACTGTAGAACCTTATATGTCACATGTGAACCACCCAAATGAAAAAGGGCATAACCTGATTGCCGAGGAGCTTTTTAAATGGTTTAAATAAACTGAGCAATCAAACTTGGTTCTGCACTGAATTTGGAATGCTGCAGTAGAAATGCCTCAAATTTGATGATGGTATTAAGCTGAAGTTAGAATTGAATAGGAGAAACAGTAGGTTCAGTTAAACATGTCGTTTTAACGAGCAAGTAACAGAGCAATACCCGTAACCAGTATTATTTCCATTACCGGCACACTCTTCTTAAGCAAAGGATAGTGTGCTGGTAATGGTTTTTTACGAGAGGTAGCTGGCAATTATTCTAATGAAAAAGGCCTTCCAGAGGCTTTTTTTAGGATTCATGACACAGGGCATAAAGCAAAATGCTTTTGCTGATGGATGCTTCTCCTCCTTTAAGCCTTTCCTGAATTTATATTGGGCACACCCACTCAAATTATTCTAATGAAAATAGCCTTCCAGAGGCTTTTTAGGTATTAGACACCCTTGGGTGATTATTAAATAAAAACTCTAAGTAAACCCTCTGGATAAGATAGCAAAATCCTTCTACCCGTGCTGGGCGATCCCAAATGAAGGCTATCTTGTTCTATTGTTAAAGGTAATCAGGCTTGTTTGTAAAAACTCCTAATAAAGGCTAAAGGGAGGATTGTATTTATTTAGTCTAAAGGTCCGCTGGTGAAGAGTAGAAATAATAAATCGCGGTTAAAACCTGCCATGGTGGTAACAGGTCTTAACCGCGGCTTATATTTTAGGTTTTTGCGGGAGATGATGTTCCCGCTGCGCCAGCAGGAACCTCCCTTCTATAACCTTACTTTTTGTACTTAAACTTGCCCTGCATCACATCTCTGAAAAATTTGCCCTGCTCTGTTGGTTCATAGTTCCAGCTTTCGATCATTTGCGGTACCCAGTAAGGGTCGAATACCCATACCATCCACGATATGCCTTTCTTGTTGAAGTAGTTCATAAGAGATGCTCCGTAAATGCCGTCGTCGTGCAGTGTCTTGTCGTCGCCGCCTTTCATAAAACCAATTTCTGTTGCAACCAAAGGGTACTTATCGGCTACGAACCCGAAATCTTGTTCCCATTTGGGCTCTCTGGGTACTGGCCTTTTGCCAGGGTAAGGGTGCGTTACATAGGCTATGCCTTCGCGGTTAATGGGGTTGTCTCTAACCGGAGTAAGATCGTAGGCCCAGTTAAAACCAGCTACCAATGGAATTACGTTCTTATCGAAGGCATACACTATGTCTATCATCTCTTCTACTATTACTTTCCACTCTTCCCAGGTGCAGGTGCCGTAGCGGTTGTTAAAGGTAGTCGGTTCGTTAAAGAGTTCGTAAAACGCCACTGTAGGAATATCTTTGTAGTGTTCGGCTATGGTAGCCCAGAAATTATAGGTCTCTTTTTTGGTAGTGTTCATCATGTCGTGGGCCAGCACTTCCGATTTTAAGTTGCCGATAGAGTGCCAGTCGATAATAACATAAATGCCAAGCTCATTGCACCAGGTAACAGCCTCATCTAGAATGCGAACATACTCCTCTATGCCGCGCTGGTGCACCGAAATAGGAATAACCGGAATTCGGACAATGTTGGCGCCCCAGCTTTTGATCACCTCAAAATGCTTTTTGCTCCAGCGGCCGTCTTTTATTATTTTATCAGGGTCAGAAATCGATAGGCCCTTAAAAACAATTACTTTTCCGTTCTCATCTACAAATGAGTTTCCTTTTACTTTTATGAAGCTCATTTTGGTGGCATTAGGAGCCAGTTTATAAGGCTCTATCCTGTTGATGTTCCACCAATCCTGTTTTATTTCGTTGCTTCTGAGACCAGGTTGCGCTGTGGTAGTAGATGAAAAAGTCAGGAAAAAAGCCGCAAAGGCTAGTAAGGTAAAGGCAGCTTTTGCCATTTCTCTTATTCTCATGTTAATGTGCGGTTAAATGTTTATTTGTTAAAAAAAAATCATAAGTCTGAGTGAGCAAGACTTGTGAATTATAGCTTATGTAACAGGTGATGATATGATAGTTCAGACAGAATATAACCTGAGCTTTTCTGGCAGCTGCCATGTTCTTTTAAAGCCAGCGGCTACAGGATAACACGCGCGTGCCAAGCTGCCCACCAGCAGAAGTATACTCGAGCTAGTGGCTGCATATTATTTGTAACTAGTAAGCACTGCACCGTAAAGGCAGGTCTCTTAATCTTCCAGCTTATCCCACCATGTGCGTTTTAGAATAAACCCAATAATGACCAGAAGAACGATAACAACAACTAAGGGCAACCCCATAGATAGCACAATGTACATGGGCAGCAAAGTGAGGCAACATTGCCCGATAATGCCGATTACCACATTAAACATATCTAACTTAAATCTTCTGTTAGGCTGGAAGCTTGGGTCCTCTGCCATTACCTCGTGCTCTATTGGTTTCCAGAAGCCCCAGGGGCGAACATTCTTGTAAAATGATTTGAGCACGGCTTTATCGGTGGGGGGGGTAAGGTAGGTGCCAACAATGGAGCCTGCAAACGAGATTAGGAAGAGCAATGGCCAGCTATACAGTGGAACGCCCGTGAACAGATAAGGGAACACCAGTGCAGCCACAATGCCTGCCATCATTCCCCAGAAAAAGCCCATGGCGTTAAAGCGCCACCAATGCCATTTCAGCACGTTGGCCGAAATAAATCCGCCGTACAAAGCGCCCACAATCCATTGCAGAATATCGTTTACGTTTTTGGCAAAAAAGCCCAGCGCAATACTTACTGCTACCACAAATATACCTACTAAGTAACCCATAGTAGTTACTCTTTTGTTTGAGGCCTGGGGGTTTAGGTACTTCAGGTAAATATCGTTTAATATATAAGCCTGGGCGGCGTTTAAGGTGCCGGCAAAGGTACCGATAAAGGCGGCAAGCAAGCCAGCCAGCAGCAAGCCAACCAGGCCTGGCGGAACAAAGCTGTTGATGCCAGCAGGAAGAATTTTTTCAAAATCTATTCCGTTAGGCCCCTCCAGGTTAAGTTCTTTAAAGAACAGAAGCCCCAGCACCGCAAAGCCCATGATCATGAGGTAACGGGTCGGGAGCAGAATGAGATTAACAAAGCCGCTGGTCTTGGCTGCGTCGCTGGGCGATTTAGTAGACAAGAGCTTTTGCATGTCGAAGTTTGGGGCCGGGCCTGCCATACTTCCAAGCACACCCTTTATCAGCATAAGGGTAAAGAAGATGCCAAAAGGTTCATACCCGTCGCTCTGGATCTTCTCGTTTACTTCAGTTATAACATTACTCCAGTCCAGGCCCATGGTATAGCCAAAGGAGGGGTCTAACCAGCCTTCCGGCACTACTAACGGATGAATAGACAGTTGTGTCATAGCGATAGCGGCAATGGCAATAGCGGCCACTGTCATAATGAGGTACTGCACCACATCGGCAAATACAATGCTGCTCATGCCTCCCAAAATAGAGTAAATAACAGATACCAGCGTAAACACAATCCCGTAGAAGTGCGGAACATATTCGGGTGAGAGGGTAAAGGGCAGGTAGGGCTGCACTTGTTGCCAAGGAATAAAAATTTCTACAAATTTCCCGAGCCCGACAAAGCCATAAGCCAGAAAGCCCAGGCAACTCAAGATGGCGAACACCACCACAACCCATTGCGCCATAGAAGATCTGTTGCCTTCGCCAAAACGGGTGAGCATCCACTCGGCGCCAGTGGTTACATTGGAACGACGTAGCCAAACCGACAGGTACATCATTAAAAACACCTGGTTAAAAACCGGCCACAGCCAGGGTATCCAGAGGCTCTTTATGCCATACACAAAAGCCAATGTCACCATCCACATAGTACCGGAAATATCGAACATGCCAGAGGCATTGGACAGGCCCAGGTAGTACCAGGGCAGCGACTTGCCTCCAAGCAGGTAATTGTCTTTGTTAGCGCTGGCCTGCTTTTGAAAATACGAACCAATTAAAACCATCATGAGGAGGTAGGCCCCAATGATCAGGAAGTCTATTAGCTGAAGCGTCATGTAGTTTTTAACTCGTGGTGGAGCTTTAGGAAGTACTTAAAATTATTCTGGCCGGATGCAGGCCGCTTTATACTTGCACGGTAGCATTTCTAAAACCGTACTGCTGCGCTAATTGCAGGCATTCTGTTGCGGGCAAAATTCCATCAGAAGAGGTTGCGGCAAATAAGCTTCTGGCGGCAGCGCAAACACCTAACTGCAGGCACTGACTCATTTCCCAGTTTTCGTGCACCCCCATTAAAATGCCTGCGGCAAAAGCATCGCCGGCACCCGAAGCTCCTGCAATTTTGTCGGATGGTAAGTTTATGCTCGGCTGAAAAAGCTGTTCCCCGGTTTTGCTCACGGCAATGGCACCAGCTGGAAAATGTAAGATAACCCACCTGTTAACACCCATTTCCAGAAGCTTCCAGGCAGCATCCGTGCATTTTTCCTCTAACACCTGCCCGTTCTGCACAGTCTCAATTCCTGTTATCATGCTTGCTTCAAATTCATTTACAAAGAGATAATCTAAGTAAGGCAGGGAGGAGGGTATTGTTTCCCTGAACCTGTTGGAGCGTTCGCTTACAATGTCTGCTGAGGTAATAAAGCCGTGGTTTTGGGCACTTTTCAGCACTTTGGCGGCGCGGGTAGTGCCATCGGCTTCCTTTACATCAAGCTTATCGAGCAGGAGAAGGTAACCCAGATGAAAGATCTTTGCCTGTGAGGCAGCGAAGTCGAAATGATGCATATCGAGCAGGGCGTTTGCGCCGCGCTGATGGAAAAAAGTTCTTTTGCCAGTGCACTTCACCGACATAACATCGGTGTAGGATGTGTGCGCCTCGGTCGTTTTGCGAAGCTGGCTTGTGTCTATCTGGTGCCTACTGCAGTCCTGTAGTATTTTTTCTCCTCTTTCGTCGTCGCCTATCAGCCCAAGCCCACTTATTGGAAAAGGTGCCTTTAGCTTAGCCAGTCCCTTTACCACATTAAAGGCGGAGCCTCCGTTGCAGCTATACTCTGCCAATATGCTTACCAGTTTTTCTTCTTCAGGAAAAACATCAATCAATTTTACATGATCAATAATCCAGTTTCCGCTAACTAATATTCCGTTTCTCACAGTTTGTCGCTTAGAAGTTTTACAATAGCAGGTTCATCCTCTGTTATATCAGAGTAACGCCCTATGTTGGGATCAGAAAAGAAATTGTCATGCAGGTCATCGTTCGCAGTAGAAACCTCTCCAATGATGCACTCTTCGGAAGCAGGATAAAAGGCATGCCAGGTGCCGGGCGTAATAGTTACCCGTTCTCCGGCCTGCAGTGCCAGCACCTCTCCTGAAGCAATTTTCTGGTAGGCTCCGTTTACTTTCACCTGAATAGATTCCTGGTTGTGGTGCTTGGCAGGGTCCTGTGCCCATAGCTGGATATGTAGGGTGCCGGTGCGACAGATGATGTCTTCTTTCTTTTTCTGGTGCGTATGGGCCGGTGTTACCTGGTTGCATGTGGCATACATCAGCTTTTCGCAGTACTCGGGTTCTTCTGCCAGGTTAACGAGCACCAAGCCAGCTGTTGAAAAGGAGCCAAGGCCAAAGTCAGTCACATCCCAGCGGGGGGCAGGGGGTAAAGTCCAGCCATTTTGCTCAAAAAACTGCCGGGACGCGCGTATGACTTCGTTTATCTCTGACCTTTTCATGCAGGTTCTTCTTGGTAATATATCACTTTTTCTACTGTATTTCCTGCAAAAGATTTTAAAGCGGCTTCAAATACGCAATGGCTCTGTACGGCTTCTTCCATGGTAACGCAACCGAACCTGCCAGCTAGCGCACCTTCTCTTTCGGCTACAAAAGCTGCCAGCATTTGCATAAAGCAATCTGCAAAACCCGGTTCAAAAATGCCCCCGGTTATGGTGGGGAAGGGAACTCCTTTAAAGCCGAGATCGGTTCTTTGCCAAAACTGCTCTTCCTCGCGCTTAAAGGTCCAGAGTGCTTTGGTGTCTTTGGTGCTGTACCTTACGCCGCCTTCTGTTCCCAGTACTTCAATAAACCAGGTGTTCGTTTCGCCGGGGGCAAGTCGTTTCATTTCCAGCGTCATGGGTACCTTGTGGTGGTCTATTTCTACCTGCGTGGAGAGGGTGGCATTATTCCATGTGTCGCATTCGGCCATGCCTCCTTTGCCGTCGGGGCGCTCGGTTACAATCTTTTGCAGTTGGGCGAAAACAGACTGAGGTTTCCAGCCAAGCCTTAGCGGTACGTGCAGCACATGCATGCCTAAGTCGCCCATTACGCCAATTTCGCCGCAAAACTTCTCCTGCCTTTTCCAGTTAATCGGTTTTGTAGGGTCCATGTCGCTGGAGTGAAGAAAACCTGCTTTTATTTCGATGATCTGCCCTAAGGTACCAGATTGCACTTCTTTAATGACCCGCTGCGGCCCCGGCAGAAAGGGCATCTCTGAACTGCATCTTACGAAGCGGCCTAGTTTTTCTGCTTCTTCTTTAATGGCGAGTGCTGCCTCCAGGTCTATGCCAAACGGCTTTTCACCCAGCAAATCTTTTCCTGCCGCTAGCACCTCCAGGTAAAATGCCTTGTGCAGGTTATGCGGAAGCGCCACATATACCACGTCTATATCAGGGCGGGCAAGCAACTCTTTGTAGTCTGCTGTAAGTAGCTCTACAGAAGGAATGCTCTTATACCAGGCCAGCACCTGCTCGTTTAAGTCGCAAACGGCTTTAAGCGCTACCTTTACCGGAAAATCGTTTAAGGCAAACCAACGGCCGAACGCACTGGCGGCTTCTTTACCCATCAGTCCGCCGCCAATAATTCCAATATTTACTGTTCTCATGTTTCTATTGTTGATTGGGTGATTTTTGAAAGCTGCTAAGCTGATGCAACAGCACTTTTAGGCACCTGGTAGTCAAAAAGAACTTCTAACTACCGTTTGTTATTTGTGAGTTAAAAAAACTTACCAGCTTTTTATTTTATGAAAGATAGGCTGGGGCAAGTTTAGGAGATGCCTTCAAGAACTGGCTTGCCTCCTGCGGTTGGGCACCTTCATGCACAATAGCCATGAGGGCCTTTGTCATGCCGGCAGGGTTTTCGTGCTGAATAACGTTTCTGCCATATACAATGCCTTTTACGCCTTGCTGCATCAGACCATACGTTCTATCCAATATTTCCTGGTCACTTGCTTTTCCGCCTCCACGTACCAATACAGGTATATTGCCTGCCGTTTCTACAACCCGGTGGTACTGGTTCACATCGTCAGTTGGGTCAGCTTTTATAATGTCGGCTCCCAGTTCTACTCCTTGCCTTACCAAAGGAATAATTTTTTCGGGATCGCCGTTTACCATATAACCACCGGCCTCGTTGTTCGGACGGAAAACCAGCGGCTCCACCATTAGCGGCATGGCAAACTGGTCGCATAGCGGTTTAAGTTTCAGGATGTTCTGAATGCACAGGTCCGTTACCTCCGGCTGACCTGGAATACTGAAGAGGTTTACTACCACGCAAGTTGCATCGAGTCGCAGCGCCTGTTCCACCGCATTTTCGATCATTCTGCTGAACAAGGTCCGGGGAAGTTCTTTTCCGTACACATTCGCTACATCTGTTCGTAACACGAGCGATGGTTTTTGGCGGCCGGGGATCGATTGTAAATACTGGGCCTGGCCTACCGTAAGCTGTATGGCATCCGGAGCTGCATCTACCAATACATTTACGGCATGTTGCACATTCTCTATTCCGCTAAGGAAAGATGCTTCGTTAAAGAACCCATGGTCAATAGCTACATCAAAGCAATTGCCCGATTTCTGGTTGAATAACCTGTTTAGTCTATATGTTTTCATGATCAAATATAATAAAAATCTTCAACTTGTATATACAAGTTGAAGATTTTTATTAATTATTTTTTGTTGTTGTTTCTAAAGTGGTTTACAGCTGGAGTGGTGGGTGAAACCCTTGGTCAATTTCTAATGAAAAAGCTCCTGAAGGCCTTTTTCATTAGAATAATTTAGTTGTGTGGTAGCAGCTGGATCATCATTGCTACTGATACTAACTCATGTTGTCATCTTGTAAAGATCTTGTGGGCGAGGTCCTACAGCAGCCGCTATTAGCTTTTTGGTTTGAATTCCTCGCTAGTGCGAGCTTGTAGCTCATACTTTCATGCCAACGGTTTAACTTTTTAGCAGTCGCTATTAGCTTTTAGTCTAAGTTCGCATAGCCACTTGTTAAGCTGTGACAGCGGAGTGTAGTCATTGTATTGCTGGCTTTCTTGTTCTTTTTGTCTTGATACAAAAAGAACCAAAAAAATCAAGACGATTTTGTCTAAAGGGGGCCCCTGCACCCCCACTCGCTGAACGCTCAAACAAAAAATCGTCAACGGGTTCACTTGGCTCAGGTGTTCTCTTTGTTGCTGCCCGGCGCAATACATTAAAGAGAGCAGTTACCGCACAACTTGGATCATATGTAACTTTGTCTCTTATGAACCAGCAGCTACTTTCAGCTACAAACTAGAACGCAGCACCTGGCTTTACACCTGTTTCGTTTTTGCCTCTGTACATAAATGTGTACCTGGAGTTGTATGCTGGATTGCTTTCAACCTCCACGCTTACCGTGAAAAAGCTGCCGTGCATGTCGGGCAAAGGTAGCTGAGCCTTAGAGCCCTGGCTGTTCTGAAATTCGGGCGCACCAGGGCAAGTCCAGGTAGTTACTTTAAGTGATTTGCCACCGTCATACAACAGCGTTACGGTAATTTGAGCGGGTGCTATAGGATCGTAGGTATCGTTGAGCAGGAAGGGCTCGCATATAAAATCTTCTCCTTCGTGCCACAAAAATTTTGGTACTCTGAGGCTTGCCAGCACCGGCCGACAAGCCGCCGCTACTTCATAATAAGCAGGCTTCAGTATATTGGGCCAGTTTACCAGGCTGTTGTTGGCGGCAACCGGCCAAGGTTCCTGAAAGCACCAGTTCAGCGCCATGCTACAGTAGGGCTTTTGTCTTCTGGCTTCTTCATAAATAAACTTTAACCCTTCTGACTGGGTGAGCTGGCTAAAACGTACCAAATCTTCCAGCGAGGTAATTTCCCCGAAGTATTCTTCCAGAAAGGGAAGTTCCAGCCAGCTGTCTTTGCGCCAGGCACCAAAGGCATGGTGGGTTTCCCAGGCTGTTTCTCTTTTGGGCGGGAAAAGTTCGTGCGGAGGAATATATTGTTTTAATACCTCCAGGTTCGCCACGCCGGGTACTCCGAACTCGGTATAAGCTGTGTTGTCTGCACGCTGCATCCACTGAAAAACCTCTTCTCCGGTGCCAATGGTTTTGTCGTAGAACAGGTAGCTGCCGTGCCCCATACCGTTGAGCGGAGAAGTTGGAACAAAAGGCGTGTAAGGGTCTAGGCGGTAACATAAGCTATTCAGCAGGCGCAAGGCCAGCGATTGATCGGTCATGCCTCCCCAGGCGTTAAAGAGCTCGTTTCCTCCGGACCAGATAGCTAAACAGGCATGGGCTTTCACCCGGTTGATGATGGAGGTAGCTTCCTGCTCTAATACAGCTAAGTAGGACGCCTTGTCGGTGTAGTTGTTGCAGGCTAAGGGGAACTCCTGCCACACCAGCATGCCTTGCTCATCGCACAAATCAAAGAACGACTCTTTGTTGGTAATGCCCCCGCCCCAAATGCGGAGGATGTTAAAGTTTGCTTCTTTAGCCAGCTGAATCTGTTTCTCGTAAGTTTCATTTGTAATCAGGCCAATAAAAATTTCGGGGTGCACCCAGTTGGTGCCTTTTGCAAATATGCGCCTTCCGTTTATTTCCAGACTGGCCGGAGCTCTGTTTCTGGAGGCAGGAAAAACAAGAGGCTTATCCCACTCGCCTTCATTCATCAATAACTTCACTCTCCTGAAGCCCACTTTGCTATGGCTACTGTCCAGCTCCTCCTGCTCGGCGTTGAGAATGGTTACTTCGCTGGTGTACAAAGTAGGAGATCCGTAGCCGCTTGGCCACCATAGCGCAGGCTCCTGCAGTTGGGTGCTTATGCTTTCAGTATTACTGCTAAGGATGCCTTCCTGTGCAATGGCAATTTGGCCGCTTTCGGTTGTTAGAGACCATTTATAGTGCTTACCGGCTAATGCTTTGCCTTCCAGGTTTAATTGCACCTGTGCCTGAGATAGCTCCTCGTTCAGTTGGTAAGTAACTGTGGATGCTGTGAGGTAGGTGCTGCTTCGTACTTCGAGGTAGGTCTCATCCCAGATTCCTCTGGTAACCAGCCTTGGGTGCCAGTCCCAGCCGTAGCTTACTGCCGGCTTAGCGCTCTCGCGGGCATGTTGCCGGTATGTATCGGTGCCTGGAGTATACGCAGGGGCTCCTGCCACTTTCGGAATGGGCTTTATCTGTACCTGAAGCTCATTTATATCCTGCAGCTGGTCTGTCAGGTCGAGGTCTACATAGGTAAACATACCTTCCTGCTCCAGAAGCTGGGTACCGTTCAGGCTTATTTTAAAATCATATTCTATTCCTTTTGAATGAAAGCAAAGCCTTTGCCCAGGGTGCAGATCTGGTCTGGGGAAAGAAGTTCTGTAGGTGAAGTAGTAGTCTTCCATCCAATCGAACTGCTTTACGTTATCGGCATACCAATATGGCTGTTGGTAATTTTCAGCCTGCATTACGTCTAATTGAACAGCACCCGGAACAGTGGCTGGTATCCATTTTTCGGGTGCGGCTTCTTCAGAAAAATGGTAGCCAATTTCCCATTTCGGCTTTATTTTATCTAGCAAACGTTTGTTATTTTGTTGTGGCATGATGTTCTTTGCGTACACTCTTTATTCAAGATAGAAGATAATAATTTGTTGTGTATGTAGCCTTCATTTCTAACCAAGGTAATACATGATCTTGTAAATGAAGAGAAACTTTGTAAGCCCTGAAGAGCTTTTTGTTCTAGTGCAACAACCTACTGTTGTGCAGGGAAAGAGCAGAAGTAGACAAAAAAGCGGGCATGCATGCTTCTTCAGAAATGATTAACCAAACATAAGAATTTCATCTTGTCTATACAAGTTGGTTTTGATATTTTTATGCCTTTAATACCCCTCTTTCCAAAGGCATGATAAAACTGAAAATGCTTGTATCATAACTCCTGTATCCTGTTGCTGCTGTTTTTGTAGAGAGACATGGTATAACTTGTATAATCAAGTTCTGGTAAAGCCCCGTAAATAGTTACCTTTGTTACTTTATTGTTACGTTTACCTTCATGAGCAAGAAAGAAACTACGCCTTTATACAAAAAGGTAATTGATGATTTGAAATCGATGATGGATAAAGGGGAGTTTAAGAAAGGCGATCTGCTTCCTTCTGAAAATGAGCTCTGCAAAACCTACAATACCACACGGGTAACCATACGGCAGGCGCTCTCTGACCTTACAAATATGGGCTACATTACCCGCAGGCATGGCAAGGGCAGTATTGTATCGGAACCTAAAAAGGGATTGGGCATTCTTTCGTTGCATGGCGTTACCGCTGGTGTCGGCGATCAGACGCTGATCACTTCTATTCTGCAGAAGCCAGTGCAGCAATCCTGGCCTTCAGGCTTTCCTTATGAAATCAGTCAGGAAGAGCAGGAGGCAGGCTGTATGTTCTTTACCCGACTACGAATTATAAATGATAAACCCGTATTGTTTGAAGAGACGTACATCACAAACCGTAATCTTCCCGGGTTTCTAGCGCTGGACCTGGAAAACCGCTCCTTGTTTAAAACACTGAACGATCAATATCAGGTAGAGATAAAGGAAGGTGAGCAGCAAATATGGGCTATACACGGTAATAAGAATATCAGCAAGCTTCTGGATATAAAAACCAATCACCCGATTGTGCACATGAAAAGAAGGCTGCAGACAAATGTGCCGGAATTGAACATCTACTCTTTTGTTTACTGCAATACGCAGGAATATTTTTTGCAGGATTACTTTTAATGCAGCCGGAAGGCCTGGGTGCTAAAAGGTGGATTTTACCTCCGGAAGGATGCTTTTATTTGAATAATTGCGCTGCACCCCTGGTTTGGCTGGTAGTAGGCCTGCTTACAAAGAGGCCCTTCTTATGATTTCAAAAGTGTTGTTGCAGCTGTTTACAGGGTGCTGTTGGCTGGTAGAGCCGGAGGGCAGGGTTGTGGTAACAACTGTTAAATTCATCAGCTTTTTGATAGGGCTATCGTCAAAAGCAAGAAGTCCTATGTCTTGTCCGAGCTTATAACCAAACATGTTCGTTTTGGCAATGAGTGAAGCCAGGTCTGCGTCGTTCAAGGTGAAATACGCGGTGCCAGGAGATGGTATTTCGGTAGCAGCACACTCCAAAATGGTGTAGCTTCTGTTAAAGCGCTGGCAATATTGCAGAAAGCCTTGTTGTGCTACGGGCCAGGAACATTCCCTGGTGGAGGTTACCAGTACCAGCTTCTCGTACTCTATCAATAAATCTGAAATGCCTGTTAGTGCACTACAAATATCATTTGCCTGGCTGTTTGGAATAGGCAAGTTATTGACACTTGTAGTGATTCTTTTATTAGTTAGAGCCAGTTGCCGGTCTTTTAATCTAATCATCGTGGTGTGGTTACTAACATAAAATTTGTTCGAAGATATGATTTTTCAGATTCGGCTACCTAACACATTGCTGTTTTTATGCTAAAGTAAGGTTATGAGCCCTTAGGCAATTCTTGTAAAAGCACCTCTGTAAGGCTACTTTTATTAGAATAATTGCTCTTGGCGCCTGCAGAGCTTACCTGGCATACTTAAATTTACCCTGCATCACCTCCCTGAAGAACTTGCCCTGTTCCGTTGGCTCGTAGTCCCAGTTCTTAATCATTTGCGGTACCCAAACCGGGTCGAATACCCAAACTACCCACGATATGCCTTTTTTATTGAAGTAGTTCATAATAGAGGGGCCATACACACCGTCGTCGTGCAGGTTTTCGTCGTCGCCTTCTTTCATAAAACCAAGTTCTGTTGCTACCACGGGGTACTTATCGGCTACATAACCAAAATCTTCTTCCCACTTAGGTTCGCGCGGAACAGGCCTTTTGCCAGGGTAAGGGTGGGTAACATAGCCTATACCTTCTCTGGCAATAGGGTTTTCTCTGACAGGAGTCAGGTCATAAGCCCAGTTAAAACCGGCTACCAGCGGAATCGCTTTTTTGTTTTGTGCATAAATTACATCGATAATCTGCTCTGCCAGCACTTTCCATTCTGCCCAGGTGGTATTGCCGTACTGGCCATCGTAGATGGTGGGTTCATTAAAAATTTCGTAGAAAGCTACCGCCGGAACGTCTTTGTAATGAGCTGCAATGGTGCGCCAGAAATTAAATGTTTCCTGTTTGGTTGTGTAATGCATGTCATGAGCCAGAATTTCCATGTGCAGGTTGCCGATAGAGTGCCAATCTATAATAAGGTAAATACCCAGCTCGGAGCTCCAGGTAACGGCATCATCTAGCAGGCGCATATATTCCTCCACGCCCCGCTGGTGCCAGGCAATCGGGTGTACCGGAATGCGAATAATGTTCGCACCCCAGCGCTTTATTTCTTCAAAATGCCGTTTGTTCCAGCGGCCATCTTTTACCAGTTTGTCAGGATCGGAGATTGAAAGACCTTTAAAAACAATCGACTTTCCACTTTCATCTACAAAAGAGTTTCCTTTTACCCTGATAAAAGACATTTTCTTGCTCTTAGGATCTGCTTTGTATGGTTTGAGTTCCTCAATATGCCACCATTCTCGTTTTACTTCATTACTTTTAAGACCCGGCTGGGCGGAACTATACAAAGGAAGAAAAAAGACGAATAAGTAGAGAAAAGCTATTTGCAGCGATTGGAAGTTTAGCATCATTATTTCAGATTTTCTTGCTGAACAGGAGAGGTTTAATTTAAATATTTGGTAGTATTTAAATACCGAATTATAGTATATAATTAACAATTATAATTTACTTAAATCAACTCGGAGTCACTTATAGGCCAAAATACAGCTACAAACCTACAAAAACACTTGTTGAATTGTATAGCACATTTTTATCGTTTTGTTGAATTAAATAACAAGTGTTCGTTATTAAGTGTACGCCTTCTGGAAACTTACTAGCACCCTCAAAGCTAAATTAAGGTTAAAGCCTCCTGAAGGGTTTTTTCATTAGAAGAATGGCTCATTCGATGTTAAGAGAGTCAGGTGATTCCTCAGAATCAAACTCGGGAAATAACGTTTAAATAAATATTCGTAGGCCAGCATAGCTTTGCCGGAATTGGGTAGGAGTGCACCCATATTTCGTTTTAAAAACCCGGTTAAAGTAAGACAGGTTATTAAAGCCACATTTTTGCGATACTTCGGTAATAGTTTGTATGGTGTCTATAAGCAAACGGGAGGCATGTCCCAAACGGATATCATTGAGGGTTTCGATGAAGGTTTTGCCGGTGCGTTTCTTTATAAACCTGGAGAACGAAACATCCGACATGTTCACAACCTTGGCTACATCGGCTAAAAGTATATCCTGGGTGTAATAGGCCTGCATGTAGTTATAGGATTTTTGGATTCTGCGGCTATTAGATTGGTAAAGCTCTGATGAGAAGGTGCTGGTAGAAAGCGAGCGGATATTGCCTGAAATGGAAAGGTCATGTAAAATGGAAATGAGGTCAAGCACTGAATCGAATCCGCTCTTATCCACCAGTCCCAGAATCCGTTCTTTAAAGGCTACTTTCGTTTTCGTAGAAAATGTAATTCCCTTATAAGAGTGTTGCAGCATTGTCCGGATAAAGCTGAGCTGGTTTCTTCGCAGAAACTTGTCGTCAAAAAGATCCCTATGAAATTGGATTGTAACCTCACGTATCTCCTGGTCCTGGCTATGGTGGTTAAACCAGCCATGCGGCAGGTTACCGCCAATTAGCACGAGGTCCAGATTATCTATTATCTCTGTATGGTCACCCACAATACGCTTTGTGCCAGCCCCATTTATAACAAAATTTAGCTCAAACTCATCGTGGTAATGTAGCGGAAAATCGAATACTTTCTTTTTCCTGGAGAATAAAGTAAAGCAATCGTTCTGCGTTAGCGGCGTAATTTCTCGATAGATGGCATTCACAAAATTTTATTTAAAACAGTCTTACATAGGTAATATTAGTATAACTGTGCCTCTTCACATGGCAGAAGAGCAGTATCAACGCTAGGTTTGAACATCATATAAAGGTTAGAGTGATAACCCTCTAATAAAGAAAAATATAACCCTTTAATAATCCTGTGATCTGCTTTTTTCAGACAATGAGACAGGTTTTTACTTTCAGTTGCCTAAAAACAAATGTTTGTGTTCAGTCGCAAGAAAAGTAAAATTCGGCAGGTAAGAGTATTAAATGATGTATAAAGTAAAAAGTTTGATAAAACAGTATTAGTTCATCACCCTTTTGTTAGTATACATTTGTTAGAACATAAACTAACAGTTGTTTGTGATTTCTTACAGCTTGTTATTCTATTCTGCTATACTATCTCGGTTTACCCTCCGGGTAACGCTACTGCATGCTTCTATTCTCTTTAGTAAGGAGTTGATAGGACGTTTATTCGATGTTATGAAAAGGTTTGTTTGGCTTACTTTCCTCTTAAGATGCTAGGACTGTAGGAACTGAATTGCCCACATAGATTATTGGCCAGTGTGGCCAGAGAAGGAATTCAGAACTTCAGAGACTACACGAAATTAGCTGCCTTAGCCTTTGAGCTGGTTACACATCATTGTTATAAAATTTAGTTAATCATGACAAAAATTGATAGAAGGTTGATGCTTAAAACAATTGGCGTTGCTTCGGTAGGAGCCGTTACACCCAATTTGTTAAAAGGTGAGGTGCTGAAGAAACCTTATGAGATAAAAAGGAGATCCTTAAAAACAGATATACTGGTTGTTGGCGGAGGCACAGCTGGCGTAATTGCGGCAATACAGGCTGGCAGAGCAGGACGAAAAGTTGTTCTGGTAGAAAATGGAAGCCAGCTAGGAGGTACTACTACAACCGGAGGAGTGGCCTACCCGGGCATTTACTTTGCCTGGGGAAAGCAGGTGATCGGTGGCATTGGTTGGGAACTGGTGCAGGAAGCAGTGGCCATGAACAATGATACACTCCCTGACTTTTCGGTGCCGCACGGTGAGCAACACTGGACTCATCAGGTAAGAGTAAATGCGCCTTTGTATGCGATGCTAGCCGAGCAGAAGTGCCTGGAAGCCGGAGTCCAAATTCGATATTACGAATCTCCCACACAGGTAGCCTTCAGCAACAACAACTGGAAAGTGCAGACTACGGGGAAAGGCGTTAGTACTGAAATAACCTGCAATCAATTGATAGACTGTACAGGAAATGCTTATGTAGCTTCTATTGCCGGGTTTAATCTAATAAGAGAAGAGGAAACGCAACCTGGTACGCTCATGTTCCAGTTGGGAGGTTATGACTTTGATAAATTAGATGTGGCCTTAATCCGAAACAAATACAACAAGGCACTGGAGCAGGGAGAGCTAGTAAAATCAGAATTCAGGGGAGACATTATAGGACTTTTAAGAAGCAAAGGAGACAACATACAGCACATTGCTGGCGCCGATTCCACCACATCGGAAACCCACACCCTTGCCAATATTAAAGGCAGAACTTCTTTATACAATCACCTCCGTTTCCTGAAGACACTGCCTGGTTGCGAAAAGATTGTGCTACGGCAGATGCAGACAGAAACAGCCGTGCGCGAAACCTTCCGGATAGACGGCCATTATAAAATTACCCACGAAGACTACATTACAGCCAAAAAGTTTGATGATGCTGTATCTTATTCTTATTACCCTATAGACCTGCACGACGAAGCCGGTGTGATTCCAAGTCAGTTAGAGCCTGGCACAGTACCCATGATTCCGCTTCGGGCCCTGGTGCCCAAAAACAGCCGAAATTTTTTAGTAGCAGGTCGAAGCCTTTGTAGCGATCGTTTGGCCAATTCTGCCTTGCGGGTGCAAGGCTCTTGTATGGGCATGGGCCAGGCGGCGGCGGCGGTGGCTGTGCTTGCAAACAAAAGTAACAAAACGCCTCTGGATGTGCCCATGCGCGAAATCAGGAAGTTGCTGGAAGAACATGGTGGAATAGTGCCAGCATAAACGGCTACTGGGGATCCTGCCTATTCAAACAAAATTGTTTTTTACACATCCTTGTAGTGGTAAAACAGCAACTGATCGAAGAATGGGAGGCACAAGAGCATTTTTGCCTACAATTATAGGGTTGATAGTTAAACATGGAAAGAAAAATTAATAGGAATATACTTTGTTGCTTCGCCCTGTTGTTGATTTCAACCTTGGTTGCATTTCAGAAAGCTGAGAATAAAAAATATTTCCGCTCACCTACCATCTTGGTGAAATATGATAGGATAGATGCGCATTTTGTTGCTTTCGGAGATTCAACTTCCAATGATACGCTGTATCAAGTCTGGTCAAAAGATAACTACCCTGTCGCCTACTTTCGGGAGATTAAAACAGGAGTTTGTTTCGATAATAAATGCCGGCAGTTGGATGTGGTGCTTTACTGGAACATTACAGGGCGCTATCTAGGCTTTGAGCTTCCTCAGGGCGAATACTTAAGTAAAACGGATCATGAGCCTTTCACAGAACAAGAGTATGAGCAGTTAAGCGATATACTGGCAGACAAAAGATCTCCTCTTGCTAATTTTACTTATAACCAAGTAGTACAGGAGCCGGTGTCTAAACTAGCGGGGTTAGACGGGATTACTTCCGCTACCTCTCCGGCGGTACTGGAGCATGTAGTACCTGGAGCAGCTTATACTACCTACAAGTTGTGGCATCTGGTATATGGTTCTGCCCAGGCAGAGGTAATGCGTTTCACCAGAATGGCTCTTTCACCGGAGTTAATGCTACAAATACTCAACAGCCCTGATGAGAGTGATGTAATGTGGGCATTGCATCATATCAAGGGCTACGTGCCGCTCAGTCCGAAGCTTAGCAATAAAATTCTTGGATTCATAAATACCGAAAACTACAGCCTTTCAGAACGGGCAATTTATGCTTTAGATCCTGTTGAGCTTACATCCGATTCGCTGCAATTCCATTTGCTTCAGAAATTTTATGAATCTGATTACAGCATTAAAAAGCTGATTATAGATAAACTAAAAGAAGCTCCTGAGTTAAACTCTCGCGTTAAAGAAAAACTGGCCGGTAATCTGGCGCAATTAAACGGCGAGATCATTAGTAGGGTGCTGGAGGTTTTTAAGCGCCATAAACTTACAGATGTTGAAGCATATCGTAAAGTAGCTGAGCTCTTACAAGATGAGAATGACTTTATTTCAAAAAAGGCTTTTGATTTTCTTCGGCATGAGCAGGTGAAGGAGGAGGGTATACAAAAACAACTCAAAGAATATGGCCTGAAACATGATGTCTCATTAAACTGAGCGGACAGTTTTTTAATCCCACTGATGAAGTTGTCTTAAGGAATAAAATATTTATAAATTGGGTTGCCTAAACCTAATTTAAGAGTTGCAGGCAAACAGGTACTCAGCGAACAATGTATTTCCTAAATCCTTCCGAAGCTGTATCTGCCACAGCACCGTCTTTTTTACGATAAATAAAATAAGCTTCCAGGTTTTTCTTATTGTTCACGAAATTCAAAGCTTCCTCTACCTTCATGGCCATCAGAGGGTTGTCATATCCATCGGCTGTCAGGGCATCTTTGGCAACAACAGTGACACTTATCATATCATTTTCAAAAGGATAACCTGTTTTTGGGTCGATAAGGTGTGAGCGTTTTATGCTTCCGTCCATAACAAATTTTCTGTAGCTACCAGATGTTGTTATAGCGCCTTTGTTAATGGAGATGACCCTGTTTATAATGAGCTTGTCCTGCTTATTTTCAGGTGGTCCCTCAATGCCTATTTTCATGCTTTCCCCATTTGGCTTCCTGCCGCTTACTCTTATTTCGCCCCCAATTTCTACCAGGTAATTTCGAATGCCTTTCTTTTGTAGAAAGTTAGCGATTAGGTCTACGCTGTATCCTTGGGCAATTCCATTTACATCAATTTTCACGCAAGGGGAGTGTTTTATAATAGTGCCTTTTTGAAGTGAAATTTTATTGGAGCCTACACAGTGTAAGAGCGCTTTAATACTTGCCGAATCAGGTAGATAAGAAACAGATTTGTTGCCAAAACCCCAGGCGTTTACCAAAGGGTAAACAGTTATGTCGAATTTTCCTTCTGTTTCACTGAATATAGCCATCGATTTC
The DNA here is from genome assembly GCF_047525655.1 of Pontibacter sp. 13R65. Taxonomy (NCBI): domain Bacteria; kingdom Pseudomonadati; phylum Bacteroidota; class Cytophagia; order Cytophagales; family Hymenobacteraceae; genus Pontibacter; species Pontibacter sp. 13R65. The sequence continues at coordinate 81,965 of NZ_JBLIQL010000004.1, forward strand.
CGGACAACGGTTAAGAGGTGCTTATCGGCCTTAATTCCTGTTGATGATTCATTAAACCTGCTGATTAAAGAGGATGGGTTATAGATAGAAAGGGAGCTGTCTATGTTGCTGAAAACTGATTCTATTTCTGCTTTTGTAATGAGGCTGCTTTTGGCAAAGTATGTTATATGGTAGCTGGTGCCTTGTGCATAACCATTTATGTCATAAACTTTCTTTGCTCCTCCTGTAAAAGAGCTCACAAGGAGGAACATGAGAAGTATAAGAACCTGGCCGCCCCTTTTCATACGGAATTTTCATTTGAGCAGGGTAAGCATAGTGGGTTTATCCAGAGGAGCATATCAGACAGAGATGATAGGGGCAAATAATTTAACAAGTTAAACTAAATCCTGAAGAAACTTCCGTCAAGCTAACTAATATATGATCAAAAAAGGAGGTGGAACTTCTGAAAATATTAGTTAGAAAAGGAGTTGTCTTTTACTTTTCGTACACTCATGCTATTGTGTATTTGTGCAAATGAAGTAGTGTTGAGGTTAAATTATTGAAATTATAATGATTAAAACAGACACAGAACTTAATGTGTAATTTTAAGAAGCAAAACTTGGCTCTTTAACCCTAAAATAGTAAAAAAATCTGTAATACATCAAAATAAGAAGGTTTTTTTAATGGTAGCTGGTAGTTCTGACATAACTATCACAATATAGTGCAGGTGGTAGCCATGCATTCTTTTTGTTGAGTGGTTAAAAATCAGGCTATTTGTCGAACAAATAGATAAAATAGTATTATGTAATAATTGCCCCGCCGCTTTAAATTTGTTTTATCAGTAGCTAACTAACATTCGCAATTATAGCTTCTCTTGTTAGTCGCTGTTGTTAAAAAATTTTGTGTACTTACTATCCTATCAGATGAGGCTTTCTGCACTAGACATCAGCATAATTTTTATTTACCTCCTAGCTGTGGCAGTTATTGGGCTTGTCATGCAGAAGCGTGCTAAACGCAATATTGGGTCTTACATGTTGGGTGGCAATAAGCTGCCATGGTACGCTTTGGGAGTATCTAATGCGTCAGGTATGTTCGATATTTCTGGTACCATGTGGATGGTGATGCTGGCCTTTGTGTATGGACTGAAAAGTATTTGGATTCCCTGGCTCTGGCCTTCTTTTAACCAGGTGTTCCTCATGATGTTTCTTGCATCGTGGCTACGCCGTTCTAACGTAACAACGGGTGCAGAGTGGATATTGACCCGTTTTGGCCGGGGCAGGGATACCAGCAAAGCGCACAGTATTGTGGTTGTTTTTGCATTGCTCAGCTGCCTTGGTTTTCTTGCTTACGGGTTTATTGGCTTAGGAAAGTTCGTGGAAATTTTTATTCCATGGTCTGTTGTAGAGCCTTTTGTGCCTATTCAGGTTTCTGCAGAGTATGTGCCTCATTTCTACGGACTGGCGTTTACCTTTTTTGCTGTTTTCTATTCTGTTTTGGGTGGAATGGCCAGTATTGTGTGGGCCGATGTGGTGCAGTTTGTTATCATGACTATAGCGGCTGTTGCCATTGCCATAATTGCTATAAATGAACTGGCAATAAGTTCGCTGCAGGTGCCTGCGGAATGGTTTACCCCCTTTTTCGGAGCTCAACTGAACATGGACTGGACAGGTATTATAGACGAAGTAAATGAGAAGATTCAGACAGATGGCTTCTCGCTTTTCGGCATCTTTTTCTCGATGATGCTTTTTAAAGGTGTGCTGGCAAGCCTGGCTGGACCTGCCCCAAACTACGACATGCAAAAGATCTTTTCTTCGCGCTCTCCTCAGGATGCAGCTAAAATGAGCGGCTTTGTGTCGCTGGTGCTGTTGCCTACCCGGTATCTTATGATCATAAGCTTTGCGGTACTTGCTTTATTAAATTATTCAGAACTTAATCTGGAGTCGACCAGCGGGATAGATTTTGAAAAGATTCTGCCAGCTGCCATTCAGAATTTTGCTCCTGAAGGAATTTTAGGTTTACTATTAGCTGGCCTCCTGGCAGCTTTTGTCGGCACTTTTGCGGGAACACTAAACGCAGCCCAGGCTTATATTGTAAACGACCTATATTTGAAATACATTAATCCAAAGGCCTCTAATAAAACTGTAACCAATATGAATTACCTCACCGGCATTTTAGTGGTAGCGCTGAGTGTGGTGGTCGGCTTTTTCTCGAAAGATGTGAACAGCTTGCTGCAATGGATTGTGGCAGGGTTGTACGGCGGGTATATAGCGGCCAATGTTCTTAAGTGGTATTGGTGGCGGTTCAATGGCAATGGGTTTTTCTGGGGTATGATGGCAGGTATTGTGCCAGCCCTTGTTTTTCCTTACATCTTCGATGGGCTGGATCTCTACTATTTCCCGCTATTGCTCTTTATCTCGCTGGTTGGAAGTGTGGTGGGTACCTACATGGCTCCACCAACAGATATGGAAACCCTGAAGAAGTTTTATTTCTCGGTGCGACCCTGGGGCTTTTGGGAGCCAGTGCACAAGCTCGTGGTAGCCGAGCATCCTGATTTTAGAAAGAACAAAAATTTCGCACTCGACTCCTTTAATGTAGTATTAGGGGTTGTAGGGCAACTGTGCCTCACGCTGTTGCCCATTTACTTGGTGCTGCAGATGTTCACTGAGCTGGCAGTGGTGCTCGGAGTTCTAAGCGTGTGCGGTGTTATTCTGAAAAGAACCTGGTGGGACAAACTTTACTCTGAAGAGGAGAAGGCTAACCGGCGCGAAAAAGCCCTTGTCTCGAACTAATACCATGTGCAGCTTATCAAGGTTGAGCCAAATTATTATAATGAAAATAGCCTTCCGGAGCAGAAAAGCCCGGTTTTTCGCTTAGGGTTGTTTCTAGGGAAGAGCCGGTATTCTAAAGAGGTTGTGTAGCGCCTCTTATTAATTTGTCTCTCAAAGCCCGAAAAGAGCTAAAACAAAAGTAGACTTATTTTCTGCACCTGGTCTCTCGGTGGCAGGAGAGCGAACTCTGGCTCCTAAGGAGAACAAAGCTTGCCAGAGCTGCCTGGTTGGCTTGAGTATGATACACATAGATCACGTAGATAAGACATAATTCTAATAACGATGGGAACTGCCTTTACACAAAGACTAAAGCAACTGCAAGAAGCGCATCAGGAACTTATTGCCAAAAAAAATGAGAAAGAGTCACTGGGAAATGGTGTGTTTAACCGGTACAAAAACCCAGTAATTACGGCCGCTCACACGCCTCTGTTCTGGCGTTACGACTTTAACCCAGAAACGAATCCGTTTTTCATGGAGCGTTGTGGAATTAATGCAGCATTCAATCCGGGGGCAATTAAGCTCAATGATAAGTTTTTGCTGGTCGTTCGGGTAGAAGGCTTGGATCGGAAATCTTTTTTCGCGGTGGCCGAGAGCGACAATGGTATCGATAATTTTCAGTTTTGGGACCGCCCCATAACACTGCCTGAAACCGAAAATCCAGATGTAAATGTATATGATATGCGTGTGGTGCAGCACGAGGATGGCTGGATTTACGGCCTTTTCTGCACAGAGCGCAAAGACCCCGGAGCCAAGCAGGGAGATGAATCAGCAGCTTTGGCACAGTGTGGCATTGCCCGGACGCGAGACTTAGTTGCCTGGGAACGACTGCCTGACCTGATTTCATCTTCTCTGCAACAGCGAAACGTTGTACTGCACCCAGAGTTTGTGAACGGCATGTACGGGTTATATACACGCCCGCAGGACAGCTTTATAGAGGCGGGAACCCGTGGTGGAATAGGTTTTGGTTTAACAGCGTCTATGGAAAAAGCCATTGTAATGGATGATGTTATTATGGATGAAAAACGCTACCACACCGTTTACGAGGTAAAGAACGGCCAAGGACCTGCCCCAATCAAAACACAGGCAGGATGGCTGCACCTGGCACATGGGGTACGCAATACGGCCGCTGGTCTCCGCTATGTTTTATATATGTTTCTGACCGACCTGCAGGAACCTGCAAAAGTAATTTACAAACCGGCAGGCTACTTTATGGCACCGGAAGGAGAGGAGCGGATTGGCGATGTGTCTAATGTGCTCTTCGTGAACGGGTGGATCAAAGATGAAGATGACACCGTGTATATCTACTATGCCTCATCAGATACCCGGGTTCATGTAGCTACTTCTTCCATAGAACGACTCCTAGACTATGTTATAAACACGCCAGCTGATGAGTATCGATCTGCTGCTTCTGTGGAAAAGCTAAATGCTCAGATAGATCATAACTTAGCCTTTTTTGAAACCATGCAAAAAGAGGCAGCCATTACGTGAGTAGAAGCTTGAGGCCTGCAGATCTTGCCAGGGGAAGTAATAGCCTTACAAGCCACCTTACATGATATTCCGCCACTTAGATAGATGAAGAAAACGGCTCTTTATGTGTATAGATTAGTGGCTAAACTGGCTTTGGATGTGTGATTAACCAGATAATTGGATACTTACACTAGACAAATTCATATAAACTATAAAAAATAAATCATCTTGTATATACAAGTTGTAAAATTTTATTATATTTGAGTAGAGTCAAATCTAACTATGCAGATGTTTTTTCATATTGACCCATTGTATATGCTGGTTATTCATAAAGTAAAAACGGCTGAACAAGGTTAGTCATAGCTAATTATAGCAGGAGTATTATTCTTAGATGCAGTAGCTAGAGAATACGCGTCCTGACACTGTTTTTAGGAAGGCCCTATTTTTAGCGACAAAATAACAAACGATAGTTAGTGTCTTGTCTGCGCTTGACTACTCTCCACAAGATGAAAGTATTCACAACTCCTTAATAAGTGTTGCTTAATATAAATGAACAAACAATCGTTAAAATAGTATTGTTTTTTTATTAATAATTTTTAGAAATTTATAATCATTAAATTATTACTTATTAAAATTAGGAACAGGAAAAAGTTAAGAATCAAATTCTTTTAATTATATGTAAAATAGGAGGTTACTAGCTTGTTCTTGTTTTGCTATGTTCTTTCCTGTGACCAAACAATAGTATATAGGTCATGCATAGCTTAGCTGTTTATAATAAAAGTATTTTGAGTTAGATAGGTAAAATAGTATCATATTTTGGAAAGATAGTATAGTTTCTTGCGTGCCTTATAACAATTTGTTTTTGAACACAATGAATGGTTTAATGTAAAATAATATAATATAAATGAAAATATGAAGAAGAATTATACGCTCCTTTATCTGTTGGTAACCACTCTGTTGTTACAATTTTGTAAAACTAATGTTCCGGCTGAGCACCAGGCTATGGGCAAGACTGAAGCTCGTGCGGAAAGTGCAAAGCCTTTTCCGTTTGGTGTAAATGCAAGTGGAGCGGAGTTTGGGTCTAATATTCCGGGTGTCTTCAATAAAGATTATACTTATCCAACTACCGCTCAACTAGATTACTTTAAGTCAAAAGGTCTTACGCTTTTCAGAATGCCTTTTAAATGGGAGAGGATACAACCAGAACTTGAAGGCGACCTAGACCCGATCGAGCTTTCCAGAATGAAGGCTTTTGTAGAAGCTGCCCAGGAGCGGGACCTTTGGGTAATATTGGATTTGCATAACTATGGGCGCCGCAAAGTAAATGGCACTGAGTACATTATAGGAGCGCCAGAATTACCTATAGCCCCGGTTGCTGATTTGTGGGGCAGGCTGGCTAAAGAGTTTAAGGGCTACAGCAATATTTGGGGATATGGCCTCATGAATGAGCCGCACGACATGTTAGCCTCTACGCCCTGGTTTAACATTGCGCAGGCCTGTATTACTAAGATAAGAGAAATAGACACTGAAACCTCTATTTTGGTAGGTGGAGATAGCTGGAGCTCTGCCGAAAGATGGATTGCCTACAGCTCTAACCTGGCAAACCTGAAAGACCCTTCACAGAACCTGATTTACGAGGCGCATGTGTATTTCGACAATGATGCTTCCGGGTCTTACAAAATGTCTTACGACGAAGAAGGTACTACACCTATGACCGGAGTTACAAGAGTAACACCATTTGTGGATTGGCTAAAGCAATATAATCTGAAAGGTTTTGTAGGCGAATATGGTGTGCCCGATAACGATCCGCGATGGCTGGTAACGCTAGATCATTTTCTAAAGCATTTAGAAGATAACGGCATTAACGGCGCATACTGGTCATCTGGACCCTGGTGGGGCAAATACGTGCTCGCTATTGAACCTCGCGACGGCCAAGACAGGCCGCAGGTAAAAACACTTGAGAAGTATAAGTTCGCTAAAAGCGAAGCCAGATAACATAGGCCGTACAGCTTTCTGTGTTGTAAGCAGTAGAGTTAGTACCGTGTACTGACTCTACTTAAGAAGGCTTTGTGCTTTCGGGTTTGAAAAAGGTCTGGAAGGCAAAATTCATTAGAAAAATTTCTTTATCAGCCTTTAGTAACTCCCTTCCTGTCATCTGCATCAGGTGCCGCAATTAATGGTTCAGAAGCATTATAGGCGATAATATGTTTGTTTGCCAACTTCTCTAAAATATAGCCTAATGAAAAAGAAAGCAGTTTGCCTGTGCCTGTTGCTATGCACCTTCCTGCCTGGCTTAGGAAGTGCCCAGAGTAGCCAGAATGCTAACTTCAAAGCTGGCAGTGAAGTTAGCTTTAAGGGAGAAGGTATTGCTACTAATGGTGAATTGCAAAATCATATTCTGGAGGATGTTACAAACCAAATTCCTAGGAAGGATACTGCTTTTGCCGATACTGCTTATAACATTGGTAAGCTGACGGCGAACACCACTACTATAGAGGAAGAGCCTGTTGTAAGCCTGCTGCCTTTCGGAATAAACCTGGCTGGCGCTGAGTTTGGAACCTCTATGCCTGGTGTGTATAATACCAACTACACCTATCCCACAGCCACTGATCTGGATTACTTTAAATCAAAAGGGCTTCTTCTGGTACGATTGCCTTTTAAGTGGGAGCGCATACAACACAACTTAGGTGGTAACCTGGATGTAGCTGAACTAACCCGCATGAAAAACTTTGTGACTGCGGCAAAGGAAAGAAGAATGCTCGTGTTGCTGGATATGCACAATTATGCCAGAAGAAAAATAGGAGAAGAGCATGTGATAATAGGCACTACGCCTGCCGTTACGATCGGGCATGTGGCAGAGGCCTGGAAAAGAATAGCAGACGAGTTTAAGTCCTTTGACAACATCTGGGGGTACGGTATAATGAACGAGCCCTATGCCATGCCCGCTGCAAATTCTTGGTTTAATATTGCACAGGGCATCATCACCGAAATTAGAACTGTAGATACTAACACTACCATAGTGGTAGGAGGAGATGGTTTTAGCTCTGCCAGACTATGGCCTTCTGTCAGCGACAACCTGAAAAACCTGGTAGATCCATCTAAAAACATGGTTTTTGAGGCGCATGTCTATTTCGATGCTAATTCCTCTGGTGAATACAGCCAGAACTATACAGCCGAGAATGCAAAACCAACTACTGGCATAGAGCGCGTAACGCCATTTGTAAACTGGCTAAAGAGCAACAACTTACGTGGTTTTGTGGGCGAATATGGCATACCCGACAACGACCCCCGTTGGCTGGTTGTGCTGGAATACATGCTTAGTTACTTAAAAGATAATTGTATAAACGGTACTTACTGGGCTGCCGGACCCTGGTGGGGCGATTATATGTTGGCTGTAGCCCCACGTAATGGCATTGATCGTCCGCAAATGGCAGTACTGGAAAAGTATAAAGCTGCTAATACTAACTGCGGAAACGTAACTTCTCTTCCTGGCAGCAACCTAGATTATAAATTCCTGGCCTACCCTAACCCAGCCACCGACCAATATTTTATTGAATTAGGTGCCTTTTACCCATTGGTTAAAGTTACTGTATATGATGTGCACGGAAGAGCTTTACTAACGGAAGAGTTTAAGTCTGTCGATAAACTTGAACTGGCCTTAACTCAACTAAGGCCAGGGCTTTATTTTATATATGTTGACACGGGTGCAAAGCAGACAAGTCTAAAAGTAATAAAGGATTAAATAAACATACATTACCCCAAGTGCAAACCATATTGCGCAGACAGTGGGGCCGCAGCAAATCTAGGCCCCCTTGATATTACTTATTCAAAAATATTATTAGACCACAAAAAAAATTATATGAAACAGCGATTTTTACTATTGTTGCTGATGTGCTCCCTGTTTATAGGCATATCAGATGCTTGGGCCCAAGCCATAGATGTGGCAGGCACAGTAAAAGATTCCGAAACTGGGGAGCCAATTCCTGGGGTTAGTATCGTGGTTAAAGGCACTTCGGTAGGTACAATTACTGGAGTAAGTGGAGAATTCAAACTGCAGGTCCCCGAACCAAAAGCTATACTGGTATTTTCTTTTCTTAGCTATACCATGCAGGAGGTGCCGTTGCAGGGCAGAAGCACATTAGATATCAGTCTGAAGCCGGATAGCAAGGTGCTGGACGAAGTAGTGGTAATCGGCTATGGTACCGTAAAGAAAAGCGACCTTACAGGAGCCGTTTCCTCAGTTAGAACAGAAGATATGCTGAAAACACTGCCTACCAGCGTTAATCAGGCCTTGCAAGGTCAGGTAGCTGGTGTAATGGTGAATAGGGGGGATGGCGCACCTGGTGCAGGCGTAAATATTACAATCCGTGGTACAAACTCTTTTTCCGGGAGTGAGCCTTTGTATGTAGTAGATGGTATTCCGTTTACCTCTGCTGCTACACCTAAAGCAGGCACTGAAGACAATATGCAGGCTATTAACGCGCTTTCTTTCCTGAACCCGCAGGACATCGAAAGTATGGAGATTCTGAAAGATGCATCAGCCACTGCTATTTACGGTTCCAGGGGAGCAAACGGAGTAGTACTTATCACAACTAAAAAAGGCAAGGCTGGAAAAGATAAGGTTGAGTTCATCTCTAACTTTTCATTGTCAGAAATATCTAAGCGTGTAGAAACGCTGAACGCCTACCAGTACGCTCAGTTTCAGAACGAGGCTTTTGCCAATTTCAGCGCTTACGAAGGAACAGCTTTAAGTGTGCCATTTCCTGGTACAGTTGGCGTTGATCAGGCAACAGGCTTAACCACTTATCGTCCTAAACCAGAGGACTTTTTAAATGGTATGCCCGAAGGTTCTACTATTTACCCGGTAGGATTTACCGGCACTAACTGGCAGGATCAGATTTTCAGAACTGCTACTATGCAGGACTATACTCTCCGTGTTTCTGGTGGAAATGAAAAAGGAGCACACTCTATTTCAGGTAATTACGTAGATCAGCAAGGTATCATCAATAATTCTGGTTACAAGCGTTATGGCGTGCAGTTTAACCTGAACAGAAAAGTAGGCAAGCTCCTGGATATAGGAACAAACAACAATATATCTTACACGCAGTTCAAGTTTGGCAAAACCAATTCCTCCGGTGCGCAGCCAAGCCTTATCAGCTCCACCTTATTGTTTGCGCCAACTTTCCCTGCCGATAACGATGAGTTCTCCGTTTTAAGGGAACAGAGCATTGCCTGGATGAACATTGCTAATCCTTACAAAACGACCACCGATGCGAAAGATGAAACTTTCTCTACCCGCGTTTCTACTTCGGCTTATGCCCAGGTGAACATTAGCCAGGATTTAAACTTCCGGCAGCGAATGGGGTACAACTACAATACCAATACCCGCGAAACATACTATGGCAGAGACCTGAACGAAGGAAGAGCACCAGTTAACGGCCGAGCCTCTTCCAGTACTCATAACAACGGGCACCTGGTGCTGGAGTCGATCATGTCTTATAACAAAACCTTTGGTCAGAAGCATAACATCAATGCTGTGGGTGCCTACTCTTACGAAGAAGGTAACTCCACATACCAAGATCTGGCTGCTACTAATTTCCCAACGGACATCACCAAAAACTTCGACTTGCGTGCAGGCTTGAATCCGGCTCCTATCAGTACCGGGAGAGATGCATTTAACCTGATGTCTGTGCTGGGTCGCGTTAATTACAGCTTCGACGGCCGCTACCTTTTAACAGCTTCTTTCCGGCGCGATGGCTCCAGTAAGTTTGCAGAGAAAAACAAGTGGGCTAACTTTTCTTCTTTTGCGGCGGCCTGGAATGCCGGCAACGAAGCCTTTATACAGAACCTGAACATTTTCTCTAATCTGAAAGTAAGGGCCAGCTACGGTCAAACAGGTAACCAGGGTATTGGGCCATATGGTAGTATGTACCGCCTGGCAATTGCCAACGTGCCTATAAACGGAAAAGAGGAGAGCGGTTATGTTGTAAACCATGGTTTAGGGCTTGTTGATCCGAATATCCGTTGGGAAACAACGTCGCAATACAATGCTGGTATCGACATGGGCTTTGCCGCCAACCGTTTTAACCTCACGGTAGATGTGTACCATAAGCGCACCGAAGACCTGCTGCAGCGCATCCAGATTGCAAACAGCACTGGCTTTGGTGTGATGCTGACGAACTATGGAACTGTAGAAAACAAAGGACTTGAAATTACTGGTCAGGGTATCTTACACTCCTCTTCAAACTTTACCTGGGATGTTAATGCAAACATATCGTGGAACCGCAACAAAATAATGGACCTGCCTGCCGACCAGTTTGCCCAGCGCTTGTGGCACTCCGTCGACAATGTGTTTATTCAGCGTAACGGTCAACCAATAGGTGCTGTGTACGGCTTGGTGGAAGATGGTTACTACGATAACCTGGCCGAGGTAATGGCTGATCCACAGTTTGCCAACCTGCCGGAAAACGTGCAGCGAACTAAAATAGGTGAGATCAAATACAAGAACATGGACGATGACCCCACCAGCATCAGCGAAACCACCGACCGGGTAATCATCGGAAACACCAACCCTAATTACACCTTTGGCATCACCAATAACCTGACGTACAAGAAATTTACCTTGAGTGTATTCTTCCAGGGTGTTGTAGGAGGTGATATTGTAAACACCAACCTGCTAAAAGTTAGAATGAGCCAGAATGGCAACATACCTCAATTCGCCTACGACACCCGTTGGACTCCTGAAACCGCAGCCTCGGCAGAATGGCCAAAAGCCAATGCCTCTTCTAACAGGATTATGCTCTTTTCTGACAGGTACCTGGAGGACGCCACCTATGTTCGTCTGAAAAACATTAACCTGAACTACAGCTTTAAAGTACCTTACCGGTTCATAGAATCTATAAATGTGTACGGAAGTGTAAGCAACCTGCTCACCTTCTCTAACTATAGCTGGTACGACCCGGATGTGAATTCTTTTGGAGGCGACGCATCAAGAAGAGGTGTAGATATGAACTCCTATCCAAACGCCCGCACCTTTACACTCGGCTTAAGAGCGGTTATACAGTAATGTCAACTTTAGAGAAGATCAAGATGAAAAAGATAAAATTACTAGCCTTGTTTCTGGTGGCAACATTTAGTACCTATTCCTGTAAAGATGCCTTAGAAGAAACCCCTTACGATTTTGTTGGGCCAAACCAGCTGGGTAACACCGAGGCAGCTGCCAACCTGTGGGTAAACGGGGTGCTCAACTCCTTTAACAGCGGCGACTTTTTTGCCTGGGGCGTATTTAACAGGCCCATGGAGGCAGATGCAGATGATATAACGGGCAAAGACTTTGCTTTCCGCGAGTTAGGTGCCGGTAACTTCCAATCAACCTCCGACCTGAATACCGTTTGGAACGGACCTTATGCGCTCATCCAGAAATGCAGCTTTGCTATTATGAAAATAGAGGAAATGACCATAGAGGAAGGCGTAAAGAACAATGCACTTGGTCAGTTATACTTCCTGCGAGGATGGGCCTATTTTACCTTGGTAAAAGCTTTTGGCCCTGTTCCTATCTTCAAACAATCAGTAACGGAAGGAGAAGACCCTAACCAGCCACGTGCTTCAGTGCCAGAAGTGTATGACTTTATTATCCAGAACCTGAAGGAAGCGGAAACCCGCCTGTATACCCGCAGCAACGGTAAGTACCAGAAAGGAAGAATTAGCCAGGAGGCAGCTAAAACACTGTTGTCGAAAGTGTATCTGACGATGGCATCGGGTGCGCTTGCCAATGCACAGGTTACAGTGCTGGGCGGTAAACAAACGCAAACTGTAGGAACCAGGGTAGTAAGAACCACAGCTGCACCAACTACTTACACCAAAGCTGTGGTAGCAGGGCACGAATCTTTTAATGCCGCAGAATATTTCCGGCTGGCCCGCGACAAAGCAAAAGAAGTGATGGCGATGGAAGGACCAAACATGGGGCTTTTTGAAAAGCAGATGGATATCTGGACCATACCAAACAGGGCCGGAAAAGAACACCTGTGGCAAATGAGCGCCATTAGCGGATCTGAAGTGTTCGGCAATATCATTTCTTTTCAGTATGTAGGTTACATAAATCCGAATGGTACCATTAATGGGGCGCACTACGGCATGGCGGATCACTGGTACGATCTCTTTGAGTTTCAGGATGAGCGCATCCGTGAGGGAGTTATTCACCGCTGGATGATGTTCCAGCCCGGTCAGATGCACTACTACCCGCTCCGCGACAGTACTTATGTTAAAAACAATGAGCTAGGCTATGTTAGTACTGATGTAACCTCGCAAGATCAGTGGCATATTGCTATGCTGAAAAAGTTTGCCATGATTACGGACCGTACCGTGTCCAGGGGAGATATGCATGTGCCTTTCCTTCGCTATGCCGAAACGCTGCTCATTTTTGCTGAAGCTGAAAACGAGGCGAATAACGGACCTACAGCTGAGGCCTATGAGGCTCTGAACAGAATTCGCAGGAGAAGCAACGCCTCTGATGCACCAGCCGGCATGAACCAGCAGGAGTTCCGCTCTTATGTGCTGGAAGAAAGAAGAAGAGAACTTTCGATGGAGATGAACCGTCGTTGGGACCTGGTGCGCTGGGGTATTTACCTGCCGGTAATGAATGCGATCGACATTGATGCCAATAATATCATCAAGCGCCGGCAAGAAAGGCACCTGCTGTTCCCTATTCCACTGAATGAAGTAAACGGAAACACGAGCATTAATGTGAATAACCCCGGTTGGTAGGAACTCTATTTAGGCTGCTCCTGGTGCTATGCATTGGGGGCAGTGCTATGGCTTTTCTTCCAGAATTTTCCCGCTATCCGATTATTTTATTTGCAGCATCGCATTTGTAAATTCTAAAGTCAACTAAAATGTACAATCATAAATCTTCTATACATAAAGCAAAGGTAGCAGCCTTACTTTTGCTGAGTTCGTTTCTGATGTTCTCTTGCGAAGAGGATGAGGTGGAAATGGGTTGTAGCGGCGCTCCCGTTATTACCAGCATAACCAAACCAACCGACAGAACTGCCGTGCTTAAGGAGAGCAATCTCGATGACTGGATCATTATTCAGGGCTCCAGTTTCTGCCATGTGGAGCAGATTACACTCAACGATGTAAACGTAGACCTGGCAGATGCTTACATCACACCATCCGAAATAACACTGCGCATTCCTAGAAAAGCTCCCTTAGTAGATTCTCAGAAAATAACCGTACGCACCAAAGCCGGAACAGGGCAGTATACCTACACCATTATTGTTCCGCCAATCGTTATTACCGGCACCAAAAATGAGTATGCTGCGCCAGGCGAAAGTTTCTTTCTGAACGGAGATAATTTTGATGTATATGAGTTTGCCTCCAAACCCGGTAAAGTATTTTTTGGCACCATAGAAGTGCCCATAGACAGTGCTAGCAAAAACACGCTTTACCTGAAAGTACCAGCCGGAGCTACTGCCGGAGACGAGATTAAAGTAGTAAATGCCAGTGGAATAGAGCGGGTAGCACCGTTCCGTTACAAAGACAGCCGCAACCTGCTCTTCGACTTCGAGAACAGCACCAACCAGTATGTTACCGATAGCCCTGTGCCTGGTGGCATAAATGGCAAGTATGTAAGAGTAAACAAGCAGGTAAATTCCTGGGATGTGCTGGAGTTTGCAGGGGGGCAGGTAAGATTGCCTGCTGCTGCCGTAAGTAACCCTGAAAATTACCTGCTCAAATTTGAGGTAAACACCATCATGCCTTTTAACAGCAACCGCATCAGGTTAATGCTGGATGGTAACTGGGGAACTGAAAATACCTACAATTGGGTCTCAAACCCTGCTTTCCATACAAATGGCATGTGGGAAACTATGGCAATACCGTTGAACAGTATCATCAATAAACCGCTGGACCCTGGTAAAGAGACTTACAAAGCAGAATTCATTTTCCACGGAAATGGTGTGCTTACTGCTGATATGTCGTTTGATAATTTTAGAGTGGTGCCTAAGAATTAAAGTCTGCTCCTGGAGCCAAGTTTAATAGTGACCGGTGTTACATACCAATCGATAGCTGGTATATTTTTTACAGAATAATCCCTTAGCAGAAAGTGAGCTAAAAGGCTCCGGAAGGGCAATTTCATCTGAATAATTTGAAAAAGATACACTTAACGTACTGCTAATGTATCCTGACAACAGGTTGTGAATTATTCTAATGAATTTGCCCTTCCAGAGGTTATTTGTGCTTCATATCCCTCTGGGTGTATATCAGGCTTTCTTGCCTCTCACAGTAAACTTCCCCTGTCCAGACCGCTATCCGGTATGTAAAGTCAGGTGGCGCTGCGTCAATAAAATGAATTGTACTTCCATTTTTAACGAAACCAACTTTATATGAAAGTAGGAATAGACAGTTATTGCTATCACAGGCTGTTTGGGGAAGTCTACCCAGGCCAGAACAAACCTGACAAAACACTTTCTTTCGAAGATTTCATGATGAAGATAGGAGACATGGGAATAGAGGGTGTTTCGCTGGAGTCTTGTTTTATACCGCGTTTCGACCAGGCCTATTTGCAAGGCATAAGAGCGCAGCTCGATGGCATGGGCATGGACCGTGTGTATGCCTGGGGCCACCCCGATGGGCTGGAGGGTGGAAAAAATGAGCGGGCATTCGACGAAATGATGGAGCACATAGAGTATGCCAGCCAGATAGGGGCAGACGTGATGCGGGTAGTAGGAAGCAGCCTCCTGTTCAGGTTTGAGCCACATGCACCGCAGCTCGAAAAGCTGAGCCATATGTTCTCCGAGGCTACTAATCTGGCGAAGGCTTATGGTGTTAAGTTAGCCGTAGAAAATCACATCGACTACAACTCCGACGAAATTCTGCAACTGGTCACGAATGTAAACTCACCCTATTTCGGGGTTAATTTCGATTCCGGTAATTTTCTGCGGGTTCTCGACGATCCAATTCAGGCCATGGAAAAGCTTGCGCCGCATGTGTTTGCCACCCATATTAAAGATTTGCTGCCGGTGCGGGGAGTGCCGGTAAACGAATGGTATTTTTTCTCCTGCGTGCCTACCGGCCACGGCCTTATTCAGAACGAGAAACTGGCGCAGATTCTGAAATCGCACAACTACCAGGGCTTTCTGGCAGTGGAAATCGATTTCCTGCACCCCGACTACACCAATCAGGAAGAGCAAGTGGTGAAAGAAAGTATCAAAGCATTGAAAACCATGGTTCAAAATCTGGAAGAATGGAAAAGCAACTCCATATTGGCATAGTAGGCTACAAATTTATGGGCCGCGCCCACAGCAATGCCTGGTTAAAAGCTCCCCTGTTTTTTGATGTGCCTGCTCAGCCAATTTTAAAGGTCGCCTGTGGCCGCCACGAGCCTGCCCTAAAAGAGTTTGCGCAGAAATGGGGCTGGCAGGAAACAGAAACTGATTGGAAAAAGCTTATTTCCCGCCCCGATGTCGATATAGTAGATATTGCCCTCCCGCAGCACCTGCACTACGACATAGCCATAGCTGGTGCCCGTGCAGGTAAACACATCTTCTGCGAAAAACCGCTGGCCATGACCAGCCAGCAGGCGGAAGAGATGCTGCGGGTATGTGAAGAAAACAACGTAAAGCACTACCTGAACCACAATTACCGCAGAACACCGGCCATTTCGCTGGCAAAACAAATGATTCAGGAGGGGCGACTCGGACGCATCTACCACTGGCGTTGCGCCTACCAGCAAGATTGGATTGTAGACCCAGCGTTCCCGCTCACATGGCAGCTCCGGAAAGAAACGGCGCAGGCCGGACCGCACTGGGATTTAAACTCGCACTGTGTAGACTTAGCTCATTTTCTAGTAGGTGAAATCGCGACAGTAACCACCCTCACTACTAATTTTATTTCTGAAAGGCCATTGGCAGAAGAAGCCAGTACAGGTAACCTCCAGGCGCAAAGCAAGGGCCACGAGAAAGGAGAAGTAACCGTAGAAGACGCTGCCCTGATGCTGGTGCAGTTTAAAAACGGTGCCATCGGTTCTTTCGAAGCTACCCGGTTTGCCACTGGCCGAAAAAATAAGTTATCATTTGAAATTTATGGCAGCAACGGGAGTCTGAGCTTCGATCTGGAAAAGATGAACGAGCTGCAGTTCTTCTCGCTGGAGGACAGGGAGCAGGAGCAGGGCTTTAGAACCATACTGGCTACCGAACCCACACATCCCTACATGAAAAGCTGGTGGCCACCGGGCCACATTATTGGCTATGAACACGCCTTTGTGCATGCAGCCATCGATTTTATAACAGCCATAACAGAGGATAAAGCCATAGAGCCCAACTTTGACGATGGCCTCCGGATTATAAAAGTGCTTGAGGCTGGTCTTGCATCAGCAGAAACAAAACAGCAGGTAAGTATCAGTCAACCAGAACTAATTCTCAGCTAATCAACTTCAAATGCTATGGAATCAACAATAAGAGATAAATTTCAGACAGACGGTTTTGTCATTGTAGAGATACTCACCGAACAGGAGGTGTCGGAGTTTAGAGAAGTAATGGATGCCTTAATCAGTCCAAAAATAAAAACCGCCGACACCGAAAAACGCAGTTCTTCCTTCCAGCACCTGGGCGACGAAATCAAGGATTTTGGGAAAGAGGCTCGTCAGTATTATTTCCACCTGCTCACAAAGCCTGGTACGGAGTCTATTCACCATGCGTTCCACCACCCAAAAATGCTGAAGACTGTGGAGGAATTGTTAGGGCCAAACCTGATCGTGAACAATGCTTCTATTCTGGCTGCCAACGAAGGAACCTCTTATTCCCTGGGCTGGCACCGAGACATCATACAAATTCCGCAGGACGAGATAAACGATTGGCTGTTTTCGCCCGAGCGGTTTCACAACAGTGTACAAATTAATTTGCCGCTCGTGGACGAGAATTCGCTTTGGGTAGTGCCAGGCAGTCATAATCGACCTAATACACCGGAGGAGGATGCTGCTTTCCAGGGTTCCAAGCACTATGCTCCGGTAGGGGTAGAGATGCCCGGGGGAGTACCTGTTTCTTTAAAAGCGGGGCAGGCGGTACTATACAACAATAACTTAATTCACAGAGGCTATACCGAAACCATGAAGGTGCCGCGCCGCACGCTGCATATGGGCTACCATAGTGCGGCATATCCGCCAACCTGGCATTTCTACCTGCTCAATAGCAACCTGCTCACGCCCCAGTACCTCGACACGCTAAGCCCCACCATGCGCCGCATGATGGAAGATTACCTGGCCTGCAAAGGCGAATACCCGGAGATGAGCGATACCTGGAAGTGGGAATACAATTTCCCAAATGCCTATTCAACTACATAAAAGAGAAACAAAGGGGGGGAGGGGCAACTTTCCCTCCTTTTGCATTAGGTTGAGAATATGGCGTCAGGAGTAAAACAGAGCCTTGGCCACTTGGAGTTTATTAGAAAAAGGTGCTAAATTAATATTAGCAGGAATGCGTATTTTATGGAGTAAAGGTAATTAAAGATCAAAATAAGTTAAAAGAGTATTATAATTAACGTTCGTAATTTTTGTAAACTTGAATATGCAAATCAGGAAGAGATTTCAATAAATAAAATATACTTAATCAGTCTGTTATCCCCTATATGAAGCGTCAGCTTTTGACATTATTTGTCTTGTTCCATCTTGTTTATTTTACATCATGCCAGAAATCAGGGCAGGGGAGTAGCCCGGAGAACTGGGCGGCTGCAGGCGGTAATCCGGGGCAGACCAAATATTCAGAACTTGATCAGATAAATAAAGCGAATGTAGCTGAACTGGCTGTTGCCTGGACCTATCGCTCCGGCGACACTACCGGAAATGTGCAGGTAAACCCATTGATCATTGACGGTACTATGTATGTGACCACACCAGCGCAGGAACTGATAGCAATAGACGCTGCAAATGGCAAAGAAGTATGGCGCTACAACCCGGCCCGGAAAGGAGAAACGTTTGGCGGAACAAACAGAGGAATCGGGTATTGGCAGGCGCCAGCCGGAGAAGAAAGCAGACTATATTTCACCTCCGGTAATTACCTGAATGCAGTAAACAGCAAAACCGGAGAACCCATAGCCTCTTTTGGCGACAACGGCCGCATCGATTTGAATGCAGACTTGGTAAGGCCTGCTGCTGATATGAGTATCTTTTCTCCGGCTGCACCAGTTATTTACCAAAATACTGTTGTTGCCGGGGCTGCCTCTTGGAGCGCACCGGCCAATGTAAGCGGCTTCGACGTGACAACAGGTAAAAGAGTATGGATTTTCAATACCATTCCTAAGCCCAATGAGTACGGGTACCATACCTGGGGCAATAAGAAGTTCTGGCGCGATGGTGCCGGAGCCAATGCCTGGGGAGGTCTGTCTGTAGATACGGAGAGTGGTATTGTATACTTCTCCACAGGCCAGCCAAAAGATGATTTCTACCGCTCCGACAACGAGGGGGAGCAGCTGTTTGGTAATTCCATTGTAGCGCTCAATGCAACAAACGGTACCAGAATATGGCATTATCAGGCTATCCATCATGACCTATGGGACCTGGATCTGCCTTGCGCCCCCATTCTGGTAAACTTAAAGCACAAAGGCAAAAAGGTAAAGGGTGTGATGCAGCTGTCAAAGACGGGGTATATCTTTTTATTTAACAGAATCACAGGCGAACTTTTATCAGAGGTGGAGGAAAGGCCGGTGCCGCCCTCAGACTTGCCCGGCGAATATGCTTATCCTACGCAGCCTTATGTTACCTGGCCAGAGCCCTTTGCAAAGCAAGTTGTTACTGCCAACGACCTCACCAACCGAACACCTGAGGCATACGCTTACGCAAAAAAGGTATTCGATGAGATGGATGCTGGCTGGTATATTCCGCCCTCTGAAAAAGGCATTCTGTATTATGGCATACATGGTGGTGCAGAGTGGGGTGGAGGAGCTTACGACCACGAAGAAAATACAGTTTACATTAACTCTAATGAGCTGGCCTGGCAAATTAAAATGAAAGACCTGAACGCCACAGCATCTGAAGATAGTAATAGAGTTGCAGTGCTGCACCCTGGCAACAATGTATACCTGAAAATGGGTTGTGCCTATTGTCACGGCGCCAAACGAGAGGGCCAGGGAAGCCGCCCTAGGCTGACAGGTCTAGAAAAAAAATATAGCGAAGACGAAGTGTTTCAAATTATCCGGAACGGCAGAAAAGGCATGCCGGCTTTCTCACAAATTCCGGATACCGAACTCCGGCAGCTAAGCCAGTACTTGTTAGATAAAGATAGCGCTCCAGCAGAGAAAGCAGAAAAAAAAGGTCCTGAATACCGCTCACTGGGTTACGTAAAGTTCCTGGACCCAGACGGCTATCCGGCTACAGCACCACCCTGGGGCACCTTGAATGCAGTTGACCTGACCACCGGGAAAATAAAGTGGAAGGTGCCGTTGGGTGAGTACGAAGAACTGACAAAAGCAGGAATGCCGGTTACGGGTACCGAAAACTTTGGAGGAAGCATCGTGACCAAAGGCGGGCTGGTATTTATTGGAGCCACCCGCGATGAGAAATTTAGAGCCTTTGATAAGGAGACAGGTAAGGTTTTATGGGAGGTAAAACTACCATATGGCGGTTACGCCACCCCCAGTACCTACGCTGTAAACGGAAAACAGTATGTGGTAATTCCGGCAACAGGAGGTGGCAAACTGGGTGGCCCTACCGGCGACACCTACGTGGCCTTTGCTTTACCCGACTCACCAGCCACGGCTTCCAAAACAGCTTTAAAATAATTGAATGACTTTAAGATCAGAAAATATGAGAAAATCGACTTTAACAACCCGTTTAAGCTTTGCTCTTGCCTGTGTGCTGTCTGCTTTTTTGTGGAGCTGTAACACGAGCAAAGAAACAGACACGGTTGCTACTGAAAGTGTATTTGCCCTCAGTAACCTGGTGGCCTGGTGTATTGTACCCTTCGATGTAAAGGAGCGGGGGCCGGTTGAGAGAGCCCAGATGCTGAAGGAGCTTGGCATAACAAGGCTGGCCTACGACTGGCGAGAAAAGCACATCCCGGAGTTTGACGAGGAAATAGAAACACTGAAGAAGAATAATATTGCACTACAGGCCTTCTGGCTTTACTCCGGCCCTAACCCGGAAGATGACCCACACCTGAAAATTATATTGGATGTACTAGAGCGGCAGAAGGTAAAAACCGAAATTTGGTGCATGGTAGGCAGCATCGATAACCTCGATCAGATGACCCAGCAGGAGAAAATAGAAGCGCATGCGAAACCTATTAAATACATTGCAGAAAAAGCGGCCGAAATCGGCTGCAAAGTAGGACTCTACAACCATGGCGGCTGGTACGGCGAACCCGAAAACCAGCTGGCCCTTATCGATTACCTGAAAATGGACAACCTTGGCATCGTATATAATTTTCATCATGCCAAAGAGCATATTGAGCGCTTTCCTACCTTCTTTCCTAAAATTCAGCCTTACCTGCTAAGCCTTAACCTGGCTGGCTTGCAAAAAGGGAACCCGGTAAAAGTAGTGCCAATTGGGCAAGGAGACGCAGAGCAGGAGATGATGCAGATTGTGCAGCAAAGTGGCTACAAGGGACCTATTGGCATTATTAACGAAGACACGGCTCCAGATGCAAAAGTTGGACTCAGCATGAACATAGAAGGCTTACAGGATGTATTAGTGGCCCTTGAAGATTCTGCTGCCTTAAAAACCTACCGGCAACATAGCAGCGGTAGTAAAAAAGCAGCAGTGGCAAGTTCAAAAAATTAAGTTAACTTAAATTCTGTTTCAGAGCGCTTCGCTGCCCCTTGTGCTGCTCATAGTAAGAGTAATAAAGCCTTGAGTATCGACATTAATAACATAGAAATTGATAACCTTTACAAAAAGCCGCATTGCCCTACGCGCATCAGTAGCCCTGCTGATGGGCCTGATCTTTTTATTGGTGCCAGCTGTCTCCTTTGCTGCACCAGCTACGGTGAGTTACCTCCGGGCTGAATACCTGGTAAATCCACTTGGTATTGATGCTCCTAATCCACGATTATCGTGGCGGCTGGACGACAACCGGCGAGGGGCAGCACAAACAGCCTATAAAATAGTAGTGGGTACAGACTCGGCAGAAGTTAGCCAAGGCAAAGGCAGTTATTGGGATACTGGCAAAATTACGTCCGGTAACAACAGGGTAGTATATGGTGGCAAATCATTGCAGCCATTCACTAAATATTTTTGGGCCGTAAGCCTCTGGGATAAAGACGCACAACCTGCCACTTCAGCCAAAATAGCTTCTTTTGAAACGGGTATGATGGGAGCAGCTAACTGGCAGGGAGCCTGGATCAGCGACAACATGGATTCTAATCTGAAACCGGCACCTTATTTCCGGAAAGTTTTCGACACTAAAAAGAAAGTGAAATCGGCAAGGGCCTACGTGGCTGTAGGAGGTTTATATGAATTGTCGATAAATGGTAAAAAAGTCGGCAACCACCGCCTGGACCCTGCTTTTACGCGCTTCGATCGCCGCAACCTCTACGTTACCCACGATGTAACGGAGCAGTTACAGCAAGGCAAAAATGCTATTGGCGTATTACTTGGCAATGGCTGGTACAACTATCAGTCAACGGCGGTATGGTATTTTCATGAGGCACCCTGGCGTGCACGCCCCACCTTTTGCCTGGACCTTAGAGTAACCTACGAAGACGGTACCACCGAAACCATCTCTACCGGAAGAGACTGGAAAACCTCACTTAGTCCTGTTATTTTCAACAGCATTTACACAGCAGAGCATTACGATGCACGTCAGGAACAGCCGGGCTGGAACACCGCAAACTTTGACGATAAACACTGGCAAGCCGCTATAGACCGTTCGGCTCCATCGCAAAACATTGTAGCCCAAGCCATGCACCCAATTCGGAATGTGCAGGAGGTACAGGTAAAAGAACTAAAGCAGTTGAACGACACTACCTATGTTTTTGATTTAGGCAGAAATATTTCCGGTGTTAGCCACTTCACGGTTAAAGGCCCTGCCGGCACAGTTATCCGGCTGAAGCATGGAGAAAGACTATACAAAAACGGGCACGTAGATCTGTCGAACATTGATGCCCACTACCGCCCTACCGACGACAAAGATCCTTTCCAGACCGATATTTTTATTCTGAGCGGCAAGGGCGAGGAATCGTTTATGCCTCGGTTTAATTACAAAGGATTTCAGTATGTGGAGGTAACCAGCAGCAAACCCATTGCGCTGGGCAAGCAAAACCTAAAGGCTTACTTTATGCACAGCGATGTGCCCGCCCTGGGAAAGGTAAAGTCATCTAACCCCACACTCAACAAAATCTGGTGGGCCACCAACAATGCCTATCTCTCAAACCTGTTTGGCTACCCCACCGACTGCCCGCAGCGCGAGAAAAACGGCTGGACCGGCGATGCCCATATCGCCATAGAAACCGGTTTGTATAACTTTGATGGCATTACGATTTACGAAAAGTGGATGGCCGACCACCAGGATGAGCAGCAGCCAAACGGTATATTGCCGGCCATAATTCCAACAAGTGGCTGGGGCTACCAGTGGGGCAATGGCATCGACTGGACCAGTACCATCGCCCTTATCCCATGGAACACTTACTTGTTTAACGGCGACACCAGGCTACTGGAAGCATGCTATGGCAACATTAAGAGCTTTGTCGATAACATTAACACCAACTACCCGGGTGGTTTAACGGCAAGAGGGCTCGGCGACTGGATTCCGGTAAAGTCAGAGGCCTCAGTGGAGCTTACTTCTTCTATCTACTACTTTGTAGATGCCACCATTTTAGCCAAAGCTGCTAAACTGCTGAACAAGCAGGACGATCATCAGAAATACACCGCACTGGCCGCCAGTATCAAAGATGCCATCAATAGCAAATATCTGAACCGCCAGACTGGTATGTACGGCAGCGGCTTTCAGACAGAGTTGAGTGCAGCTCTTTACTGGGGGCTGGTGCCGGAGGAACTGCGAAGCCAGGTGGCAGCCAACCTGGCCAGTCGGGTAGAAAGAGATAACTTTCACCTGGATGTGGGCTTGCTCGGTACTAAAACGCTTTTAAACGCCTTGAGCGAAAATGGCTATGCCGATGTGGCTTACAAAGTAGCGTCGCAGGAAACTTACCCCTCATGGGGTTGGTGGATTGTGAATGGCGCTACCACCTTGTATGAAAATTGGCCTATAGATGCAGAGAAAGATATTTCGATGAACCACATTATGTTCGGGGAGGTGAGTGCCTGGTACTTTAAAGCACTGGGCGGAATTAAGCCTGATCCGGAGAAACCCGGCTTTAAGCATATATTGCTACAGCCAAACTTTGTAAGCGGTCTCCAGCAGTTTGAGGCATCGCACGAGAGCTGCCATGGCACTATAGCATCAGGGTGGAAAAAAACAGGGAAGAGAATTTCTTATGCAGTTACAATCCCGGCTAACACCACCGCCACACTTACCTTACCTGTAGCCCAGGGGCAGAAAGTGTATGAAGGAAAGAAGGAGTTGAAGGCGGTTTCAGGAGACGTGCGGCTGGTAAGCCAGACTGATAAGGTGCAGGTGTATACGCTGCCTGCAGGTGCTTATCAGTTTGAGCTAAAATAACATGGAAAAGAATTATCAATTATAACTTAAATACACCCGTCACATGCGATCATACCTTATTGCCAAAAATATACTGAAGTGCCTGGTACTGGTGCTGCTTACTTTAGGGTGTGCCCCGGTTGCACAAAATCTAACTCAAGGGCAAGTACAGGATACGGATGCCAAACCTCCTTATTGGGATACTGTACAGCGTTTTAAGAGAGAAGATGCAGACAGAACTCCTCCTGAAAATGCCATTCTGTTTATTGGCAGCTCCTCTTTTACCAATTGGCATAATGCGCAGCAGATGTTTCCGGAGTATACTATTGTTAATAGGGGGTTTGGTGGCTCACAACTACCCGACATTAACCTGTATCTGCGTGAAGTAGGGTATCCGCCGAAGGTGAAACAAATTATTATCTACAGCGGCGATAATGACATTGCCAGTGGAAAAGAGCCTGAGGAAGTGCTTCAGCGATTTATATCCGTTTTTAGCCAGATCAGAAAAGATAAGCCCAAGCTGCCAGTCGCCTTTATATCAATCAAAGTTTGTCCGGGCCGCATTCATTCCCGTGCTAAAGTAGAAGAGGCAAACAGACTGGTTAAGGACTTCCTTGCAGAACAGAAAAGGACCGAGTTTGTGGATATTGTAACTCCTACTACGAACGACAGCGGTACACCCCTTGCTGGCATCTATGTGGAAGATGGTGTACACCTGAATCAGAAAGGCTATGATATATGGGCTGCTGCCCTCAAGCCTCACCTGATGAAATAATAGTAACACTCAGCTTCTTTCTGGCCTGAAAGTACACGCTGTGTGAGCCCAACTATACAGGAGCTTGAATTATTCTAATAAAAAGGGTCTTCCAGAGCCTTTTTACGCTACAAACACTCAGGCTTTTTTGGTCTCAACTAATCCGCGAACCTTTTATGGCCAAAGGTCAAGGCACACAGCCTTATGCGCTCAGATCCCCGGCAATAGAACTACATAGCATGAGGGCACCAGATTTATTAGTTGTGAAGAGAGTTATAGAATTTTATAGAATGCCTTTAGTGCGAAACATCACAAACTTCAAAAACCTGACAATATGCGTTCAAATAATATAATTTCTATACTAAAGAAAAGCGTACTGCTCCTTTCAGTTGGAGCCCTCTCTCTGCATGCCGCAGAAGCTAAAGTCGTGCTGCCGGCAGTTTTCAGCGATAACATGGTGCTGCAGCAAAAGGACAAGGTGCCTTTTTTCGGTACCGCCACTCCTAACAGCAAGCTGACGATAAAAGCATCCTGGGACAAAAAAAACTACACCACACAAGCCGACAAGAAAGGCAACTGGCAAATAACCATACCGACACCAGCTGCTGGCAGAGGCTTTGAAATAACCTTTAACGACGGCGAAGAACTAAAGCTCAACAACGTGCTGGTTGGAGAAGTCTGGGTGTGTTCGGGGCAATCGAACATGGAGATGCACATGGCGGGGCAGTACGGTAATGTGCTGAATGCGCAGCAGGAGATAGCCGCTGCCAATTACCCGGAAATTCGGTTTCTGACAGTAGAGAACATTACCAGCAACAGTCCGCTAAAAGAAGCAAAAATAAAGAACGGTGGCTGGGAGGTATGTTCGCCACAAACTGTTCGGCAATTTTCGGCAGTTGGCTACTTTTTTGCCCGCGATATACACAAAAGCCAGAACGTGCCAATCGGGATTATTAACACCTCCTGGGGCGGAACCATTGCCGAAGCCTGGACCAGCGGCCCTTCTCTTAAAACCATGCCTGCCTTTGTAGAGCAGGTAAAGCATATTGAGCAAAACGCCAACAACACCAAGAGCGATGAGATGCTTTTGTCAGAGTATGAGCAGGAGAAACAGAAATTCTACAAGCTGATTAGGAGCAAAGATGCGGGTTATAATCAGGAATCTCCAAACTGGGCGTCAGCCAGCCTCAACACCTCGTCCTGGAAGCCAATACCCATGCCCGGTGTTTGGGAGACAAAAGAAATGCCTGGCTTTGATGGTGTGGTATGGCTACGAAAGAAGGTAAGCCTACCGGCAGCCTGGGCCGGAAAAGAGCTAAGGGTTAATATTGGCCCGGTAGACGATGACGAAACCACGTTCTTTAACGGTGAGGAAGTTGGGCAAACAGTAGGCTACGGCAAGCTGAGAAGTTACAAAGTGCCAGCCAAGTTGGTTAAAGTTGGTGATAACGTAGTAACGGTGCGCGTGGGAGACAACGGAGGAGATGGCGGCCTGTACGGGCACCCGGACGAGCTGTTTCTGACCAATGCAACTGGCGAAAAAATTTCGCTGGCAGGGGAGTGGCTCTATCAACCTGCTGTAGATTACACACAGCTGCCCCCAAGCCCACAGTACCCGGTGGGCCCCAACCGAACTACTGTGCTCTACAACGCTATGGTGCACCCGCTTACTAAGTTGCCCATTAAAGGTGCCATCTGGTATCAGGGCGAGAGCAATGCCGGCAGAGCTTACCAGTACCGCACCCTCTTTCCATTGCTCATAAACGACTGGCGCAAAAGCTGGGGCCGAGGCGATTTCCCGTTCTACTTTGTGCAATTGGCTAACTACATGCAATCAAATCCTGAGCCAGGCGAGTCTGACTGGGCAGAGCTGCGTGAGGCACAACTCATGACATTGAAAGTGCCCAATACCGGCATGGCCGTGGCCATAGACATTGGGGAGGAAAAAGACATTCACCCTAAAAATAAGCAGGAAGTAGGGCGAAGGCTGGCATTAGCAGCGCGGGCCAAAACATACAACGAAAAAATAGCTTTTTCAGGCCCTGCCTACAAAAGCATGAAGGTAGAAGGCAATAGCATACGGTTAAGCTTCGACCATACAAATAAAGGATTGCAAGCAAAAGGCGGAAATAAATTAACGGGTTTTGCGATTGCGGGAGCAGATAAAAAATTTCACTGGGCAGAGGCTACCATCGTGGGCAACGAAGTGCTGGTATCTAGCCCAGAGGTACAGCAGCCGGTAGCGGTAAGGTATGGCTGGGCTGCTAACCCCAAGGTTAACTTTTATAATGGGGAAGGACTTCCGGCTTCTCCCTTCCGCACCGACACCTGGCAGGGTGTTACACAAGATAAGTAGTCCCAAAGTCCCTGCACCAGGGAAAATAATCATTTCTCTTATTCATTTATCAGGCATGTTCCATACTTCCCGAAGACTTTACAAAACGCTTCTTTGCATTATCGGCTTATGTGTTTTTATGACTCCACTAGTCATAGCGCAGTCTGATTTGCGGGTAAGCCAGAATGGGCGCTATTTGGAATACACTAGCGGTAAACCCTTTTTCTATCTGGCCGATACCGCCTGGGAGCTTTTTCATAGACTGAACCGGGAGGAAGCAGATTTGTATTTGACTAACAGAGCAGAAAAAGGATTTACGGCTATACAGGCAGTGGTGCTGGCAGAGCATAATGGTCTGCAAGATCCAAACCCCTACGGGCATACACCATTGCTGCACAACGACCCCGAGCAGCCGGTAGAAGCTTACTTTCAGCATGTAGATTATATCATTAACAAAGCCGACGACTTGGGGCTGCACATTGCACTGTTGCCCACCTGGGGCGATAAATTGTTTAAAGATAAGTGGGGCGTTGGTCCCGAGATTTTTAATGAGCAGAAGGCCTATGCCTTTGGCCACTACATCGGAAACAGGTATAAAACAAAGCAAAACATTATCTGGGTGGTAGGCGGCGACCGGAACCCACGTGACCATTCGGAAGATGTGGCGGTGTGGCGGGCGATGGCGAAAGGCATTACAGATGCAGTGGGAGGTAAAGACAATGCCATGATGACCTTCCATCCGCAAACGAATTCATCTAAATGGTTTCATCAGGATGAGTGGCTGGATTTTAACATGCTCCAAACAGGCCATTGCCCCGATGTAAAGGTATGGGAGAAGATCAGCAGCGACTATCAGCGCTATCCTGTAAAACCTACTATGGATGGAGAGCCCATTTACGAGGAAATTCCGGTTTGCTTCGATATCAAAAACGGTTACCCTGATCCTATCGACATCAGGAGGAGAGCCTACCTGAGCTTGTTTGCCGGAGCTCATGGGCACACGTATGGCTGCAACAACATCTGGCAAATGTACGACAAGCACCGGAAGCCAACCCTGGAACCTACTAAACCCTGGCACGAGTCGCTGGACCTACCCGGAGCCGTGGCCATGACACATGTGCGCAAGCTGATGGAGTCGCGGCCAATGCTGGAGCGGGTGCCGGACCAGTCGTTGGTAGTAAATGCTCCTGATAACTACCAGGAGCGCGTGCAGGCTACACGCGGCACCGACTATGCCTTTATCTACTCGGCAGCTGGTTTGCCTTTTGAACTTAATATGGGCAAGATTTCGGGCCGGAAAGTAACTGCCAGCTGGTTCGATCCCAGAACAGGTCATATCCAGAAAGCCGGAACATATAAAAACAAGGCCACTGTCCGGTTTTCTCCTCCAGCACAGGAAGCTGGTCAGGATTGGGTGCTGATGCTGGATGATGCCTCCCGCAAGTTGCCTGTACCATAACAAAGGCCTTTGAAAGCCTATAAGCTCCATCGGTGAAAATGCCTCCGGAAGGCCTTTTTCATTAGAATAATTTAAGTGGTGTGGTATAGGTAAAATAAAAGTTCTGTTCCGAAAGTCTCTAAGAACGAATAAAATTATTAGCCTGCTGCGGCCTGCCCTACTTTTATTAACCACAATGGGCAACGCGCAGGCCAACACTGTGCTTCCAACGGGTAAGAAGCATCCACTATCTTCGGGTTATTCTTTTTGTGAATGAAAGAACTTGTAACGTAGCAGCAACATGAACAGCACCTATTTGAAGAGGATATGTGAAAGGTTAAGAAGGCATTATCTGGTGCTATGGCTGCTTATGTTGCTTTCGGCAGGTTGCAACCAAATCCAAAATAAGCTGAACAGCAATAACAACATTACCAACACGAACGATAATACCGCTAAGAAAATAGTGCTGATTGCCGGTGAAAAAAGTCATCCTCCGGGCACGCATGAGTATATTAAAACGGTGCGTCTCATCAAAACTATGCTCGACCATTCAAACATCAGTGGTCTTCGCACCGAGGTCTATTTACATGGCTGGCCACCCAACGAAAAAACCTTGAATGACGCTGATTTAATATTTTTTCTGGCTGATGGGCGCGATGGAGAATTATTTGAAGACGTGCCCTTTATGACACCAGAGAGAATGAAGGTGATGGAGAGACAAATGAGCCGAGGCTGCGGATTTGCCTTGTTACATTTTGCTACTTTTGCCTCATACGCACATGGCCAGAAGGTGCTGGAGTGGGGAGGAGGGTACTACGACTGGGAAGAGCCAACCGGTGCATATCGTAAGTATTCTGAAATAAAAACTTTGGAGGCAGATGTGCACCTTGCTAGTCCCGCACATCCTGTTTCAAGAGGAGTAATGCCCTTCCGGGTTGAAGAGGAATTTTACTACAACATGCGATTTAGAGAGAATGACACCCGCCTGACCCCTATACTAGAGGTGCCTGCCTTGGGAGGGAGAGCCGGACTCGGAAATGTAGTAGCCTGGGCAGTAGAACGATCTGATGGTGGACGCGCCTTTAGTGCTACCCTGAACCACTTCTACTCCAATTGGGAAAATACCAATTACCGAAAAGTATTATTAAACGGACTAGTTTGGGCGGCAGGAGCAGAGGTGCCACCGACAGGTATTGAAACAAGATTCTTTTCCGATCAGGAAGTGACGGAGCATCTCTATCAGAAAACAAAAAAAGCCCTGCAGATAACAGATGAAAATGCAGCGAGCAGTCAGTACCAAATTTTTTCTGAACTTATAGCAGCTGGTATAGAAGAAGATAGCCAGTTTTTGGTGGATATGTCGGCTAACGTGAACGACCTGGCACAATATGACTTAAGAGATTACAAGGTCATCATATTGAACAGGAAGGATTTAAACGGAATGAATAGCGACTCTCAGAAAGCGTTAGAAAGTTACCTGCAGCAGGGAGGCGGTTTAATTGCAACTACTTTTTTACTGGACTCAGCAGCAAGTATAGCAAATGCTGAGAGGTTTAAAGGTTGGCCAGCTTATACCAGTATTTTCAGAAAAGAGAGCAGGACACGAAAGTTGAATGAGCAGAAAAAAAATCAAGTACAGGTTAGCGTGGCGCAGCATGCCGTTACCAGTGGCCTGAGTAATTTTGATGTAGCTGTACCTGTAGGTTTTTGTGTGGTAGGAACTGAACCTGCGGTACCTCTTTTGTTGGCAGTATCGGGTAGTGCCGGTAAACAACAGCCACTGGCGTGGGTGTACAACTTTGGAAGAGGGCGCATTTTTCTGACTACAATCGGGCATAATGCTGCTGTGGAAGAACCAGCTCAGGTGAAGAGGCTGTGGAAAAATGCGGCTATTTGGGCCTCAAGAGCAGAGGGATTTTAACTCACCGAAAGAAGGCCTTTGCCCTTACAAAACAACTCAAAATTACATTCGCTAAGAAATACGTATGCTCGACTGCTAAAGCATGTTCTTTTTTCTGCCAGTAACGTTTCAAAGCCATACTACTTAATTAAAAGTATGAATATCGAAACGAAGGAGCCTTTTTATAAAAAGACGACTACCATTCTGGTAGGTCTTACACTTGCTGTTTATATCCTTTATATGCTGGCCGATTTTCTGGTGCCGCTTGCCTTTTCAGGCCTTTTCGCGGTGCTCCTGAATCCGCTTTACAGCAGGCTTCTGAGCATGCGAATCCCGAAAGTTCTTGCCATCATCCTTACGCTGCTACTAGCTATCTTAGTAATTGGTGCTAT
Organism: Pontibacter sp. 13R65; assembly: GCF_047525655.1. Taxonomy (NCBI): domain Bacteria; kingdom Pseudomonadati; phylum Bacteroidota; class Cytophagia; order Cytophagales; family Hymenobacteraceae; genus Pontibacter; species Pontibacter sp. 13R65. Next base: position 112,644 of record NZ_JBLIQL010000004.1, read on the forward strand.
ACTCTTTTTTCTGTCTTCCCAAATCATCCAGTTCGGGGAGATGGTACCTGTTATGAAAGAGAAGTTTGGGCAGATCATACTCGATCTGGAGAACTGGATTGCCCGAACTTTTGGCATTTCGCTGGAGAAGCAGGCACAGTACCTGAACGAGGCGGCCAGCAGTAATAAAGCCATTTTAGGCCGGACACTTAGCGGAGCCTTGGGCATGTTCAGCGTCATTTTCCTGATACCGGTGTATATCTTCCTGCTGCTGTTTTACAAAACCCTGATTCTTAATTTTATTTACGAGGTCTTCTCAAAAGAAAGTTCAGAGAGTGTGGCGGGTATTTTACAAGGTACCAAAACTGCCATACAGAGCTATATTGTAGGGTTAATGATTGAAACCCTTATTATAGCTGTTTTAAACTCTGCCGCGCTTTTGCTCCTGGGCGTGGAGTATGCCATATTGCTTGGTGTGTTGGGAGCAATTCTAAACCTGATTCCTTACATCGGCGGTATCGTGGCCATACTATTGCCGGTTATCATGGCCACAATTACCACAGATGGCTATACCACCCAATTGGCCATAGTAGGCGCTTATGCTGTTATTCAGTTTATCGACAATAACATTATTGTGCCGCGCATTGTGTCGTCGCAGGTGCAAATTAACGCACTTATCTCTATTTTGGCGGTGTTGTTGGGCGGCTCCTTATGGGGCGTGTCGGGCATGTTTCTTTCTATTCCGTTTGTGGCGGTACTCAAAATTGTGTTCGACCGCATAGATGGTCTGAAACCTTGGGGGAAACTTTTAGGCGATGAAGTGCCGGTGAGGCTCGTAACCATGGATTGGAGAAGAAGAGGCAAATCTGCTTCAAGTGGGACACAGCCTAAATAACCTGCCTCAGCGTTTGCCTGCACTATAGTTTTGCATTTTTGGTAAGCCTGTATTTTTGTTTTACCTTTAAACCTGGTCATATGCAGCAACTAAGTATATTATTTTACTAATACTTCCTTCCACTGCTGCATATTGGACTCAGGATAGTTCCAGCAAGACCAATTATTCTAATCAAAAAGGCCTTCCGGAGGTAAACTTTGTCTTTTTTAGCACAGGCATTTGGCTACAGGAAAATGCTTTTTAACTGAAGTTTTATGAAAATCATCCTAACGTTTCTTTTTTCTGCTTGTCTAATTGTTCTGGTAGGCTGCTCCGATACCGATAACACCAAGTATCGCAAGGCTGAGAAAGCACCGCAAACGAATGCTCCTGTTTCACCAGCGCAGCCTCTCAACGCACAAAAACCGGCTGAGGGTCAGGGTGCAGCAGTAGCCGTAAACCCGCCGCACGGTCAGCCAAACCACCGTTGCGACATACCGGAAGGGGCACCCCTCAGTACTCCGATGCAGCCAAATTTGAATACCGCACCTCAGTTCAGACCACAGCCAATGCCTCAGCCGATGCCTGAGGCTCAGGGAACCGTGGCACCCGGTATCAATCCGCCCCACGGCCAGCCTGGTCACGATTGTGCCATACCGGTAGGAGCTCCGCTGTCTAAAAAATAAAACGTTCTGAATAGAAAGGCTCAAGGTAACTTTTGCTGCTGTTCTCAAAGCTTACAAGCGCCGCCTGATCTCTGCAACACTTGTGTGCGGGAGCAGGTGGCGCTTGTATTTTAATACTAAACCAAAGTAATAAAACCAATAGCAGGTCGGTATGGCAGGAGAGTTAATTCTTCTAATGAATTTGGTCTTCCAGAGGTATTTTATAGTTCAATGGATGTAGGGCCTTTCACTTTTGCGGGCACTGAAATATGGTGCTTTTGGTTACCCAAGCCGAAACCAATCTTTACATCGCAAACACCAGTGGACTACATCGAGCCATCTAAACTTAGTTGCAAAGGCTACATCAGCCATGCCTTTTTATAGCGGTTTATGGGCCTGAACTACTGTAGCCACCTCTCATGCCTGCCTTGCCTGGTTATTTTTACTACATCATTACCTCTCTACAGTTAAAAAAGTCGGCTCCGGCGGCACATAATTTAAAAACCGATTACTCCTGATTATAGTATTAGAAGCTGGCTGCATACAAATGAGCGTAAGTTTAGAATGGTAATGCTGCCGACAAAGTAAAAGGGTATGGCATGATGTAGTATTGTAGGGGAGCAATTTTTTGGGGGCTGCAGCAAGTTGTGGAAATTGCAAGAGATTGGTAGCAAAGGTAAAGTACTTACTTGAGCAGCGTGCTGGTAGCGCAACAAGCCTTATCATGGTACACGTTCAAAGCGGAACAGCAGCTCTAGAGGTTATGCTTTAACGAAAACAGTCTTCGGTTGCTACCTGAGTCTATAAGATCACCTTCATCATAAAAGGCAATACAACAACGATGAGAAGAACGACTACTTTCCTGACTATGTGCTGTGGTCTCCTGCTGTGCTGCTACACCAGCCTGAGGGCGCAATCTGCACAATTGAGCACGTATTGCAATCCCGTAAACCTGGACTATACCTACATGATTTACGATTCGCACCGCGATGTTTCTTATCGGTCTGGTGCAGATCCGGCTGTAGTGGAGTTCCGGGGAGAGTACTATATGTTTGTGACCCGCTCCATGGGTTACTGGCATTCTACCGATTTACTTAACTGGACTTTTATAACTCCCGAGAAATGGTATTTTCAGGGTTCTAACGCACCGGCAGCACATAACTATAAAGATTCGCTGCTTTATGTGGCCGGTGATCCCTCAGGTTCTATGAGTATTCTCTACACCGACAATCCAAAGAAAGGCGACTGGAAAGCCGTGCCAGGCATTATCAACAACCTGCAGGATCCCGGCTTGTTTATAGACGATGATGACAAAGCGTACATGTTTTGGGGCTCCTCCAACACCTATCCCATCAGGGTAAAGGAGCTTGATAAAAACAAACGGTTCCGGCCTTCCGAAGAAACCCATGAGCTTTTCAAACTCGATGGCGAAAAACATGGTTGGGAACGCTTTGGAGAAAACCACTCCGATACCGTACTGGCTGGCTACATGGAAGGCCCCTGGATGACCAAACACAATAATAAGTACTACTTACAATATGCTGCTCCGGGTACTGAGTTCAACGTGTACGGCGATGGTGTGTATACTGCCGATTTGCCGCTTGGTCCTTATACCTACGCACCTAACAACCCGGCTTTTTATAAGCCAGGCGGTTTTATGAACGGAGCCGGGCATGGCAGTACAGTGGTGGGGCCTTACGGCAGGTATTGGCATTTTGCTTCTAATGCCGTTTCGGTAAACGTAAACTGGGAAAGGCGCATCTGTATGTTTCCAGCCTTTTTCGATAAAGACGGATTGATGCACGGCGATACCTACTTTGGCGATTATCCACATTTTGCTCCGACTATTGCAGGCCGCAAAGGCGAGTTTACAGGTTGGATGCTGTTGTCATACAACAAACCTGTAAAAGCCTCTTCAGCGCAGGGGGAGCATAAGCCCGAAAATTTGGTAGACGAAAGCGTGAAAACTTTCTGGCTGGCCGATAACAACAGCGATCAGCAGTGGGTACAGATAGACCTGCAAAAGCCAGGAAAGGTGCACGCCCTGCAGGTAAACTACCACGACCATCAGTCTAACATGTATGGCCGTCTGCCAGACCTTTACCACCGTTATGTAGTAGAAGGCTCTTTGGACGGCAACAACTGGCAAACCCTAGTCGACAGAAAAAACAGCTACAAAGATGTGCCCAACGATTATGTGGAGTTAGGCACTCCGCAAACAGTGCGTTACATCCGCTATATAAATATACACGTGCCTACGCCTCACTTGGCCATTTCGGGTTTGCGAGTGTTTGGAGTAGGACAGGGCAAGGCCCCTGCAAAAGTCAAGAGCTTTACCGTAGAGCGTGGTTCCGACCGCCGCGATGCCATGATCCGGTGGAGTCAACAGGCAAATGCACAGGGCTATAACGTACTCTGGGGAATAGCACCCGACAAGCTCTACAATTCCTGGATGGTGTACGGCGACAATAAGCTGAATCTCAAAAGCCTGTCTGTTGACCAGACGTACTACTTTACCGTGGAAGCTTTTAACGAAAGCGGAATTTCTGGCAGAGCCAGTCTGATAAAACGCTAAGGCAGCAGAGGTTGGTTTATGAAATAACCTCCGGATGCTTTTCCTTTTTTAACTCCTGAACATCCTAAAATCTAACATCTACAATCTAATATCTTAAAATTACCAGATGAAAGTCCTACGAGTAGTGCTGCTGCTGTGCCTGATGGCGGCGGCAACAGGTGCCATGGCACAGAAAACAGAAGACGCCAAAATGAACAAGTTTATCTCTGCCCTGATGAAGAAGATGACCCTGGAAGAGAAACTGGGACAGCTGAATCTGCCTGGTGCAGGCGATATCACTACAGGCCAGGCTTCCAACGCCGACATTGCAGGCAAGATCAAAGAAGGAAAAGTAGGTGGCTTGTTCAACATTAAATCGGTAGAGAAAATACGCGATGTGCAGCGGGTAGCCGTGGAAGAGAGCCGGCTTAAAATTCCGTTGCTGTTCGGTATGGATGTAATACATGGGTACCAAACAGTATTTCCTATTCCGTTGGGGCTATCTTGTAGCTGGGATATGGCGCTGATAGAGCAAAGCGCACGCATTGCAGCCATAGAGGCCAGTGCCGACGGGATTAACTGGACTTTCTCGCCCATGGTAGACGTGTCGCGCGATCCGCGCTGGGGCCGTATGTCAGAAGGAAACGGCGAAGACCCTTACATAGGAGCGCAGATTGCCAAGGCTATGGTAAAAGGCTACCAGGGCGATGACCTCACCAAAAATAACACCATTCTGGCTTGCGTAAAGCACTTTGCGCTATACGGTGCTGCAGAAGCAGGCCGCGATTACAACACTACCGATATGAGCCGTATTCGGATGTACAACGAGTACTTTGAGCCTTATAAAGCTGCTATAGATGCCGGAGCAGGCAGCGTTATGACCTCTTTTAATGAAGTAGACGGTATTCCGGCCAGCGCCAACAAATGGCTCATGACCGATGTACTGCGCAAGCAATGGGGCTTTAATGGCATGGTGGTAACCGACTACACCGCTATAAACGAAATGGTAGACCATGGCTTAGGCGACCTTAAAACAGTTTCGGCCCTGGCGCTGCAAGCCGGCGTAGACATGGACATGGTAGGCGAAGGCTTTCTGACAACCCTCAAACAATCGTTGGAAGAAAAAAAAGTGACGCAGAAGCAGATCGACATGGCCTGCCGCAGAATCCTGGAAGCCAAATACAAACTTGGACTCTTCGAAGACCCCTACCGTTATTGCGATGTGCAGCGTAGCAAAACAGAAATCCTAACCGATGCACACCGAAAAGCAGCTCGGGCAACAGCCGCCCAATCGTTTGTTTTGCTAAAAAATAACAACGTACTGCCCATTAAAAAGTCAGGTACTGTTGCCCTTATAGGGCCACTGGCCGATGCCACCGTAAACATGACCGGTACCTGGAGTGTGGCCGCAGACTTCGAAAAATCGGTTTCAGTAAGAGCTGGCTTGGAGAAAGCAGTAGGTAACAACGCTAAAATTCTCTATGCCAAAGGTTCTAACCTAACAGCCGACAGTGTATTGGAAGCAAATTCCACCATGTTCGGTAAATCGCTGGGCCGCGACAGGCGCTCCACAGAAGCTATTTTAAAAGAAGCCCTGGCAGTAGCCAATCAGTCTGATGTAATTGTGGCTGCACTGGGCGAGTCGGCGGAGATGAGTGGCGAAAGCTCCAGCCGCACCGACATCGAGATTCCGCAGATACAGAAAGACCTGCTGCAGGCGCTGCTAAAAACCGGTAAGCCGGTAGTGCTGGTGCTGTTTACAGGCCGACCATTGGCTCTAACCTGGGAAGAAGAAAATGTGCCTGCCATTCTGAATGTTTGGTTTGGTGGATCAGAAGCTGGAGATGCCATTGCCGATGTGCTGTTTGGAGACGTTAACCCATCCGGAAAACTGACCGCTACTTTTCCGCGGCACCTGGGGCAGGTTCCATTGTTTTACAACCATAAAAACACTGGCCGACCCATTGAAGAAGGAAAAGGTTTCCAGAAGTTCCGATCCAACTACCTCGATGTTCCGAATGACCCATTGTATCCGTTTGGTTTTGGCCTCAGCTACACCACTTTTAACTACAGCGATGTCAAATTGAGTAAAGCCTCTTTTAAACCTGGCGAAACCATTACAGCTAGCGTTACCGTAACGAACTCCGGCTCCAGAGAAGGGCAGGAAGTAGTGCAGCTGTACATCCGCGACCTGGTAGGGAGCGTTACGCGCCCAGTAAAAGAGCTGAAAGGCTTCCAGAAAATTAACCTGAAGGCAGGCGAGTCTCGGGAGGTTACGTTTCAGATCAGCATAGACGATCTGAAGTTTTACAACAGCGACCTAAAATTTGTAGCAGAGCCCGGCGATTTTAAACTCTTTATCGGTACCAACAGCCGCGATGTAAAAGAAACAGCCTTTACGCTTACCAACTGATTTTGAAAATCCACGTATAGGCCTTGTCTCGCAGCCAAGAGCCTCCGGAAGGGCAAAATCATTTGAATAATTTCTTTTTTTTAGTCTGGCTTGTTTTGAGAGGAGGCTTGTACTATACAAGTAGAGGTAAACCTTTTATGACAAGTGTTAAAGCACTGTAAATTACAGTGCTTTAACACTTGTCATAAAGGAATTTTATATCTTTGCGACCTAAAACGGTGGCTGGGAAGGTGCTGTGGATAACAAGTTTAAAGGTAAAAGGTCAGATAAGGCTGGAGGGAATTTAAGTGTTTCATCCATTTGTCAGATAAATGTATAAACTCAAATCAGGTAGTATAGCAGCATCGCCAGCAGATAATAATAAACAGTGGGTAACTTACCCGCAAATCGCGCAACCCATAATCTAATTAAAGGCTCAGGCACTTGTCTCTACTTCAGTAGCCTTACACAACCGCAGATTACCAGCATGTTCAAAAAGATTTTACTTGCCTTAACAGTTGTAATGCTAGTTGGTTTTGGAGCTATGGGAGAAACAAAAGCTTCTGTAGATTTGGGGTTTCCTTTTGTTCAGAATTACACCAAGCAGCTCTACAACGCTGGTAATCAGAACTGGTCGCTATGCCAAGGGGCTGATGGCGTTATGTATTTTGGTAATTCAGAAGGACTGATGGTGTTTGATGGGGAGCACTGGCAGCTTTACCGCATGCCTAATCGCATTATTGTGCGGTCTGTTGCCGCAGATACTACCGGTAAAGTATTTGTAGGCGGGTATGCAGAGTTCGGCTACTGGGCAAACGATAAAAACGGCCGCTTTACCTACCAGTCTCTCACCCACCTGCTCCCTGATACAAACGAGCTCAGAAACGAGGTCTGGAAAATTTATGTTGATGGCGACAAAGTATATTTTCAGTCATTTTCTGCTATTTACCTCTACCAGCACGGCAAAGTAAAGCTTATAAAAGGCGAGCAGGCTTTTCTGTTTTTATTAAAAGCCCGCAACAGGTTTTTTGTAGAAGGCATTGGCGCAGGACTCTTCGAAGTAAAAGGCGACTTACTAAGCCCGCTACCTAACAGCGAAGCATTAGGTGAAACCGGGGTGCTCACTATACTACCTTATAAAGAAGACCAATTTCTGATTGGTACGGCCAAAGACGGCTTGTTTATTTACGACGGACAGGAGTTTACTCCTTGGGTTACGGAGGCAGACTACCTGCTTAAAACCTCCCAGTTAAACAACGGAGCCATGGTGCAAGGAAAGTATTTTGCTTTTGGTACTATTCTGAATGGAGTTATTATTTTAGATGAAGAGGGTAAAATTGTACAACACGTAAATAAGCTAAAAGGACTGCAGAATAACACAGTACTTAACCTGTACACGGATAGGATGCAAAACCTGTGGACCGGCCTCGACAATGGCATAGACCGTATTGAAGTAAACTCCCCGCTATTTTATTATTTTGACAAGTCAGGCAAGTTCGGAACGGTTTATTCCAGCATCATCCACGACAATAAAATTTACATAGGAACAAACCAAGGCTTGTTTTACAGCGACTGGTCTGCCAGCAAAAACCGCTCGCTAGATCCCTTCGACTTTAAGCTGATCGAGAACTCGCAGGGGCAGGTGTGGGATTTGAGCCTGGTAGGAGGACAGTTGATTTGCGGGCACAATGCTGGCTCGTTTAGAGTGGTAGGCAACAGCATTCAGAAAATTTCGGATGTGAACGGTGGTTGGGTGATGCAGCGCCTGAGCTCCAACCCTGATCTGCTGCTGCAGGGTACTTATACCGGACTAGTGGTTTACAAACGCGATGAAAATGGCAACTGGAATTTCTCACATAAAGTGGCCGATTTTAGCGAACCCTCGCGATATGTGGAAGAAGATAACACAGGGTATATATGGGTGAGCCACAATTACAGAGGGCTTTATAAGTTAACCTTATCCAACGATTTTAAAATAGTAAAGGCAAGCAGGAAATACGATCAAAAAGATGGCTTGCCGGGTAACTACAATATAAATGTATTTAAACTGGAGAACAGAATCGTGTTTTCATCTGATTCAGGGTTTTATGTATACGATGAGATCAGCGATAAATTATTGAAATACAACCAGCTAAACAACAAGCTTGGCTCCTTTGCGACCTCAGGAAGTGTTATCAGGGCCAATACCAAAAAGTATTGGCTTATAGATCATGGCAAGGTAGCTTTGGCAGATTTTACGGAGCCGGGCAAGGTAAAAGTGAATTCAAGCCAGTTTCATATGCTAAGTGGCCATATGGTGCAGTTTTACGAAAACATCAGCCGAATTAGCAACAGCATGTACCTCATTAGCATCGACGATGGGTTTGTGGTGTATAACGCAGCAGTGCAGCAGCCTAATAGAACTGCCTTGCCGGCTGTAGTTATCCGGAAAGTGGAGAATACAACCAGCAGGCTAACCACTATTGCAGATACCGGCAAGCCCGGAAACGAATTAGAAATCCCCTACAACAGAAACAATATCCGCATAACGTATGCCTTGCCTTACTATAGCCAGGGAAAAGCCCGCTACCAATATCAGCTGGAAGGCTATTCGGATGGCTGGTCGGAGTGGAGCGCAGATGCTCAAAAAGACTTTACCAACCTCGACAAAGGGAATTACAAATTTTTGGTAAGAGCCAAAATTGGAGAGGAAGCCATATCGCCGGTAACGGTGTTCAGGTTTACAGTATTGCCACCTTGGTATGCAAGCGCATGGGCTATTACATTTTATTTGGTGTTTACCCTGGTGCTCCTGTTCTTACTGCGCCAGCTGTACCAGCAAAAGCTAAAGCGTGACCAACAGCGCATACTCGAAAAGCTGGAGCAGGAAAAGCAGGAGTTTCTGCAGCAGGAAGCCCTGGCGAATGAGCAGAAAATTGTGAAACTAAAAAATGAGCAGCTTAAGACAGAACTGGCAGCCAAGAGTCGCGAACTAGCCAATTCTGCGCTGAATATTGTTTCCAAAAACGAAATGTTACAAAGCCTGCGCGACGAAATAAACCAATTGAAAGATGCGGCTGGCAAAAAAGTACCCGACGATCAGCTGAAAAAGATCCAAAAGATCATAGACGATGGCATGGGTAACGAGCGCGATTGGGATCTGTTCGAAAGCAGTTTTAACGAAACCCACGAAAACTACTTCAAAAAGTTAAAGTCGAGATATCCTGAGCTTACCCCTAACGACCTGAAGTTCTGTGCCTACCTCCGTATGAATATGTCGAGCAAGGAAATTGCGTCTTTGTTGAACATTACCGTGCGCGGAGTAGAAATAAGGCGCTACAGGTTGCGGAAAAGGTTAAATATGGAGCACGAGAAAAACCTGGTTGAGTTCCTAATGGAAATCTAAGACCTTACTTGGTGGCGGCAGTCTGAAGCTATTAGCTATTGCTTAGCTAATAGAGAGGGAGTTGTTCCAATTGCTGCCAACTGTGTAATGATGGCTACAACCTGATCACCAGATAAAGCAGGCTCAAATTCTTCTAATGAAAATGCCCTTCCACAACTGTTTTAGTGAAAATACCTTTAGGCTCGGTGACTATACTCATTCAGTGCACATTCCAGGTTAATCAATTCCAGCCAAGCAGTACGGGTGAGCAAATAAAGAAGCAAAGCCGGATACTTTAACTTACCGGTAAAGAATTCTACACGACGCATGCCTGCTAATGTGCTGTACCTGGAGGTACCTAAAAGCACTTCTAAAAGCGACTCTTCTCACCTATAAGTATACAAGTTCTCTCACGACCTGAAAAAGTCTGCTAATAAGTACAAAATCTACCTATATATTCTTTCACCTTACTACATCATAGAAGGCCTGAGTTTAATAGTCAGCTACACATGGGTATGTTTGGGTAACACGGGATGGGGCAATTTTGGCCAGATATACGGCTTTTTGCTGCTTTTATACTACATCATTACCTCTCATATGCCTGCTCACGCTGTAGGAGCCGAAAAAATATTAAACCTATAATCTTCGTATTAAACCCTATTTAAAGTTCGTACTCGTACAAATGCTTGTTAGGAACCTATGTTTTACCTATTTCCATTTTTGTACCGCTCTCATGATGTAGTATTGTTGAGGGCGAATTTTTTGACACAATTAATTTTTAGCGGATCATTGTTCAACTATCTTAAACAAACCAGACCATTCTTATGAAAAACTATTTACTTCTGGTATTGTGCATGTTTACGTTTCAAGCGCTTTATGCGCAGGAGAATATAAGCATTCGCGGTACTGTTACGGACGCCTCCAACGGGCAGCCGCTTATTGGAGCCGGTGTTCAGGTAAAAGGCACCACTTCTGGTGGACAGACAGATATTGATGGTAATTATACCATTGAGAATGTTCCTTCCAACGCAACGCTTGTAGTAAGGTACATTGGGTACTTAGATCAGGAAGTTGCTGTAAATAATCGATCTGTAATTAATATAGCCCTTGAGATTAGTGCCAGCGAGCTGGAGCAGGTGGTGGTAATTGGCTACGGTACGCAACGTAAAAGAGACCTCACCGGTTCTATCACTTCAGTAAGTGGTGAAGAAATAGCCAAGCAGCCCAACCTGAACCCGTTGTCTTCTTTGCAGGGTAAAGTAGCGGGCTTAACGGTAGTAAACAGCGGCCGTGCCGGTGCCAGCCCGACCATACGCATACGCGGTGTAAACAGCACCAACAACACCAACCCGCTTTATGTGGTAGATGGTATTTTCCAGACGAACATCGATTACCTGAACCCAGCCGATATAGAGAGTATGGAGGTACTACGCGACCCTTCTTCTATCGCTATTTTTGGTTTGCAGGGAGGTAATGGGGTAATTGTGGTAACCACCAAGCGTGCCGCCAGAGGCGAAACACGGGTAAACTTCCAGAGCACAGTGGGTGTGCAGCGAGTGCAGAAGAAAATTGATGTAACCGATGCCGCAGGTTTCCGACAGCTCTACGACCAGCAGCTATTTAACCTCGGTGCCGCCCCCTTCGATTACACTAACTACACCGGTAATACCAACTGGCAGGACCTTATTTTTCAGGATGCGCTTATTACCACTAACAACCTTAGCATCTCCAACAGTGGTGAGAAAACCACTACCATGGTGAGCCTGGGCTACAATAACCAGGAGGGCGTACTGAAGTACGACAAGCACGAACGGTTTATTCTGCGCCTGAACCAGGAGATCAGGGTAACCGATAAAATTAAAGTAGGAGCCGATTTAAACGGTTTCCACTACAACCAACAGCCAGCAGCAGCTAACTTGAACAATGCGCTGTGGGCAGCGCCTATTGTACCGGTTCAGACAGATGCCACCACTTATTACGCCATGCCATCTTTCCAGCGGGCACAGGTTGGCAACCCGATCGCCACACTCAACAGGAACACCGGCAATATAGTAGACAAAGGCTATAGGATAGTAGGTAGTGTTTTCGCAGAAATTAATTTCCTGAACGATTTCACATTCCGATCTGCCGGTTATGCCAATTTGGGCTACAACAGTATTAGAAGATACACTCCGCTACCTTTTACAGAAATAATTGTAGGAGAGAATGGTGAGCCAAACGACACTTTCTTTAATCCGCTGGCAAGAACTAGTGTAGGGCAGGAGCAGGCAGAAAACCGCAGATTCCAGCAGGACCACACCTTAACTTACTCTAAAACTATAAATGAGAAGCACTTTATAACGGCTCTCACTGGTTTTACAACCTTGTTTACTGCCGATAGCAGAATTGAGGGGAACAGACAAGATACTTTGCTCAACATTCCAAGAAATCCAAGTTTCTGGTACCTGGACATTGTAGATCAGTCTACTCCGGTGCTTACTAATGCTGGCCGTGGTAGTGAAAGCGCGCTGATGTCTTATTTCGGTAGAATCAATTATGCCTATAACGACCGATATTTGCTCAACCTTACCATCAGACGAGATGCTAGTTCTAATATTGCTCCAAACAACAGAGCTGGAACTTTTGGCAGCGTTGGCTTAGGCTGGGTAATGAGTGATGAGGCATTTTTTGAGAATATAAAAGGGATTGACTTTTTAAAGCTACGTGCTTCCTGGGGAACAGTGGGAAGTGCCTTAGATATTAGAAATAACATTTTCAGACCTGGTGTTACCATAGCAAACAGAGCTGTTTTCGGTGATAATGTAAACACTTCTGTAGCTCCGGCGTATGTTCCTGATCCTAATTTAAGGTGGGAAGTAGTAAGAGGTATTGACCTGGGCCTAGAAATGCGTTCCTTCAACAACAGGCTTACCTCCGAAATTGTGTTCTACGATAGAACTACGAAAGATATTATCACAGCTTTAACGCTACTAGGTACAGCTGGTGATATAAGTTTCAGAACCAATCTTGGTGAAATCAGCAATAAAGGGGTTGAGCTATCTTTAGCCTGGAGCGATAACATTGGCTCTGACTTCTTTTATAGCTTTGCTCCAAACGTTAGCTACAATAAAAATAATGTAGAGTCAATCGGTCCCGGCATCGACTTTACCATATTTGGAAATGGCGGTGTTAATCGCACGATAACAGGTGAATCCATTGGTCACTTTTTTGGCTACCGACAAACAGGTATCTACCAAACAACTGCTGACTTAGACAATATGGCGAGCTTCCCAACCTCACAGCCTGGTGATATTGCCTACGAAGATGTAAATGGTGATGGTGAAATTACGCCTGCCGACCGTGTCAACCTAGGCTCTCCGTTCCCGACCTGGAACTTTGGCGGCTCCTTCTCTGCCGGTTACAAAGCCTTCGACTTTATGGTGGATGTGCAAGGTGTTGCTGGTAACAAGATTTATACCCAACGCCGAACGGCTACTTTTGCCCCACTTAACTTTGAAACTAACCGACTTAACGCCTGGACGGGCGCTGGTACAACGAACATCGAGCCTATCCTGGACAACACCCGTGGCAACAATTACCTCATGAGCAGCTATTTTCTGGAGCCCGGCGACTATTTCCGTTTCCGAAACGTGCAGGTAGGGTATACCTTTCGGCCAACTGGGGCATCAGCCATCGGTATCAAACAACTGAGGCTCTCAGTTAGTGGCCAGAACATTGCCACCTTCAGCCGCACGTCGGGTTATACACCGGAGGCCCCTCTTGAAAACCCGATTTCAAGTGGTGCAGATAACGGTATATATCCATTGCCAGCTGTGTATTCATTTGGTGTAAACGCAACTTTCTAAGTCACATGAACAACAATAAGATGAGATTTTTACATAAAAAAATAAGGAATTACGGGCTTACCCTTGCTCTTGTCGCAGTAACTTCTGTGCTTCCGGCCTGTAAGGACTTTCTGGATCGTGATCCGCAGGGAGAGTATACTGAAGAAACATACCCGTACCCAGAAGGAGCAGGGCCTTATGATCAATTCCTGTTTGCTGTTTACTCTGAGCTAAGGTCATTTAACGTGCACAGCCAGTCTTTTATAGCTATAACAAGTATACGTAGCGACGATGCCGACAAAGGGAGCACTCCTTCCGATGGTGGCTCTAACGCTATAGATATGGATAACTTTCCGGTAACAGTAAATAACGGTTTTGCCGATGATATGTGGAAAGGTTACTTTAACCTTGTTAGCAGAACAAACATTGCCATAGACCAGATACTAAATAACGAGGCAATAACAGCTACACCTGAAGTAAAGGTGCAGTCGGAGGCGGAGGCCAGGTTTATGAGAGCCTATGCCTACTTTATGTTGGTGCGCACATATGGCAGAGTGCCGCTTATTACAGAAGTATTCGATGACCCTGCCGCACAATCGAATGTGCCGCAGAGCAATCCTGCCGAAATCTATGCCCAAATTGAAAACGATTTGCAGTTTGCTGCCGCTAACCTCCCTGTCAGCTGGGACCCCTTGTTTATAGGGCGTGCTACTTCAGGGGCTGCCAATGGTTTACTTGCGAAGGTATATTTAACACAGCGTAAATGGTCGCAGGCCCTTGGTGCTGCCAACATGGTCATCATGTCGGGCCAGTACGACCTCTCTACTCCTTACGACCGTATTTTCAGGGAAGAAGGGGAGAACAGCCGAGAGTCGGTATTTGAGGTACAAGCTACTGCCAGCAGAACCTTTCCGGAGGTAAATGGCGTGCAGTACGCTCCTATACAGGGTATAAGAGGTGCCGGTGTATGGAACTTAGGCTGGGGCTGGAATACACCAAGTGAAGCCCTCGCTGCTGCTTACGAACCAGGTGACCCACGTCGTGCACGTACTATTTTGTTTACCAGCACTACCACTGAGGCTAACGAAGGATTGACCATTTATGGAGAGAAAACTCCTCTTGGACTACCTAACCCGCGCTATAACCACAAAGTGTATACGAACCCTGCCCGCAGAACTGCCACCGGCAGCCAGGGCGGCTGGTGGATGAATGTGCGCATTCTGCGCTATGCCGATGTGGTGCTGATGTACGCCGAAGCAGCCAACGAACTGGGCCAGACACAGGAAGCGCTTGATAAACTGGAAATGGTGAGAGCACGAGCCCGCAATGGTAACGCGGCCATTTTGCCTCCGGTTACCACTACCGATCAGGCTGAATTGCGCGAAGCCATTCGCCACGAGAGACGAGTGGAGCTAGGCATGGAGCACGATCGCTTTTTTGACCTGGTGCGTTGGGGCATTGCCCGCGAAGCGCTGCATGCTGTAGGTAAAACCAACTTCAATGAAAATCGCGATGTGCTGCTGCCAATTCCGCAGAACCAGATCGACATCAGCAGAGGAGTGCTTACTCAAAACCCAGGGTACTAATTCACTAATCTTAAAGGCAAAAGCAAATGAAATTTTCAGAGATATATACGAACTTCAGGATGGCAGGCGTGGCTTTCGCCGCCATCTTGCTCTCGGCGTGCGAATACGATGGCAACCCCAACAAGCTCGACGATGTGAATCCCGCCGATTATGCAGGCAAAGTAGACGGCTACTCCAGCTCCGACGAAATTTACCCCAACAACCTAATTGCTTATTGGTCTTTCGACGATACTAAAAATGAGCTGGTAAGTGGCACGGCCCCCACAGCTTCGGCCAACGACCGTTTTGTAGAGGGAGGCGTAAGGGGCAAGGCCCTGGACCTGAATGCCGGTTGGGTGTATTTTGCCCAGCAGTTCGAGAACTTTAAGACTGATAACCTCAAGAGCTTCACCATCAGCCATTGGGTACAGATTGAAAACAACGGATCTAAGCGAACCATGACCTTCCAACTGGCACGGCCGGGAATGTTTAACGGCAACATCAACATTGCTTTAAACACCAATGCTTTTCCGGCTTCCGATGTAGAGAATCTTAAAATCCAGCCAACATTCAACACCATTGGCGGTGGCATGCAAGACAACATCAATACCCAGCGAGATAACCCTGGCGATGCCAACTATGTGCCTTATATAACTCCCCGCATCGGGGCCGACAGGTGGGTACACATTGTAGTGACTTACGATGGCACCTCTGGCACTTTCAACATCTGGTCGAATGGCATAAAGGCAGGGGCTTTCTCCAGCAGAGGCGTGGGTAACAACCTGTTCAATGCCTTTGAGCCAAGCGAGATAATTATCGGCTCCAACTACAACGGCATACCGGGCAAAGAAGTAAACGAGGATACCAATTTTGCACCTATGACGGGCAGAATAGACGAGATCAGGGTATTTGATGTTCCCTTGCCAGATGCCCATATCCGAAGCTTGTATAACCTGGGCTTAGTGAACCAGTAAAGTCATATCATTACCCTTAGCTGTTTTAGAGCTAAAATCCTTCGCAAGGGTACCCAAACCCGAGTTCTGGCAAAATCAATGTTGCAATGCCGGACGGAACCATCATACAAAAAATCAGCCTGTTTACAGCTACAGGTAAAAAAGTGCTGGAGAAAGAGTTCAGGCACACATCGGCAGCTCAGACTATAGATGCCTCTTCGCTCGGCCAAGGCATGTACCTGATTAAAGTGCAGACTACAAAAGGCGAAACCGTGTCGAGCGTTGTGCCTGATCTTACATGTTAAGTAAAACGTTCCGGAAGGGCTTTTTCATTAGAATAATTTACCTGCACCGCTTTCTTTTTCTGAAGCGGTGCAGGTAAAAAAGTAAAATAGTAACTCCATATACCAAGTTGCATGAAGAGTTCCCTGTATTACATTGCGCAGCGTGTACCAGTAAGTTTCTTTTATAGAGCGGTGCCCTCAATACTTTTACTAATAGTGTTTCTGGTTTCCGGCTGCAAAAAAGAAGATGAACAAACACCGGTAAATACATCGTTGTCTTTTACAGTGAACGAGGTATACAATGGCACCCGGAACTATTCCGGCTTAAACCCAAAGCCTGTCATAAAATTCAACTTTACAGCGCCCATCAACCCAAACTCCCTAACAGATGGGCTTAAACTTACGACTAACACTGGTACAGCAGTTCCGCTTATCACCTCTTTACAAGATAATAACAGAACCGTTATTGCCATACCCGAAAACAACCTGGCTTCCTTCTCCAGCTATGAGCTGGCTGTAACCAGCAGCCTGCAATCGGCTACGGGCGGTCGGCTAATTAATCCGTTGGTCATCAGTCTGAAAACTGGTTTCGACGACACTGATAAGTTTGCGCGCATACCCGACGAGGAGCTCCTGACACTGGTGCAGCGCCAGACGTTTAACTACTTCTACGATTTTGGTCATCCGGGAAGTGGCCTGGCGCGTGAGCGAAATACATCTGGCAACACCGTAACCATTGGAGGCTCTGGTTTTGGCATTATGGCCCTGATAACAGGTGTGCACCGTGGCTTCATAACCCGTGCCGAGGGACTTGCCCGGGTAGAGAAAATGGTGAATTTCCTGAAAAACAAAGCGGAGCGACACCATGGCGCTTACCCACACTGGCTCGACGGCAACACCGGCGCCACTTTACCATTCAGTGCCAACGATAATGGTGCCGACCTGGTAGAGACTGCTTTCCTGATGCAAGGCCTGCTCACGGCACGGCAATATTTCAACACTGCCAATGCCGCAGAAGCTGCGCTCAGAAACGATATAACCGCCATTTACAATGGAGTGGAGTGGGACTGGTTCCGCAAAGACGGTGGCGATGTGTTGTACTGGCACTGGAGCCCGAACATGGGCTGGGCACAAAACCTGCCTATCCACGGCTGGGACGAAGCCCTGGTGACCTATGTACTGGCGGCTGCTTCGCCCACACATACCATCCCGAAAACTGTGTACGACAACGGCTGGGCCAGGAATGGCGGCATGCGGAACGGCAACAGCTACTATGGCGTGCAGCTGCCGCTGGGGCCGGAGCTTGGCGGGCCGCTGTTCTTTGAGCATTACTCGTTCCTGGGCATCAACCCCAAAGGTTTAACCGATGCTTATGCTAACTACGAAACCCAGACCCGTGCACATACCCTTATCAATTACAGGTACTGCGTAGACAACCCAAAAAACTTTTATGGCTATTCTGAAAACTGCTGGGGCTTAACGGCAAGTGACATCCAAAACGGCTATACCGCCAGCTCTCCTACGAACGACAGAGGCCATATTGCCCCAACTGCCGCACTTAGTTCTTTCCCATACACGCCCACCGAATCGATGCAGGCGCTGCACTTTTTCTACTACAAACTCGGCGATAAAATTTGGAAAGACTATGGCTTTGTAGACGCTTTCTCGCTGCACGACCAGTGGTTTGCCAGCTCGCACCTGGCCATAGATCAGGGCCCGATTATCGTCATGATCGAAAATTACCGCTCCGGCTTACTCTGGGACTTATTTATGAGCGCACCGGAAGTACAGACAGGCCTGAAGAAACTGGGCTTCACAAGTCCGTACCTGAATTAAGAAGAGGTAAGCCAGCCATACCCTTGATCAGTAACTGACCGAAACGCCTCTGGAAGGCCATTTTCATTAGAGGAATTGGTTGCTGGGAAGAAAAATTATTAAATGGCTGATTAAAACTAGCAGCAAGGGCCTCGCAGCTCCTGCGGGATTCTGGTTGAAGCAGATAAAAATAGAACATACATTTATAAAAGACCAATATCTTGAAAATGAAAAAAGGAAGAAACTACATACTACATCTACTCTCACTCCTATTGTGCGGCAGCCTGCTTAGCTGCAATCAAACCTCCACCACTACAGAAACCACCGAAGCAGCTACCACCACAGCAGGAGCTGAGAAATTAAGCGACGACGAACTGCTCACGCTGGTGCAACGCAATACGTTTCAGTATTTCTGGGATGGCGCAGAGCCAACTTCCGGGTTGGCGCGGGAGCGGATTCACATGGACGGCGAGTACCCGCAAAACGACCAAAACGTGATTACAACCGGTGCCTCGGGCTTTGGTGTAATGGCCATTCTGGTAGGCATTGAGCGCGGTTTTATTACGAGGCAGCAAGGGCTGGAACGCCTGCAGAAGGCAGTGGACTACCTCGGCAAAGCCGATCGGTTTCATGGTGCCTGGCCGCACTGGATGCAGGGCGAAACCGGTAAAGTAAAGCCTTTCGGTAAAAAAGACGATGGTGGCGACTTGGTAGAATCGGCCTTCCTGGTGCAGGGGCTGCTAACGGTAAGGCAGTATTTTGCCGATGGAAACGAGCAGGAGAAAGCACTGGCGGCAAGTATAAACAAGCTTTGGGAAGGCGTGGAGTGGAACTGGTACCGCAATGGCACCAATGCACTCTACTGGCACTGGTCGCCAAACTATGCCTGGGAAATGAACTTTCAGGTGCGTGGCTACGACGAGTGCCTCATCATGTATATACTGGCCGCATCTTCGCCTACCCACTCCATTCCTGCCGAAGTATACCACGAAGGCTGGGCCCGAAGCGGAGGGATAAAAGCTGATGTGCAGCCTTACGGGCATAAAATTGAACTGAAGCATAATGGTGCAGAAGGTAGTGTAGGACCCTTGTTCTGGTCGCATTACTCGTACCTGGGCCTCGACCCGCGCGGCCTCAAAGACCGATATGCCGACTATTGGCAGCATAACCGCAACCACACACTGGTACATCGCTCGTATGCCCTCGAAAACCCTAAAAACTACAAAGGTTACGGCGAACATGCCTGGGGCTTTACCTCCAGCTACTCGCCCAAAGGCTACGCCGGCCACAGCCCGAAAAACGATCTGGGAGTTATCTCGCCAACAGCAGCCTTATCTTCCTTTCCTTACACACCAAAAGAGTCGATGCAGGTTATCCGGCACCTGTACGAAAACCTAGGCGACAAGGTATGGGGCGAATACGGTTTTTACGATGCCTACAGCGAAACCGAAGACTGGTACCCGCAGCGCTACCTGGGCATAGACCAGGGCCCTATTGTGGTCATGATCGAGAACGGGCGCAGCGGCCTGCTCTGGGACCTGTTCATGAGTGCGCCGGAAGTGCAGCAAGGGCTGAAGAAACTAGGCTTTGAGAGTCCTAAACTAAAGTAGATGATATCTCAGCTCAGATGCATGCTCTTTTCGGCTCTGTTGCTGGTCAGTGCCTGCAGCCCCCGGCTACAGCAAGCTACCTTTGTGCTGTTGCCCGACACGCAGACCTATGCCGAAAAATTTCCTGAGATTTTAGAGGCGCAGGTAAACTGGGTAGCAGAAGAAGCCGCAAACATAAACCTGGTGCTGCAACAAGGCGACCTGACACAGAACAACAACGATCTGGAATGGCAGCGGGTGCAATCGGCCTTTAAGCGACTCAAGGGCAAAGTGCCGTATGTGCTGGCAGTCGGCAACCACGATATGGGCAGCGCACCCGGCAAGTTTGCTGATGTCCGGAATACAGAGCTGTTCAACAAATACTTTCCTTACCAAATTATGGCGACACTACCTGCTTTTGGTGGTGTTTACGAAGCAAATAAACTCGACAACGCGTATTATCTGCTGGAAACCGGCAAGCACAAGTGGCTGGTGCTTACGCTGGAGTTTGGCCCCCGGGAAAAGGTAATAGCCTGGGCAAATGAGGTGGTAACCAAGCATCAGGACCGAACCGTTATTGTTAACACCCACGCTTACATGTACTCCGACAGTACCAGGCAAACCGATAAAGATTACTGGCGGGCACAGGGCTATGGGATTGGCAAAGACACTGGTCCGGATGCTGTGAACGACGGTGAGCAGCTTTGGAAAAAGCTAGTAAAGAAACACCCGAATATCCGCTTTGTTTTTTCTGGGCACGTGCTTAACACCGGCGTTGGCACACTAGTAAGTATAAACGATGCTGGTCTGCCAGTGTACCAGATGCTGGCCAATTACCAGGAAGGCGTGCAAGGCTCCGTTAAGGGTGGCAACGGCTGGCTGCGGATACTGAAGCTGGACTTTAAAAATAACTCCATTTCAGTACAAACATATTCGCCTTACCTGAAGGAGTACAGGCAGGATGAGGCGCATAACTTTAAAATAGAACATGCCCTGCTGAAACCAGGTAAGAAGAAGTAAGGTCAGCCGCCAAAAGGCTCCGGAAGGCCTGTTTGTGGTTATTAATGGTTGATTGTTAAATAGTTGATTTGAAGATTTGGAGATGAACAGAATGGGTCTCGCAGGGTACGCAGCTCCTGCGAGATCTTTGCAAAGCAGGAAAAAGATCATGAATCAGTTTTAGAAAAAATCTAATAGCTAGCATCTAACCTCTGAAATCTATTGTATTAATAAAGATCACGCATACTAAATCAGATAAAAAGAAGCCATGAAAAAGAAGCATTTATTTAATTCTTTGGTACTGTTGGCGCTCTGTTTTACATGCTTTTACAGGGCACAGGCGCAGGAACTACCGTTGCCTCCTTTCTGGAACGAAATTCAGGAATTTAAGCGGCAAGACAGTGTGCAGATGCCCCCCAAAGACGCCATTCTGTTTGTGGGCAGCTCCTCTTTCAGGATGTGGACCAACATGCAGCAGATGCTGCCAGAGTACACAGTCATAAACCGGGGATTTGGCGGTTCTAATCTGCTCGACCTCAAGCGCTACCTCCCCGATATTGTGTTCCCGTACCAGCCACGGCAAATCGTCATCTACTCCGGCGAAAACGATATTGCTTCTGATACAGTGAGAGCCGAGGAAGTGCTGCTGCGGTTCGAAAACGTTTTTCAGGCGATCAGGGAAGAGCTGCCGGAGGTGCCCATCGTGTACATCACGATAAAACCAAGCCCCGACCGCGAACGCTACATGCCCATCATGCGCGAAGCAAATGAATTAATCATGAAATATCTGGCGGCACAGCCAAATACAAAGTTTGTAGATGTGTACAAGCCCATGCTTCAGAAAAACGGCAAGCCCCGCACCGATATTTTTATACAGGACAACCTCCACATGAATGAGAAGGGCTATGCCATTTGGGTAAAAGCCCTGAAACCACATCTATTAAAAAAACAACCGATAAGCCGATGAAGAGAATAAGCACTGCCTTCCTGTTTTTTGTGTGCCTTGGCTGTTCGCAGAACGTAACGCAACAACAGCGAACCACTACAGCCAATACTCCCACGCCTGCCACAAATACAGAGGCTGCAAGGCCAGCAAAAGATCCGGAAATGGATCGTTTCGTTTCTGATCTGCTGGCGAAGATGACGTTGGAAGAAAAAATAGGGCAGCTCAACCTTGCTGCCGTCGGCTTTGATGTAACAGGTCCGGTAGTAAGTAAAAACGTAGATGAGAACATCCGGCAAGGCAATGTTGGCGGCGTGTTTAATACCTTTACACCAGTTGCTGCCCGCAAGCTACAGGAGCTTGCAGTAAACAATACTCGCCTAAAAATTCCGCTGTTATTTGGCTACGATGTGATACACGGGCACCGCACCATTTTCCCGATTCCGCTTGCTCTCTCCACCAGCTGGGACATGAACCTGATAGAACAAAGCGCCCGCATCGCAGCCGAAGAAGCCTCTGCCGATGGGCTGAACTGGGTGTTTTCGCCGATGGTGGATATTGCCCGCGATGCCCGTTGGGGGCGTATTTCAGAAGGAGCAGGCGAAGATCCTTACCTCGGATCGGAGGTAGCAAAAGCCATGATACGAGGTTACCAGGGCGATGACCTTACCCGTAACAATACCGTAATGGCCTGCCTCAAGCACTTTGCGCTGTACGGTGCAGCAGAGGCCGGCCGCGACTACGGCACCACCGATATGAGTCTGCAACGCATGTACAACGAGTACATGCCGCCCTACAAAGCTGCTATAGAGGCCGGAGTAGGCAGCGTTATGACCTCCTTTAACGACATTAACGGTATTCCGGCAACCGGCAACCGCTGGCTCATGACGGAGCTGCTGCGCGATACCTGGGGCTTCGATGGATTTGTGGTAACCGACTATACTGCCATAAACGAAATGGTGGCGCATGGCATGGGCACAGAAGCCGAAGTAGGTGAACTGGCCCTGAAAGCCGGCACCGACATGGACATGGTAGGAGAGGTATTCCTGAAACACCTGGGCCAGTCTGTTAAAGACGGAAAAGTAACAGAGGCAGAAGTAGACCTTGCCTGCCGCCGTATCTTGGAAGGGAAATACAAGCTCGGGCTGTTCGAAGACCCTTACCGCTACACCGACGAGGCTCGCCCGGCTGCTACCATCATGAAGCCGGAGTTTATAGAAGCCTCCCGCGACATTGCCCGCAAGAGCATGGTACTCCTCAAGAACAACAAAAACATGCTGCCCCTGAAGCAGAGCGGTTCTATTGCCCTCATCGGGCCGCTGGTAAACAGGCAGCGCGAGATGATTGGCAACTGGAGCGCAGCTGGCGACTGGAAACAGGCCGTGTCGCTGGAGCAGGGCATCCGGAATGTGGTGGGCAACAAAGTGAAAATTAATTATGCCAAAGGCGCGAACATAGCCGACGATGAGCAGATGCTGAAACGCCTGAATGCACATGGCGGTGAACTGGACATTGACAGCCGCAGCTCCGATGCCATGATACAGGAGGCGGTGCGAGTGGCGCGTAATTCGGATATAGTTGTAGCTGTAGTAGGCGAGTCGCAGGGTATGACCGGTGAGGCAGCCAGCCGTGCCGACATTACACTGCCCGGCCAGCAACTGGAGCTGCTGAAGGCCCTGAAGAAAACAGGCAAGCCGCTGGTTGTTGTGCTGATGAATGGCCGCCCGCTGGCACTGCAGTGGGAAGAACAAAACGCCGATGCCATACTCGAGACTTGGTTTGCCGGTACACAGGGTGGCAATGCCATTGCCGATGTGCTGTTTGGGCTCTACAATCCTTCTGGCAAGCTAACTACTACTTTTCCGCAGGTAGTAGGGCAGGAGCCACTTTTCTACAACCATAAAAACACAGGCCGCCCATTTGGTGGCGAACTGCTTGATAAATATAAATCGCGGTACCTCGATGTTACAAATGAGCCGCTCTATCCGTTTGGGTTTGGCCTGAGCTACACCACTTTCGATTACGGTACCCCCCAAATCAGTAAAACCACCATTTCTCCAAGCGAGTCGCTGGAGGTGCGGGTAGAAGTGCGTAACACGGGCAACTACGATGGCGAAGAAGTTGTGCAACTCTACATCCAGGACCTGGTTGGCTCTATTTCCAGGCCAGTAAAAGAATTAAAAGGCTTTCAGAAAATATCGCTCAAAAAAGGCGAGGCCAGAATGGTTACGTTCACTATAACCCCTGATGATCTGAAGTTCTATAACTACGCCTTGGAGCATGTGCTGGAACCCGGCGATTTCAAAGTTTTCGTCGGTACTAACTCCCGCGATGTGCAGGAAGTCGCTTTCAGGGTACAGGAGTAAGTGTTGGAGGAATTTACCCTAAAGCCCAAAACAGACATTTTCCTTCGGAAGGCCATTTTGATTAGAATAATTTGGTTGTTGATTGTTAGTTACTGATCGTAAAATGATTAAATTGTTGATTTCAAGAGGAGCAGCAAAGACGCTCGCAGTGCGCGCAGCTCCTGCGAGCGTCTTTGCTGCAAAGTAGATGAAGCAAAGCCACTCCGGAGAAAAAATATAGCATCTATAATCTTGCATCTAAAATCTAGACAATGCCTCCGGAAGGCCAATTTCATTAGAAGAACTTGATCTTTATGCACTGCTCAAATTGTCGCGAGCTAAGGGGCAGCCATAGCTTGTGGTATAACATGAGGTGAGTTTCCAACTTGAATAAGTCACTCAGTTAAATTAGAAATCAGACTCAGAAATGGAGTTAATTGAGGACTAAAATGAAGTAGCTTTTCGTTATTAATCGTTGTGCTTCCGCAAGCTGAAAGTTTGCTGTTATGAAAGACCACGAGGTATGGCTGGGGCTAAACCAGCGGCAGCCATACCTCGTGGTCCTGATTTACTTTGTCCTCGGTTTGACCTAGCTTTAGTGTAAGCAGCTTTTAATTCACAATGAAATAGCTAAACCCATACATTTTTAACAAATTTTAGTCATAACTTACAAATGTTTGTTTGATGGCTTGAAAATCACTATTATTAACCTGCAAAAATATAACACCACCCTTATGGCCGAAAATAGATATGATGCGATAGTCATCGGTTCTGGTATATCAGGCGGTTGGGCAGCTAAGGAGCTCACCGAAAAAGGCCTGAAAACTATTATGCTGGAACGTGGCCGAAACATCGAGCACGTTAAAGATTATGTAAATGCTAACAAGCACCCCTGGGAGTTTGAGCATCGAGGTCGTCGTACCGAGCAAATGGTACAGGATTACCCCGTTCTGAAGCGAGACTACGCGCTGAATGAACTGAACCTCGATTATTGGGTAAATGAGAAAGAAAGCCCTTATACCGAAACCAAGCGTTTCGACTGGTACCGCGGCTACCACGTAGGCGGCCGTTCGCTCATGTGGGGGCGACAGAGCTACAGGTTAGCCGACATTGACTTTGAAGCCAATGCCAAAGACGGCATTGCAGTAGACTGGCCTATCCGGTACAAGGACATTGCGCCCTGGTATAGTTACGTAGAGAAATTTGCTGGCATCAGCGGGTCTGTAGAAAATATTCCGCACCTTCCAGATGGCGAGTTTATGCCAGCCATGGAGCTGAACTGTGTAGAGAAAGATATAGCAGCCCGCATAAAAGAACACTACAAAGGAAACCGGCACATGATTATAGGGCGTGTTGCCAACATTACGCAACCGCACCACAACCGCACCAACTGCCAGTACCGCAATAAGTGCTGGCTGGGTTGCCAGTTCGGCGGATACTTCAGCACACAATCGGCTACACTACCGGCTGCCATGGCTACAGGTAATTTAACCTTACGTCCTTTCTCTATCGTAACCAAAATACTTTACGATAAAGACACCAAGAAAGCGACTGGTGTGGAGGTGCTCGATGCTGAAACAAACCAGACATACGAGTACTTTGCCAAAGTAATATTCCTGAATGCCTCTACCCTTAACTCTACCTGGGTGCTGATGAACTCCGCTACCGATGTGTGGGAAGGCGGGCTGGGCAGCAGCAGTGGTGAGCTAGGCCATAACCTCATGGATCACCATTTCAGGGCTGGAGCCTCGGGCAGAGTAGAAGGCTATGAAGACAAGTACGTATATGGCCGCCGTCCGAACGGAGTGTATATTCCGAGGTTCCGGAACATCGGCGACGACAAACGCGACTACATCAGGGGGTTTGGCTACCAGGGCAGTGCCGGCCGCGAAGGCTGGAGCCGCGAAATTGCCGAATTGGGTATTGGTGGTGATTTAAAGGATGCGCTCTGTGAACCAGGCCAGTGGACCATGGGCGTTACAGGCTTTGGAGAAATTCTGCCTTACCACGACAACAAAATAAGCCTCGACCAGAACAAGAAAGATAAATGGGGCCTGCCAGTGCTTGCCATCGACTGCGACATTAGAGATAACGAGAAGCGAATGCGCAAAGACATGATGGAAGATGCCAAGGAGATGCTTGAAATAGCTGGCGTTAAAGATGTTAAAACCAACGACAGCGGTTATGCCATGGGCATGGGTATACACGAAATGGGAACAGCCCGCATGGGCCGCGACCCCAAAACCTCTGTACTGAACCAGTACAACCAGGTATGGGATGCCCCCAATGTGTACGTTACAGATGGTGCCTGCATGACGTCGGCAGGTTGCCAAAACCCTTCGCTTACGTATATGGCGCTAACTGCCAGAGCCGTAGACCATGCCGTGAGCGAAATGAAGAAATTAAATCTTTAGACATCTCTTTAGAAATAATATAAATGGATAGAAGAGAAGCATTAAAAGCGGTTGGCCTGCTGATGGGCGGTGCTATGATAGGCGGTGAGTTACTGATGTCCTGCACTTCCAGCTCTGCCAAAGTAAACGAGCTGTTTAACGAGGACCAGGTGGCTTTCCTAGACGAGGTAGCCGACACTATTCTGCCTGCTACCAGCACCCCCGGTGCCAAAGAAGCGGGCGTAGGCCACCTGATGGCCGTTATGGTGCAGGACTGCTACCCCGAAGAAGACCAGAAAGTGTTTATGAACGGTATTTCTGAGCTTGATAAGGCTAGCAAAAAAGAGTTTGGCAGCAAGTTTATGGAGCTAAGTGCACAAGACCGGACTAAACTGTTAACAGCTCTGGATGAGGAACAGAAAAAGTACATGCGCGAAAAAGCGCCGGAGGCGCCGAATCATTATTTCCGAATGATGAAGGAACTGACGCTGTTCGGGTATTTCACCTCGGAAATAGGAGCTACCAAAGCCCTGCGTTACGAAGCAATTCCCGGTCGTTATGATGCCTGCATTCCTTACAAAAAAGGCGACAGAGCCTGGGCGACCTAAGGCTTCGCCTCATTCAAAATTAGAACTTCAAAATTAGAGATGCAGAACAAAGATTTTTGACATAGATCTCGCAGCGTGCGTAGCTCCTGCGAGCAACAGGAGCCTGTGGAAAGCCAACATCATTTAAATAATTTCGATATTAAATGGTTGATGTCTGCAGGCTCATTTCTGTGCAGCAAAGGTTGCTACTGTACCTGGTCTAAAATCTACCATCCAGCATCTATTATCTAAAAAACATGAAAAAGAACTTACTCCTTTTAAGCTCCCTTGCCTTTTTGCTGGCCTGCGGTGGCAATAATAATAACTCAGAATATGACCAGTACTATAGCCGTAATGGCCAGCAGGATTCTGCAGCAGGAGCAGCCGTGAATGCTGCGGCAAGGCAATCGGAGGTAGATACTAACCGGATGAACATTGGAATAGACCGAAGTGCCGGAGGAGCAGCGCCAGCACCTGCTGAAAACTTCGAGAATGGAGCCAAACTTATTGCTCAGTCAGATTGCCTGGCTTGCCACAAAGAGAAAGAGAAACTGGTAGGCCCTGCTTATGATGCGGTGGCAAAAAAGTATGAGTTTAACGATAAGAATGTAGATTACCTGGCGGGCAAAATAAAAACAGGTGGCAAAGGCGTTTGGGGCGAAATACCTATGTCGCCACATCCTGATTTAAAAGATGATGATGCCAAAGAAATGGCCCGTTACATATTATCGCTTAGATAGAAGCCCGACCTTAGATGATAAAAACTACCCTGAAAATGATGCTGCTGGCTGTAGTTGTTAGTTGCCAGCAGGCACAACCGGAAGACGAGATGGACCACACAAACGACACTGCCGAAGCCGGAGAATGGAAGTTGCTGTTTGACGGCAAGACAACCAACGGCTGGCACACCTACGGCAAGGAAACTGTAGGAGAGGCCTGGAAGGTAGAAGATGGCACCCTCTATTTAGATGCTGCCAACAAACAAGACTGGCAAACCTCAGATGGAGGCGACCTTGTTACGGAGGAGGAGTTTGATAACTTCCATCTGAAACTGGAGTGGAAAATAGCTAAGAACGGAAACAGCGGCATTATTTTTTATGTGCAGGACGATCCGGCTACTTACCAGTATACCTGGAGCACCGGCCTCGAAATGCAGGTACTCGACAACGAAGGCCACCCGGATGCGAAAATAGATAAGCACCGTGCCGGCAATTTATATGACCTAATAGCTAGTAGCCCCGAGAATGTAAGACCTGCCGGAGAGTGGAACCAGGTAGAAATTATTAGCAACAAGGGCCAGCTGGAGTTTCAGCAGAACGGTGAAAAAGTGCTGAGTACCACCCTCTGGGACGACTCCTGGAAACAATTAGTGGCAGGTAGCAAATTTGCCGATATGCCTAATTGGGGCACTTTTAAATCAGGTAAAATAGCCTTACAAGACCACGGCGACAGCGTCTGGTTCCGAAACATCCAGATTAGAAGGCTGTAGGCCAGAAGTTGCTACGGCTGCTTTGATTGGAGCATTAACATTTATTTATTTTAAGAAACGCAAAAGCCTCTGGTGCTGCTACCCGATGGTTTGAAAAGAAACGCCTAACATGACTGCTGCCATACGCTTTAAATTATCGACGATGATGTTCCTGGAGTTTTTTATCTGGGGCGCCTGGTTTGTTACCTTGGGAACTTACCTTTTATCGAATCTCGAAACTTCTGCCACACAAGTAGGGGTTGCTTTTCTGACACAGTCTATCGGGGCTATTGTAGCCCCCTTTATTATCGGGCTGATTGCCGACCGGTTTTTTCCGGCGCAACGTATTCTTGCCATTTTACATCTGGCCGGAGCCGCCTTGCTCTGGTATGCTTCCACAGCACAGGATTTCGATAGCTTTTATCCTACTATATTAGTTTACATGATTCTGTACATGCCTACCCTGGCGCTGGTAAATTCTGTGTCTTTCAGGCAAATGCAGGACCCTTCCAAAGAATTTCCGCCTATTAGGGTGCTGGGTACACTGGGTTGGATTGTGGCTGGCTTAACCATTGGCTGGCTAAACTGGGAGCAAAACGGCAACCTGGCCATGACTTTCCGGATGGCAGCTATTGCCTCGGCTATACTTGGAGTTTTCAGCTTTACTTTGCCCAACACACCTCCTGTAAAAGCAGGCGGTTCTACTTCGCTTGGCGACATAATGGGGCTGGAGGCAATCGGACTGTTGAAGAACCGGTCTTACCTCACGTTTTTCCTGGCTTCTGTGGCAATTTGTATTCCGCTGGCATTTTACTACAACTTTACCAACCCATTCCTGAATGAACTGGGCATGGAGTCGGCAGCTGGTAAGCAGTCGATGGGGCAGATGTCGGAGTTGCTGTTTATGCTGCTTATGCCGTTCTTCTTCATCAGGCTAGGCGTTAAAAAAATGCTGGCCATTGGTATGTTTGCCTGGGTACTGCGCTACGTTCTGTTCGCCTACGGCAACGCCGACGCTAACTACTGGATGCTGATCGGCGGTATTGTGCTGCATGGCATCTGCTACGACTTCTTCTTTGTTACTGGCCAGATTTACACCGATAAACTGGCAGGCGAACGCTTTAAAAGTGCTGCACAGGGTATGATTACCTTGGCCACCTACGGCGTAGGTATGCTCATGGGGTCTTTACTTTCTGGCATGATAGTAGATAACTATGCCTTACCAGAAGGCGGCCATGCCTGGCAAAACATCTGGCTGATTCCGGCCGGAATTGCGGGAGTTGTGTTACTGTTCTTCTTGCTGCTCTTTAAAGACAGACCAGCCGACACACAGGAAACAGAAACACCGCATGCACCAGAAGCCTACAAAGTGAGGAGCTAAGGTCGCTGCCTGTACCAAGGCCTGTAGAGCACTATGGCACTAAACAACAAAAAATGCTTCGGAAGGCTTTTTTCATTTTAATAATCCGATAGCTAACATCTGATTGGTGGCATCTTTACTAAAACCGAAACCCCAAAAGTTTAAACTTATAATATGTCTTTTGATCCTAAACGCAGATTGTCCATGAAAGGAATGTTAGCCGGGGCGGCTGCTATTACGGCGGCTGGGCTGTCGCCGCTTACAGCTGTGGCGCAAGCTGCAGAAAAGCCTTATCGTGTAAAAGGCAACATAAACCATGCGGTGTGCCAGTGGTGCTTTAACGATATGTCGGTAGAGGAACTGTGTATGGCGGCAAAAGCCATGGGCATAAAAGGCATAGACTTGGTAGGGCCCAAAGACTGGCCGGTGCTGAAGAAGTATGGATTGGAATCTACGATGTGCAACGGAGCCGAAATAAACCTGGTCGATGGCTGGAATGAGCCAAAGAACCACGCCACCCTTATTAAAAACTATTCCGATATGATTCCGCAGGTAGGAAAGGCTGGCTATAAAAACCTGATCTGCTTTAGTGGCAACCGCCGCGGCATGGACGATGAAACCGGCCTAAAAAACTGTGTAGCTGGCCTAAAGAAGGTGCTTCCGCTGGCTGAAAAGCATAAGGTAGTGCTGGTAATGGAGCTGCTCAACAGCAGGGTAGACCACAAAGATTACCAGTGCGATAAAACAGCCTGGGGAGTGGAGCTGGCAAAGCGGCTGGGCTCCGAAAACTTTAAACTGCTCTACGACATCTACCACATGCAGATAGACGAAGGCGACGTAATCCGGACCATCCGCGACAATCACCAATATATTGCCCATTACCATACAGCTGGTGTGCCGGGCCGCCACGAAATAGACGAGTCACAGGAGCTTTATTACCCGGCTATTATGAAAGCCATACACGAAACCGGCTTTAAAGGCTACGTGGCGCAAGAGTTTATACCGGTGCAACCCGATAAGCTGGCCTCGCTCAAGAAAGCGGTGCAGATTTGTGATGTGTAACTTACTATGGCACGAGCGAGGACGCTCGCGCCATGAAATGAGCATGCTATTGGATGAAGATATAAACTTGTTTCATACTATCAGCTCATAAGATATTAATCTGTTTCAATTCCGATTAGATAAAATTGAACTAAAGCAAAAACCATACATGACAACCCGACGAACTTTTTTGCAGCATGCTGCGCTGCTTACTGCAGGGGCTTTAGTAGCTCCTTCGGCTTTGCTGGCAAAACCAACCCAGAAAGTAGGCATTCAGCTCTACACACTGCGCGAGCAGATAAGTAAAGATGTTAAAGGTGTGATCGGGAAGGTGGCTAAAGCCGGGTACAACGAAGTAGAAACCTACGGCTATTCGCTTCAGAATAAGTTTTGGGGCCTCGAACCAAAAGCTTTCAAACAGCTGCTAAGCGCCAACAAACTTACCGCCCCAAGCGGCCACTTCGGCTTCGACGACTATATTGGGGCGGGTAAAGACGAGGATCTAAAGACCTACATAGAGGCTGCCAAGGCAATCGACATGAAGTATGTGGTGGTGCCTTACTTAGGCGATAAATTACGCCAAAGTGCTTCTGACTATCAGCGTATAGCAGAACGATTAAACACTGCAGCTGAGGCCTGTAAAGCAGCTGGTTTAGGGCTGGCTTACCACAACCACGATTTTGAGTTTCAAAAATTCGACAACACTACCGGCTACGACATCTTGCTAAATGAAACAGACAAAGAACTGGTGAAGTTTGAACTGGACCTGTACTGGGTGGTGCGGGCAAAGCTAGATCCGGTAACTATGTTCAATGCAAACCCTGGCCGTTTTGTGATGTGGCATGTAAAAGACATGGACAAAGCCAATCCGAAGCTCAACACCGAAGTAGGCAGCGGCAGCGTTAACTTCAGAAAAATTTTCGATCAGGCCAGCCAATCAGGAGTGCAGCACATCTTTGTGGAGCAGGAAAATTTCTCCATCGATCCGTTTAAGAGCATTAACCAGAGCTACGCCTATGTAAAGAAAAACCTGCTCTAGCTGGTTTAGAATTTACCAATTAAAAAAGGCCTGTCGTCTTCCATTTCTATACCTGAAACGGAGACGACAGGCCTTTTTTTGCCGGACACTATCAAGTTTTTCTTGAAGCAGCCACTTATGAAGATAGAAACAACTCTCTTATTTTGGGGTTGTTTTTACAAATTGTTTGGAACCTCTGGCTACTTGACGGGCTCGAGCTTTAAATAGTCAAGCAGGAATCTACGTTCAGGACCTTTTGTTTCAATCCATTTCACTTTTAGTACCTGCTCTCCTGCATTTATATCGAAAACCCCTAGATCTACAACTTCTGCTTTACCTGGTGTAACATCGCTTTTAAAGTTAAGCTCTTTCTTAACCGGCTGGTTGTTGAGTGCTAGCCTGAATTTTCCTCCATCCGGTACTTTTACCAGATTGGCTTTTACCCTATATCTTCCTGCTTTAGCAACCTTAAAGGTGGTGTTAAGCTCATTTTCCGCATTGGGTTCTCCGTGCCAGAGGAGTATCTTATGCCCGCTGACCTGGTCATACAAATTTTCATCGGCAAAGGCGTCGTTAGTTGCCCATCCGCCTGTATTACTGGCAATCTGCATGCTTTCACCTTCTGCAACGCCAGGTTCCCGATAGACTTCAAAAGGTGTTTCCCATCCATACAACTCATCAACAGGAGTGGGGCCGATAGGGTCAAGGCCTCCTTCATTCAGGTACCAGTAAGCAACCGTTGCATATTGCGTAGGCCAGTTGTCAGGGAAGTATTTTTCCAGGTAGCCATCAAATGATTTCTGAAAAGGAACATTGTCTATTACCTGCCAGCGGTTCATGGATTGGTAGCCCATGTTCTCTTCTGTGTAATTCTGGCTATGGAATGCCTTTGCAAAGTACTCTGGTATGCACCAGGCATAGCCAAAATAATCTTCTGTTCCTGTTCCGAAGGTAGAAGGGAACGTTTCGCCATCCACAAAAAACTTCTCGTCACCTTCTCCCCACCAATGGTGGCCTTCGCCGCCATACTGCTTGCAGGAGCCACCTTTCGGATTCCAGACCAGCAGCGACATGCCCAGGAAGCGGCCTCTGCCTTCGGTTTCAACCATGGTCCAGTCAGGCCAGCGGGCGGGGTCTTCAGGAGGCAAAATATTGCGATGCCATTTGGCATGGAACCGGCCATACTGGTCTGCACTTCCCTGCAAATCTTCCAGACTGAGAGTTAGGTTCACCTGGAGGGGCTGATCAAAGTTATTTTCCAGGGTAACAGTAGCCGACTTTCCGAAAGGCATGTACCAGTAGCTGTACATGGCATCTTCCGTCATACCCATGGGCAGGGTTTTGTAAAGATTGTATCCCGGGGCAGTACCAAAAAAATCTCCCAGGGGCGACCACACGGCTGGTGCTTTCTCGTCATCCCAGCGGATGCTCAAAATCAGCTTTCGCAGGGCTTCGGCTGTTCTTTTATCGTCTGCTCCTTTTACCTGTGCCTTAAGTGCATAAATAGCCTTGCTGCCTTCAAGGGTAATGGTTTTAGAACTGCTAGGCGCTATTTCTCCAGTAAGTTTCTGTTCTTCTGTGCCAGCCACTGCGTACGAAAGCTCTCCGAAACTGCTTTTAAAGAAATTGTTCACCGTGGCCAGGGCTGCCGCATTTTCAGGCGAAGGATTGGCTTCAAAAGAACCTACAGTGGTGCCTTCAGGAAACGTAATGTAATTGAACTGATAATATTGTCCCCAATCAGGCTCTGCCACTACCTTACATGAACGCTGGTAAGATATGGGCACGTAATTATTGAAACCACGGGCTGCCGTTTCGTAGACTAATTCTGGGTAGTTAAAGGCAGGTATAGAGGCCGTATTAAACAAATCTATGAAAGGCAGGTCTACCACGGGTGTTTCATTCCCGTCGATGTAGATTTTTATTTTCCCCTTACCAGGACTTGCCGACCAGATACGCACAATAGCGCCCGGACCTTCCATTTCGGCCAGCACCATATTTTCACCTTCCATCCTGATGAACTGAGGGCTGAGGCCATCGTTATTGGCACCCCATTCAATAAAGGCACCGGTAGCAGCGTCTACCTTGCTTTTGCGGTCGTAACTCGCCCACATGGCACTGCCTTCCCCTTCTTCAGGCAATTCAGACAAGGCTTTAAGATCAGTAAGCCGGTTTACCAGCTCTGTGTATAATATCTCTTTATTCTGTTTTAAGCTGCCAGCCTGCTCGTTGTTAATTTGCTCCGAAGCTTGCCTGGAGCTATCGACGCAACCCATCAATAATAACGCTAGCCATAAAATGTTAACTGCTCTTCCCATTTTCTTAAATAGTTAAAGTTGTAAAGTCGCCTCCTCTGTCAGGCTAAAAGGTTGTATATATAAAGTGCAGTTTCCCTTTCCGGAATTTGAACTTGCAGAACTTGGAGAAACAAGACACAGAACTTTTATCTTTTTGTTGAAATTGAATAAATCAAGCTCTAAGTTTGAAAGTTGTGTCGCAGTCACTAAACAGTTGGTTTCCTGACTAAATGAACTCATTCTGGATGAAATTATTTAACTTGTAATCGCCCACTGTGCTAACTAAGGAACGTTATTTTTGAGGATAGTATTTATTGTAATTAGGCCCCTGGTCTTCTTTTAAAAAGCTGATCCTGTAGGTAAAAGTTCAGAACATACTTTCGGCATATTGTTCGCTGGTACGAACTTGTAGCTCGTTGTTTTATCCCACTGAAATATTTGGAATGAACTAACCAGGTTGTGCTTCCTTTATCCTCGA
This sequence comes from Pontibacter sp. 13R65, assembly GCF_047525655.1. NCBI lineage: Bacteria > Pseudomonadati > Bacteroidota > Cytophagia > Cytophagales > Hymenobacteraceae > Pontibacter > Pontibacter sp. 13R65. The sequence goes on from NZ_JBLIQL010000004.1 coordinate 147,431, forward strand.
AAGATACCTGGTGCGGGCTGCGAGCTCGCACCAGGTATGAGGTCAGGGAGGCAAATCAGTATAGTTCTAGTCCTGCTGCACCTGCCTTTTATTTTTTTAAAGCAACCTCCACCATCACCGGAAAATGGTCTGATGGGAACCGGCCTTTGCCGTAGGTATCCGTCAGGATGCCGTAGCGTGTTGCAGTAAAGCCAGAGGTAAGAAAAATATGATCAATGCGGTTATTTGTCAGGTTATTGGCATTGAAGCCGTTGAAGGTGCCGCTTGGCGCATATTTTAGTTGTGCCTGTTGGTAGGCATCTTTGAGCAGATCGGATGTGGCCAGAATAGTATAGAGCGGACTGTTCTGATCGAAGTTGAAATCGCCAGTACAAATAGCAGGAGCTTTTCCGGCAATTTCTTTTATTTTGCTCAGCATAAGTTTCGCGCTCTCCTCCCTAGCTTTGATCCCGCGATGGTCGAAATGCACATTGAACAGGTAAAAGGTGAAGCCAGTGGCATTATCGCGGAACTGGCCCCAGGAGCACACACGCGGTAAATCGGCATCCCATCCTTTACCAGGTTTTGTAGGCGTTTCCGATAACCAAAAATCGCCGCTTTTCAGCAGCTTGTATTTATCAGTTTTATAAAAAATTGCGGAGTGTTCGCCTCCTTGCTTGCCATCGTCTCGACCGGCACCTATGTAAGTATAGCCAGGAAGCTGGCCCTTCATATCCTGAAGCTGGTGGTGCAATCCTTCCTGTGTTCCAAAAATATCGAAGTCGTTGAAACGTATGAGTCCGGTAAGAAAGGGCAGTCGCTTGTTCCAGGCATTAGCAGTGTCGCGCACTTCGTCGTAGCGGATGTTGTAGGTGCCTATTTTCATGGTTTGAGCCTGAAGCTGCTTGGGTGATGCGCAAAAGAGTAAAACAATTGCGAACAGGAGGTTTCTGAGTAGCATTACGGGAGTTTTTAAAATTTGAAGGTGTTTTTTAAGTGGTTAGACTTGTTTGCTGTTGCCTGACTTTAGAATGGAATTTAGCTTTTCGGTTGTAGCAATGAGTAAAAGGTTGTGCTTTAGGCATATTAGCATCTCTGTATTTTTAAACCAATTTTCTGCCTAATTCATAATGAATTAGTAACATGGTCTTGCGAGGTTGATGGCTACCAACTTTGTAGTTTAAGTTCGCATAGCTTCTGCTAAGGTGTTAGTTGAGGCTATTTGTTTCATTGCCTGCTTTTTGGTTCTTTTTGTCTTGATACAAAAAGAACCAAAAAGATCAAGATGCTCCAAAACTCGCTGAACGCTCAGACACTGGAGCCTCAATAGGTGTACCTGGCACGGGTGTTCGCTTCGTTGCTAGCTGCCGCAATACATTATTAATTAGCCTTTAGTGAAATTGTCCTAATGATTTTAGCCTTCCGAAGGCTTTTTTAAGACAAATTGATCAAGGGTTAAAGAACTCATTCCTTTAGTCATCTGTCTGATATCTGAAGTTTAACCAAAACAACCTTTTAACAATTAAACTATATAACTGTTTAACAATCAGTAATTACCAACCAGAAATTATTCTAATAAAATTGGCCTTCTGAAGGAATTTAGACCTTAACTTGCCAAGGCTTTAGTTAGAGACCACACACCGGAAACCTGTATTTTCGAGGCTGGTGTCTGCCGATGATTTCATGCGTGATGTAACGCGGTAGCCTTTGCAGTAGCTGCTGTGGCACATAAAAGAGCCACCGCGCACTACCCGCTTGGGTGCGTCTGGTTCCTGCGGATCGTAGCTGCGGGCGGGGCCTTTAGGGTTTTCTGATACGCCTGTTGCTACTGTTTTATAATAAGTGGCATCGTACCAGTCGGAGCACCATTCCCACACGTTGCCAGCCATGTCGTAAAGACCGAGTTTGTTGGGCGCAAAGCTTTTAACGGGTGCCAGGCCTTCGTAACGGTCCCATATAGTGTTTTTTACCGGAAACGTTCCCTGCCAGGTGTTAGCCTTAGGTTTTCCTTTTTCGATGTCTTCGTTGCCCCAGGGGTACAGCTGATCTGCTATGGCGCCACGTGCTGCAAACTCCCATTCTGCTTCGGTTGGCAGGCGTTTGCCAGCCCATTGCGCATAAGCCATGGCATCGTACCACGAGACTTGCACCACCGGGTAATTCTCTTTGCCTTTTATGCTGCTGCCGGGGCCTTGTGGTTGCCGCCAGTTAGCACCTTTTTGCCAGCTCCACCACTGACCGGCGTTATGAAGTGCTACCTGATGCATCGGAGGCGTAAACACCAGCGAAGCCGCCACCAGCACGCTGTCGTGTGGTTTAGGAGTACCAGGAGGGAGCTGTTGCTTTAGCTCTTCCCAGTCTGGGGCACGCTCGGCGGTAGTTATATAACCTGTAGCCGCTATGAATTCAGCGAATTGGGCATTGGTTACCTCAGTGGCATCTATCCAGAAGCCGTTTACTTTTACCTGGTGCTGCGGGTACTCATCCGGGCGGCCCTCCGAGTCGGTGGCGCCCATGCCAAAAGTACCGCCCTCTACCCACACCATCCCTTCATGCGATATCGTTTTACCTTGTTGCACTGTGGTGTCTGAGGAAGTAGCAAAGCGCACAGGTAAATTGCTGCTGCAGGCGGCATGGTTAGTGGTGTCTTGTACAGCAACAGGCTGGCTTGTTTCTGCTACGTTGCTCTCGCCGGAGCTACAGCCCGAAAAGAGCAGTAACATGAGAGCATATCTGACATGAGTAACTTTAAATCGAAGCATAAGTTGTTATAGCTGTGGACACATCGCCTTTTTAACACAGGCGTTACTTAGTAATTGTCTTAAACGGCGCTTGTGCAATGCGTTCATCAGTGGAATCTGGAGGCCAACGGTAGTTTAAGGCCAATTTCATATATCTGCCTTCAGCTCCCGGGCAGTGTACTCATACTGCCGATCAGGCTACTCCTTTCTTCCAGATCGTTTATTATGAGGTACAGCCCGGTGGTTTCTACGAGTCCGTGTTTGTAAATATACTGATACAAGGTTGATTCGCGGCCGAAAAACAGTAGGAGTCTGCGGCAATGCCTCCTTAAGAGGTACTCCTGTCACGTTCTTTCGCTTTACTTATTTTCTTCACTTTTCAATATTCTGGATATTACAGCCGGATTACAACAAAAGCTCCTCTACAACACCACATCAGGCTAGTTAGATACTACTACATTTGCACACAAACGTTCATTTTTGGTTTTGATGATCGCTAAGAGACGTTTAGTTTAATATATTTACAGAATCGCCTGTTCGGCAAAATTGTTAGCTCGGTCTCTGGTGATAATTTGATTGAATAAATTACAAATTTAGCTTAACAACTAAAGCATCCTTCAACCTGCCTGCTGGTTTGGTTTTAAAGTCGGACATCTAAATTCAATTATCTACAATCTTTATGAAGGCTATCTTCACTCAAATAATTGTAAGTTTGCATATTACTATAGCTTAACTCAAACAGCAATGGTTTTTAAACTCAGTACGCTATTCGGTTTTATTTTTTTATTTACCCTAACAACTGTGCAGGCGCAGGATCTTAACCAATTCGAACGGAAACAATACCAGACAGCCACAGACACGCTGCCTTACCGCATTCTATATCCAGAAAACTACAATCCGGGTAAAAAATACCCGCTAATACTGGTGCTGCATGGAGCCGGTGAGCGAGGCAATAATAACGAGTCGCAGTTGGTGCATGGTGGTAAAATGTTTCTCGACTCGGAATACCGGCGGCAGTTTCCGGCCATTGTCGTGTTTCCGCAGTGCCCCAAAGAGTCTTATTGGTCTAACGTAAACATTATAACCGACGAAACCGGCAAGCGCACTTTTAACTTTAGAGAAGAGAAGGAGGAACCCACTAAAGCCATGCAGGCGCTTCTGGGGCTGGTAAGCGAATTAAAGGAATCTGGTAAAATTGATAAGAAACAGATGTACCTGGGTGGTTTGTCTATGGGTGGCATGGGAACGTTTGAGCTGCTGCGCCGCAAACCCAAAATGTTTGCCGCTGCTTTCCCTATTTGTGGTGGCGGGCACCCAGCCGGAGCAAAGAAATATGCTAAAAAATTACCGCTCTGGGTTTTTCATGGCGAGGTAGATGGCGTAGTGCCGGTAGAAAAATCGCAGATAATGGTAAATGCCATTCGTGCTGCCGGTGGCGACGTAAAGCTTACGATTTACCCTGGTGTAAACCACAACAGCTGGGACTACGCCTTTAAAGAGCCGGATCTGCTGCCGTGGTTGTTCTCGCACAAGAAAAAAAGTTTCTTGGGTATTTTCTGATTTCTCTGCATATAGCCATCCCTCACCACCTAAAAAAGCGCCAGCTGTGCAGCAGGCGCTTTTTTAGGTGGTTTTAACCATACAGCTAGCTTTATGGCTTCAGCACTACCTTCATGCAATTGTCTTGCTTTTTGTTAAAGATGTCGTACATGCGGGAGGCTTCGCTTAGCGGCACGTTGTGGGTAATAATATCGTCGAGCACCACTTTCCCATCCTGCACCAGCGATATCAGGTTATCGATGTAGCGGTGCACCCAGGCTTGGCCGCCCATCATTTTAATGCCTTTGTCGAACCACTTGTAGAGGGGGAACTTGTAAGGCGAACCGTATACACCTACTACAGTTACCGTACCACCTCGTCGAACTGCGCTTAGGCAGCTTTCCAATGCATCCATCGAGCCTTTTTCCATCTGGATCACATTCAACGCTTTATCAAGCACACTTCGATCGGCCTCCATGCCCACGGCATCTACGCAAACATCAGCTCCGTAGCCACCTGTCATCTGTCGGATTACTTCTACCGCATCTACCTCCGCTGCATTTATTACTTCGGCGTTGGCACTGTTGCGGGCAATGTTCAGGCGGTAGGGCTGTATGTCTACTCCGATTACGCGGCCTGCTCCTTGCAGCCAGGCCGATTTCATGGCCATCACACCCACAGGGCCACAACCCCATACTACCACTGTCTCGCCACCTTTTAGCTCAGCCCAGTCTATGGCTGCCCAACCAGTAGGGAAAATATCTGTCAGAAAAAGCACTTGTTCATCAGTAAAGCCTTCGGGTACCAGACGTGGGCCGTAGTCGGCAAAAGGTACGCGCACGAGTTCAGCCTGTCCGCCACTATAGCCGCCATACAAATCGGTGTAGCCAAACAGGGCGGCACCGGCTCCTTTGGCTTGCAGAATTTCTCCTTCGGGGCCATAGGTGTTATGGTTGGAGTTTTCGCAATGTGTTGGCAACTGCATATTGCAGAAATGGCAGGTACCACACGATATGGGGAACGGCACCACTACTTTGTCGCCTCTTTTCAGGTTTTTTACGCCAGGTCCGACTTCTTCTACAATTCCCATGAACTCGTGGCCAATTACCATGCTGGTAGGCTGCGGAATCATTCCGTTATAAATATGAAGGTCGGAGCCACAGATGGCGGTGGATGTTACCCGTAAGATCGCATCACGCGATTCCTCAATGCGCGGGTCTTCTACTGTTTCTACCCGTATGTCTTTGGGTTTGTGAAAAACAACTGCTTTCATAGTTTGTATTTTGTTTGAATAATGATATTATGTGTAAACGGGAAGCAGAATAATGTAGTTGTTGATTTGGAAATTCGGGAGTTGAGAGATTTGATTATAGGACTAGTTAATTTTAACTATATAGGACCTGGTTTTGAATGATTTGCTGTATGGAAAGGTAAAGCCTTGGCCTTTTATAGCTGCAAAATCCTCAGGAAGGCCATTTTTATTTAAAAAATTTGATGGAAGCTCAACAGGAATAGGAGCAGATAAAGATTCCTGTAAAAAAGCCCGGCCAAAATTCGTAGATTTGGCAACATATAGAGCAGCTTCTTGCATAAGCTGCTGCACTTCAACTAATACAAAAACCGATGAACGTAGCGTGGTTTTATCTTATTTTGGCTGGTATCTGTGAGATAGGTTGGGCCTTTGGTTTAAAGTACAGCGAAGGGTTTACTAAACCTTTGGTAAGTGTGGTAACTGTACTGGTTATGATTTTAAGCTTTATACTGCTTGCCCAGGCGATGAAAACGCTACCTTTGGGTACTGCCTATGCCATCTGGACGGGTATTGGTGCTGCCGGAACTGCCGTACTCGGTATGTTTTTCCTGAATGAGCCAAAAGACTTAATGCGCATTCTGTGCCTGCTCATGATTGTGGCCGGTGTCGTAGGACTTAAAATTTTTTCGGAGCAGCAGTAGCTTCGGGAGTTTGAGTCTAAATTTAATATTAGATATTGAAAACTCGGGGAAGCCTGTTAATGGATGATGAGCCTGGAATGTACAAGGCCCTTTTCGCCTCCGGAAGACCAAATTCATTAGAATAATTTAAGTTGACTGTTACTTATAGCATAACCAACTACCTACATATCCTACTTAAATCACACCACTTCTAGCCAATACTTTTGCTCTTCGCTAAAAAAGCCAAAAGAACAAATTGCGAAAGAAAGCATACACTAATTTCCTGCTGCACAATTTGATTAGTAATATTTAAGATGGCAGCAAAGTGTAGATTTCTACTTCTTTATCTGTGAATAGGTAAATCTGGCGATTGCCTGCCAGTGCAGAACGGAATTTTTTGCCAGCCGGAAGAGGAATGCTGCGCGATTGCTGTTTGTAAAGGTCGTAAAAGTGGAGATGGCCATCCTTTAGGTAATAGAGCTCGTTTTCTTTGAAGCCGAAAGAGGAGAGTCCGGTGAAGGGCAGTTTCGATTTATAGTTGCCCAGGTTATCAAAGATGAAAATCCCCCCATTCGCATCCAACATATAAAGCATGTTCTGGTACTCGCGCAGGAGGCGCACATCTAAGCGTTCTCTGTCCAGGATAAGCCCTAAAGAAGTTTCGATATTTGCTTTCCGGAACCTTTGATCCAGTTTACTCAGCGTAAAGTCAGACTCATTATAAATCCAAAAGCTATCGTCGGAAGAGAGAGTAACTGCCTTAACGATGCCGGTGTAGCCAAAATCGACTAATGAGGTTTGGGAAATAGGCCGCATGAAGCGGTCTAGTAGCATAATTACCTGCCGGTCTTCATAAAACAGGAGCACCTTCATGGGGTTCCAGGCTTCTACACTGGTGGGTCTGCCATTAAAAGGAGGTGAAAAGACAATTTGCTTATTACCTAGTGAATCGAGCTTGGTCAGGTTCCTGTTTTTGTCGAGGATGTAGATGCTGTTGTTTCGGTCGATGGAGACAACAGTTGGGGAGCCAATAGCCAAACGATGGCTTAACTGCAATTGCGGCTTCAGCACTTGTTCAACCTCCGGCAGCGTTTGCGCCCGGCCAGGCAGCGTTAGTAACATGTAATTCAGGCACCATAACAGTGCCCAAAGTTGTTTATGCCTCAGAAGCTTCGAAGTGTCTAAGCAAAAGCGTTTCTCCATCATATACCGCGTAAGAGCAAAAATTGACCCATTCTCCAAGATTTATGTAACGGCTGTTTTCGCCTATAGGTAAGTCGAGGGGGAGGTGGCGGTGCCCAAATACATAAAAATCGTGATGCTGCTTTGCCTCAACCTCTTTGCAGTAGTGCACAAGCCATTCATCGTCACCTAAAAAGGCCTCATCTTTTTTTGTATTATTGATGCGGCTTCGCTGCGACCACATATTGGCAACTCCGATGCCCAGGTTCGGGTGCACACGTGCAAACAGCCATTGGCAGGCTTTGTTGTTAAAAACGCGCTTGAGCAGTTTATAGGTGTGGTCGCCGGGGCCTAAGCCATCGCCGTGGCCGATGTAAAATGTTTTACCACCGAGTTTTGTAGAAATGGGTTCCCGGATAATCGGAATGTTTAGCTCCTGCGGGAAATAATCGAACATCCACATATCGTGGTTGCCGGTGAAGAGGTAAATTGGAATGCCTGCATCTGTAAGTTCAGCTAGTTTGCCCTGTAGCCTTATAAAGCCTTTGGGAATAGCATGTCGGTATTCGAACCAGAAGTCAAAGATGTCGCCTACCAGGTAAATGCATTGTGCATCCTGCTTTACCTGATCCAGCCATCGCACAATCTTTTTCTCACGTGCGCTGCTTTTTTCGGCAGAGGGTGCTCCCAAATGAAAATCAGAAGCGAAATATATTTTTTTACCGGGTTCCAGTATTTTACTGTGCAAGGTCATCAATCAGGAAAAGGACGAGTAGCTTAGGGCCATGTGCTCCCAGCACCAATGTTTTTTCTATATCGGCGGTGCGGCTTGGTCCACTCACCAACGACACCATAGAAGGAAAGTTTTCTTTATGACGCTCTTTCAGGACCTGTAGCCCGTCTTTTATGTCTGGTACAAGTTGGCTTGCACGAGCTACCACTAAATGTGTAGCAGGATAGATGCCTAATCGGCGTCCTCCGGCGTTAGCTGAGCTTACCAATATGCTTCCGGTGCGTGCAATCAGGGCTTCGCAGGTTGTTAGGCCAGCGCTTTCCGGATCTGCCACAAAGTTTTCTTCTCCCTCGTTTATCTCAATACCAGCGTGGTACAGAATATGCTGCAGGTTGGGCTCCCATACAAACAAATTTTGGATATTTTGCTCACGCTTAAACACATAAAGCTGGTCGAAAAAGTCTTCTTCTGATTCGCAGTAGAGGAAAAGACCGCTGTTGGCGATAAATAACTGGGCGAACTCCACCGACAGTTCTTCGGAAGGAGCAGAGTGCAGGGGAGAGCTAAAATCAGGCGTAGGAGGCAGAAAAGGCGCTGATTTAGCCAGCGCCTCTCTTACTCTTCTTAATACTATTTCTTTAGATTTTGCTTCGTACATGCAATTTTTTTAGATTATGCTATGCGGGTGTTGGCAGAAGTAGTGCTCTGGTCGGCAGAGGAGCCATTTCCTGTTAAGGGTGTGCCAGGCACCTGGCCTTCCTGCTGCTCCGGATGTTCGGTAAGACCACGCTCCTGCGGATGCGCTTGCTCTACTTCGCTCTTCGTTTTGCTTCGGTCTGTGCCAGCAGTGTGTGCCTGGTACGTTGTAAGCTCCTCGAAAGGGCGTTTACCTACTAATCTTTCCAGATCGCTTTGGAACAGAATTTCTTTCTGCAGCAACTCCTGTGCAATTATCTCCAGCTCAGGACCTTTGTCTGTTAAAAGCTTTTTGGTGCGCTGGTAAGCTGCATCGATAATAGCACGAACTTCGTTGTCTATGGTTTCGGCAGTTGCTTCGGAATAAGGCTTGTTAAACGAGTACTCTGAGTTCTGCTTTGAGTCGTAGAACGAAACATTACCAATCTTAGCGTTCATACCATACATGGTTACAATACTGTAAGCCATTTTGGTAATGCGCTCCAGGTCACTTAGAGCACCTGTAGAAATCTTGCCGAATACCAGTTCCTCTGCTGCACGGCCACCGAGAGCCATACACATTTCGTCGATAAGCTGTTCGGTTGTGTACAGGAACTGCTCTTTTGGCAGGTACTGTGCGTAACCTAAGGCGGCAACACCACGAGGAACAATGCTTACTTTCACCAACGGATCGGCGTGCTCCAGGAACCAGCCTGCTACAGCGTGACCAGCCTCATGGTAAGCCACAATCTTCTTCTCACCGGGAGAGATAATCTTGTTCTTTTTCTCCAGACCACCGATTACACGGTCTATGGCATCGTTAAAGTCCTGCTGATCTACAGCCTTTTTGTTGCGGCGGGCAGCAATAAGGGCAGCCTCGTTACATACGTTAGCTATTTCGGCACCGGCAAAACCAGGTGTCTGAGCGGCCAGGTTCCTGGCATCTACATCGGCAGAAAGCGTAATTGGCTTTAAGTGTACATCAAATATTTCAGTACGACCGTTAATATCTGGCTTGTCTATGCTGATCTGGCGGTCGAAACGGCCCGGACGAAGCAAGGCAGAATCGAGGGTGTCAGGACGGTTAGTGGCGGCCAGAATAATAACACCTGAGTCTGTAGCGAAACCATCCATCTCTACTAACAAGGAGTTCAGGGTGTTTTCGCGTTCGTCGTTGCCACCTGGTGTAGCACCACGGCTACGATGGCGGCCAATAGCGTCGATCTCATCTATAAAGATAATACATGGAGCTTTGGCTTTTGCCTGCTTGAACAAATCGCGTACACGTGCGGCACCTACACCTACGAACATTTCCACAAAGTCAGAACCAGACAGGGAGAAGAATGGAACATCAGCCTCGCCGGCTACTGCCTTGGCAAGTAATGTTTTACCTGTTCCCGGAGGGCCAACCAATAGCGCACCTTTAGGTATTTTACCACCCAGAATAGTGAACTTAGAAGGGTTTTTCAGGAATTCTACAATTTCCTGGATTTCTTCTTTTGCTTCTTCCAGGCCAGCCACATCCTTAAACGTGATTTTCACCTTGTTCTCTGCATCGAAAAGAGCAGCTTTGGATTTGCCAATGTTAAAGATCTGACCACCGGCCCCACCCGCTGTAACGCGGCGCATCAGGAACCAGAAACCAAATAGCAGCAGAATAAAGAATCCCCAGGTGGCAAAGAAATCCATGAAGCCGGTTCTGGATATGACATTATAAGGTATTTGCTGTTCTTTCGGTATATCTGCCTGTAGCTTGTCAAGGTCCTCTTTAAATATTTCCGGTGAAATAATATTAAAGTGGTAATGTGGTCCCTGCTGGCCCATGCTAAAGTTGCCACGGGCATCGAGCTCCGATTTATACTTGTCGTTGCCGAGGGCCTCCTCCTTTAGGTAGATCTCCACCAGGTTGTTGTTCACGATGTCTACTTTTCTGACATCGTTGCTGAGCAGCATTTCTTCGAAAGCTCTTTGAGTAGTTTCCTTGGAGGCGCTGCTCTTGTTGAGGTACGTAAGACCGAAAATAAGTAGAATCAGCACCGCCAGCATCCACAACTGCATAGTTGGCCTGGGCGGTGTGTTCGGAATGATCGGCTTTTTCTTTTTATTGTTATTGCCTTTATTATTATTCTCTGCCATGAAAGTTTAATTACAGTTACTTAAAAACACCAGCCAGCTAAAAAAGTTTTAGTCTGGCTGTATTAATAGACTAAACAGGCTGAATATGTTCTATGCGGGCATCGCCCCACAGTTCTTCCAGTGCATAAAACTCCCGTTTGTCTTTTAAGAAAATGTGAGCGACTACGTCCACATAATCCAGCAGTACCCATTCTTTGTTCATGCGGCCTTCTGTTTGCCATGGGTTCTGGTGTGTGGCTTTAAAAACCACTTCCTCAATAGAACTTGCAATGGCATCTAATTGAGTATCTGAACTGGCGGATGCTATGACAAAATAATCTGATACAGCATTTTTGAGGGATTTAAGATTAATAACGACAATATCAGCTGCTTTCTTCTCCTGCATGCCTTTTACGACAATATCTGCCAATATGTCTGAATTAACCTCAACCTTGGTTTGTTTCATTTGTGCTACTTAAATTTGAAATACAAAAGTATAAAATTTTGCTTACTATATGGTGCCCAATACCCTGTTTATAGGTCAGCAGCAGTATTTCCTGCCGACTTGTGCATCTACCAACACAGAGGCCCATCAGCTTCTTATCAAAAATGAAGCCACAGAGGGTTGTGTCGTACTTACTGCGCAGCAAACTCAAGGCCGGGGGCAACGAGGAAACAGTTGGGAGGCGGACCCTGGTAAAAACATTACGCTTTCGGTTATTTTGTCACCTACATTTCTGTCTGTCAGGCAGCAATTTTACCTCAATATGGCTGTTTCGTTGGCGGTGCTGGACCTGGTGCGGGAGCAAGGCCTCGAAAAAACCCAGGTAAAGTGGCCCAACGACCTCTATTTTGAAGACAGTAAGATAGGGGGGATTTTAATAGAAAACACCATTCATAGTCATAATTTACAACATAGCATTGTCGGAATTGGTTTAAATGTGAATCAAACTAATTTCTCTTCGCCGCTTGCCTCTTCTTTAGCAGCGGTGCTGCAGCAGGAGGTGCCGTTGGAACAGGTAACGTGCCGCTTACTGGAACTGCTGGAGAAGCGCTACCTGGAGTTGCGTGCGGACCGCCTGGCTAAACTGAAGTTCGATTACCTGCAGGGGCTGTACCGGTACCAGGAATCCCACACCTTTGTGGTAGCAGGAGAGCAGGTGCAGGGGCAGATTCAGGGTGTAACCGAAGAGGGACGGCTTGCCGTGGAAATTAACCGCGAGCTGCGCTACTTTGGGTTCAAGGAAATTAGTTTTGTAATTACATAAAGCAGATTTTTTATAGATGTTAAAACGCTAGTGATTAGATTCTGTTTCAGTAAATACTCCTGCTTGCACAGTGTCTGATTTATAGTGGATAAACAAGATGAAATGAAGCAGAAGCTATCGATGATTTTTGCTGCCACCGCCTGGTTTGCGGTAGTGGTGCAGTATGTTTTGATGATGGAAAACAGAATAGCACCTATAGGGGAGTCTACTGTTCGCTTCTTTAGTTTTTTCACCATTCTTACCAATTTGCTGGTGGCTGTTTATTTTAGTTATCAGGCAGTAAGGGGGCAAGAAAAGCAAAAGACAGTGTTGGATAAGCCAGGTAGCTTAACGGCCATTACGGTATACATTGCCATTGTAGGGCTTGTATACCAGGTGGTGTTGCGGCAAACATGGGAGCCAAGAGGGATGCAAAGGGTCGTGGACGAACTGCTCCATTCTGTTACGCCGCTGTTGGTGGTTGTTTTCTGGTACCTGTATGAACAAAAGTCTCAGATACAGTGGCAGGGGATTCCGAAATGGTTACTCTTCCCGCTCATTTATTTAATCTTTATATTATTCCGTGGCCATTTTTCCGGCTTTTATCCTTATCCATTTATGGATGTAACGGAGCTGGGCCTGCAGCAGGTCCTCCTTAATGCAGTGCTGCTGCTTGTGGTATTTGTAACGGTGTCGGTCATTTTTGTTGCCATTGGTAAGCGGCTTCAAAGAAGAGAAAAGCCTTTTGCCACTCCTTAAGCTAAAGCTTGCCTGTTTTTTATGGCTATTATTTATTCTGCTGATTATCAAAACTTCTGTACTTCTTTCGTTGTTTAAGAATTAGACAATTAACAGGTTATGGAAGAAATAGAAGTAACAGATCATAATACCGAGAATACAAAAGCCAAAATCCTTCGCGCCTTTATTGAGCATGTACTGGAAACCGGAAGAGAACCAGTGTCTGTGTATAAATTTGCTCAAAGTCTTCAGATAAGAGAAGAGGAATTTTACCAATACTACACTTCTTTTCAGGGAGTGAAAGGAGGTGTATGGGAGCAGATTTTTGAGCAAACCATTGCCATGATGGAGGCGCAGGAGGTTTACAGAGGATATTCTGCCAAAGAGAAGCTCCTTTCGTTTTATTTTACCTGGATAGAGGTTTTAAGAAAGAACAGGAGCTACCTGCTGGCCTTGTACCAGGGGCAGGCGGGTTATAAAAGAGCCATGCCAAATGAGTTAAGGAGCTTTAGGAATAGATTCAGAGATTTCGCCAATTTAATTATTCTGGAAGGCAAGGAAAGTGAACAGATTGCTGAAAGGCGCGGGCTTTCTGATAAGTACGACGATGCCTTATGGGCTGAGACTTTATTCATCTTGCAGTTCTGGCTAAAGGATACCTCTACCTCGTTTGAAAGAACAGATGCTGCCATCGAAAAATCAGTGAACCTTATTTTTGATTTGATAGGGAAAACGGCTGTAGACTCTCTCTTCGATTTTGCTAAGTTCTTATACCAATCCAGATAAGCTCCTATGGCCAATCATATGAAAGAACAGGAGCGTATTCCGACTTCAAAAGTGCAACGAGCTTCTAAGTTTATAAGCGCCGGAGCCAAAGTAGGGGGCAACTACATAAAGCACTACGCCCAAAAAATGGTGAACCCATCGTTGAGCAAGGAGGAGTTGCATACCAGCAATGCAGCAGATATTTACGATTCTTTGAGTGAACTCAAAGGCAGTGCCCTGAAGGTGGCCCAGATGATGTCGATGGACAAGAACGTTTTGCCGAGGGCGTACCAGGATAAGTTTATAATGGCTCAGTACAGTGCGCCGCCTTTGTCTTACCCCCTGGTGGTTAGAACGTTTCAGAAGTATTTCGGCGTGGTGCCAGAGGCGCTGTTCGATACGTTTACCAGGTCTGCAGTAAATGCAGCCTCTATTGGGCAGGTACATAAAGCTACCAAGGATGGTAAAACATTTGCCGTGAAAATACAATATCCGGGTGTGGCTGCCAGTGTGAGTTCAGACTTAAAAATGGTGCGACCCTTTGCTTATCGGCTGCTCAATATGAACAGCAAGGAACTGGATCACTACATGAGCGAGGTAGAGGAGAAGCTGCTGGAAGAGACTGATTACCAGTTAGAGGTAGCCAGGTCGGAAGAAATCTCCAGGGCATGCAGCCATATCCCTGACCTGAGCTTCCCGACTTACTACCCGGGCCTGAGCAGCGAAAGAATTATTACCATGGATTGGCTGGAGGGCGCGCACCTGAAAGAATGGCTGGCAAGCAACCCTACTCCGGATGAAAGAAACAAAATAGGGCAAGCTCTCTGGGATTTTTACCACCACCAGGTGCACCATCTCAAGCAGGTGCATGCCGATCCGCATCCGGGCAATTTTATTATTCAGGAAGGTGTAAAGCTGGGCGTTATAGATTTCGGATGCGTGAAGGTTATTCCGGAAGACTTTTACCGGGGTTACTTCTCCTTAATTAAGCAGGATGCGCTGATGCAGGAAAAGGAGTTGAACCAGATCTTCTTCGACCTTGAATTTATAAGTGAGCAAGATACTGCAGCGGAACAAGCCTATTTTAAAGGCGTGTTTAAGGAGATGATTTCGCTATTGGGGCAGCCTTTTCATGCGGAGACATTCAACTTCGCAAACGATGCCTACTTTGATCGGATCTACAGCATGGGAGACAGGATATCGAAAGATAAAATGTTTAAAAACTCCAGGCAGGCGAGAGGCTCCCGGCACGGACTATTTATAAACAGAACATATTTCGGGCTGTACAGCTTGCTTAACCAACTGCGGGCAAACATTACAACAACCAAGCCCGACTGGCTAAAGTAGTTGCAACAGGTAAGATAGTGAGAAGCCGTTTGATGCCATTCAAGCGGCTTCTTGCATTCTATAGCTACAGTAAAAGGTATGTCTTGCCCTAAGGTGTTGAGCCCTGTCAAGGCCTCCGGAAGGCCTGTTTCATTAGCAGAATTTGATGTAGTTGCTGATTGTTAAATGGCTTGATGTCTGAATTCCTGATTAATGGAGCAGTACTGCCTGGCAGCGTACGCAGCTCCTGCGAGTGTAGGGGCAAAACCTAAGCACCAGAAAGTTCAGTTTATCAGGAATAATTTAGCAGCTATAACCTTGTCTCTAAAATCTTTTAAAAGCCTCCGGAAGGCTCTTTTCATTAGAAGAATTGTGGGGAGTCTGCCAAAGAGGTTAGTGGCTGTCAGTGCTGGATCAATAGCATGCGGCGGACATGACAGGAGGCATGTTGATGGTTAAACAGCGATAGCTGCAGAGAATCAGTAGATTGGCACTTATTGATCTACGCCTCACCTTAAAATAGTCAAAAAGCTATATTATTTTTTTGTGATATGGCCGGTGGAGTAATAACAGGCATTATTCTTGTTATTAGGTAATTGTTGATGATTTGCTGATGCAGAAAAGGAATTATCAATTGTTTGTTAGTTTATCGGCAAATATTTAAAAAACTGCATTTTAATTGTTATTATTTTAGCTATCTTTGATTGATTGAATCGAACCGTGGCTAAAAGCTCAAAGATGAGGCTCTGAATATGAAAATGAAGAATTTTACAAAAATATTTCTTGTTGTTGCTGTACTTGGGTCGCAGCTGGCTGGCTTTGCCGTTAACGCAAGTGGTTATTTAAGAGATCACAAAGAGGGCGTTGCCCCAACTTATAAAGGCTCTTCTGCCGACTGGAAACAAGTTGCAGAAAAGCAACCAGGCTTGAGCGTATCTGCTCAAAATGCACGACCGACTTTCGTGATAAAGGAGAATAGCCATACCTGCTCTAAAATTTATGCTTCTGCTGTTGGGTCGGCTTTTCATACCTACGAGTCATCAAAGTCGCACAAAAGCTTTTACGCGACTGTCACTATGGCAAGTTTCATGTCAGGACCTGAGCAAAAGGTAATGCCAACCATTAATGCTTATCCAAATCCGTCAAGAGGCATTACCCGCCTGTCGTTATCGCAGGTAGGCCACGATAATTACCATTATAAGATTAAGATTTCTAATACGATAGGAAAAGTGGTAGCCGTAAAAGAGCTTTCCACCCTGGATGTGGATGTTGATATGTCCAGTCTTCCGGCTGGTGTATATTTCTACAGTTTGCTCGTGAACGACAAAATGGTCGAAACAAAGCGCCTGATCCTTCAAAAATAAAAATACTGAACATTTCGTTACAGAAAAAGCCGGCCCTACAGGTCGGCTTTTTTTATATTAATTCATAAAAGTGCGTGGGCACTTAGCATTATTTCTTATTTTCGGGGCTGAATTCAAATCTAGTTATGACGGATTATCGGAAGATAAACAACCTGGTTGGCTGGGTCGTGTTTTTTATTGCGACTGCAGTTTATGTTTTGACGCTGGAACCAACAGCAAGCTATTGGGATGCCGGTGAATTTATTGCCTGCTCCTACAAACTACTGGTGCCACACCCGCCCGGTGCCCCCTTTTACCTGCTGATCGGCCGTATGTTCTCGCTTTTCGCCAGCGATGTAACGCAGGTGGCCTGGTGGGTAAACCTACTCTCAGCCTTGTGCAGCTCTCTTACCGTACTTTTCCTTTTCTGGTCTATAACCATACTGGCCCGCAGAATACTGGTTAAAGAAGGCGAAGCAGTAGGAACAGGTAATCTGCTGCTTATAATGGGCAGCGGAGCCGTTGGAGCTCTTGCCTATACCTTTACCGATTCTGCCTGGTTTTCGGCTGTGGAGGCAGAGGTATATGCCATGTCGTCTTTCTTTACAGCTATTGTGTTCTGGGCCATGCTTCGCTGGGAAAACAAGGTAGGGGAGGCTTTATCAGATAAATGGCTTATCTTGATTGCTTACCTCATCGGGCTTTCCATTGGCGCTCACTTACTGAACCTGCTTACCATTCCGGCACTTGCCTTTATCTATTACTTCCGTTTATACAAGCCTAGCTTTTGGGGAGGTGTAGTCGCTTTTCTGGTAAGTGCAGTCATTGTAATTGCTATTCTGTGGGGCATAATTCCAGGTCTGCCTTCTCTGGCAGGTAACGTAGAGGTGTTCTTTGTTAATTCGCTTGGTTTGCCGTTTGGCTCCGGTATCATAGTATTTGTTATCTTGCTTATAGGGGCCATTATCTGGGGTATCCGCTATTCTATCGCCAAAGGCAACAGAGTACTAAACACGGCTATTTTATGCTTTGTGTTTATTTTGATAGGATATTCTTCTTACATGATTATCCCGATCAGGTCTGGTTACAATCCCACCATCGACGAAAATGACCCACAGGACATCTTGAGCTTTGTTGCTTACCTCAAGCGTGAGCAGTACGGTGATCGTCCGCTGCTTTATGGTCCGCAGTATAACGCACAGCCGGTAGACCAGGAGGAGGGTGCACCACGTTACGTAAAAGGTGCTAACAAATATGTTGTTACAGGCAAGAAGCTCACTTATGTATACGATAGCAAAGACAAGACTTTGATTCCGCGCATCTACAGCGATAAAAAGCAGGACCTGGAGGAGTACAAGAAATGGGTAAACATACAGGAGGGGCAGATGCCAAGCTTTGGGCAGAACCTGAGTTTCCTATTCCGTTACCAGCTCGGCCACATGTACTGGCGCTACTTCGGATGGAATTTTATAGGTCGTGAAGGCGATGTGCAGAACTCGGGTGTACTCTGGTTTAATAAAAACACCGGTGACCTGCCTGCCAAAGTGGCCAACAACAAAGCCCGTAACGCCTTTTACATGCTTCCGCTGCTTGTAGGTATCTTAGGGCTTATTTACCAGATCCGCAAAAAAGAACAGGATGCCTTTGTTGTTGGCCTGCTGTTCTTCTTTACCGGCATTGCCATAGCCTTGTACCTGAACCAGCCTCCGCTCGAACCAAGGGAGCGTGACTACACCTTTGCCGGCTCGTTCTATGCCTTCTCTATCTGGATAGGCCTGGGTGTGCTTGGGCTTGCCGATCTGCTGAAAACGGTGCTGAAAAACAATACAGCCAGAGCAGGAGTGGCTACCGCCATTTGCCTTGCCGCTCCCATTATACTGGCCGCTGAGGGCTGGGACGATCACGACCGTTCCGACCGTTACCACTCCGTGGATTCAGCCAAAAACCTGCTTGATTCGTGTGCTCCAAACGCCATTCTGTTTACCAACGGCGATAATGATACCTTCCCGCTGTGGTATGCACAGGAGGTAGAAGGTTACCGAACCGACGTGCGCGTAGCCGTGCTAAGCTACCTGAACACCGACTGGTACATAGACCAGATGCGTCGGCAGGCTTATAAATCGGAGCCATGGCCTGTAATACTCGAAAAAGAAAATTACCAGCAAGGTACAAACGACTACCTGCCGTATGCCGAAAAGGCACAAGTAGCGGCAGGTATGGATCTGAAGCAGTTCATTGGTCTTGTAAAACAGAACCATCCGGCTCTGCAGGCGCAGTATGGCTCCGGCACAACGCTGCTGACCTTCCCAACCAAGAACTTCTTCCTTAATGTAGATAAAGCCCATGTGCAGCGGCTGGGTTTTGTGCCGGCTGAAAAGCAGGAAAACATCACTGACCGTATGCAGTGGCGCCTTTCGCAGTCGCTACTGGAGAAGAAACACCTGATTATTCTGGACCTGCTGGCTAACGCCAACTGGGAAAGACCAATTTATTTCTCTACTACTGTAAACAGTGCCGATTTTATGGGGCTGTCGGAGTACTTTCAGCTCGAAGGCCTGGCGCACCGCATTGTGCCTGTTAAATTCTCTCAGGAAGAAGAAATCAGTAACATACACAAAGAAGTGATGTATGAAAACATGATGAAGAAGTACAACTTCAGGAACTTCGACCGCAAGGATATTTACTACGACGACAACTACTACCGGTTCTCGGCCAATGCCCGCGACAAGTTCAGCAAGCTGGCAGAAGCCTACCTGGCAGCTGGCGACAATGTTCGCGCAAAAGAAATTATAGATCACTGCTTTAAAGTAATGCCTTTCGAAACGGTTCCTTATGATTACTACACGCCTAATTTTATTCCGTTGCTGGCGGAGCTAGGTGAGGAGGAGCGTGCCAAACAGCTTCTGGAAGGCATCGTGAAATCATCGCAGGAGAATCTGGATTATTTTTTTGAGAAAGGTTCTTTGTTTGAAATGGAAATCCAGACCAACATGCTCATGATGCAACAAACCATAGCGGCGGCCCAGGAAATGGGCATGCAGGAAAGGGCCGTGGAGCTGCAGCAATCATTTATGCAATACCTGCAGCGCATGCGCCGTTAAACAAAGTAGTGAATTAAAGAGTAAAAGAGCCAGACTATGCAGTAGCTGGCTCTTTGATTTTATGGGTTGTATTCATAACTTGTTTTTGATGAAAATTGTAACCTTTCTTTCACTTTTGTTTTGTTTTGTGCTGGCTGGCTGCGGTACCAGCGTGCCTATGGAACAGATGACGGGTGGTGCTCCTATGCGGGCATCGGCTCCTGCCAGAAATGTGGCTCCACACGTTGCCATGGAGTACGACCATTATACAGCCAACGATACACTCTTCCTGTTCGTGAAATTTAACGATGCCCACCAGGTGCTGAATATGCAGCGTGTGGCGTCTCGGTTTGAGTACTCCGTAAGGCCTGGTGCTACTGAGCGCGATGCTGTACTTTTGCGCGACTCCATACAGGTGGCAGGGCAGCAGGCGACCAATACAGATGGTAGCCTGCTTGTAAGATTTAAAGTGCCGAGCAGGTATGTAGTTGCTCCAAATATTCTGCAGATGCGCCTTTGGCAGAAGACAGGAACACAAGGATCCACTTCCTCTTTTTATGTGATGCCCCTGCAACCCGATTTGCTTCGAAAAGATTTTATGCTGTTGCAGGGCAATGCCAACACGCCTTTGTTCCGGTCTTACCTAAAAGTGGGCGAGCCGCTGCAGGTGCAGTACTTTGGCCCAGACAGTACCCTGCAGGTACATGCCTATAACAACAATGCTATGCCTGCCCTGCCACCTATGTCTACCAGGCAGCCACCACCAATTAGTGCCTTGCAACCCTCCGATACTGCTGCTTTTAGCGTGGGCGACACCATCCGATTTCAGAACCCCGGTCTATATTTGTTAGACAATAGGAGAGGGGCTTCCGTGGGACTGCTGGTGCAGGAGGGCGCTTTTCCTCAGATAACCATGGCAAAAGAGATGCTGCCACCTCTCATCTACCTCACTACTTCTGAGGAACGAGAAATGATTATGAAAGCTAAAGACCCAAAGGCTGCCATAGACGATTTCTGGCTGAAGGTGGCACGCGATAAAGAAAATGCCCGCCAGCTCATCAGAACTTTTTATACGCGTGTAGAAGAGGCTAACCGCCGTTTTACCAGCCACAAAGAAGGCTGGGCCAGCGACAGAGGTATGGTATTTATTATCTATGGAAGGCCGAATAATGTTAGCCGTGTAGGCAACACAGAAGCCTGGATTTATCGTGAGTCGGCCTCTACACCTTATATAAAGTTCGTTTTTAATAAAAAAGAGAATAACTTTACCAACAATTACTACGAGCTGATACGGCGCCGCGAATACGAGGAGAACTGGTACAGCACAGTTTCAAAATGGAGAGCAGGAATAACAGAGAATATGTAAACCCCCGATACGGCAGCTCCAGAGCGCCCAAGGAAGACAAGATGGAAATGATTTTCGGGCTCAGGCCTATTATCGAAGCCATGCTTGCTGGAAAAGTAATGGAGAAAATTTTTCTTCAGAAGAGCGCCAGAAACCCGATGACGGATGAGATACTGGAGCTAGCCAAAAAAGCAGATGTTCCAGTGGCCGTTGTGCCAATAGAGAAACTGAATAAACTTACACGCAAGAACCACCAGGGTGCCGTTGCCTATATTTCGGCTATTACCTATTTGCCTTTAGCAGAGATTGTAACCTCTCTGTACGAAAAAGGAAAGAACCCGCTCCTGCTCATTCTGGACCGCGTAACAGATGTGCGTAATTTTGGCTCTATTGCCCGAAACGCTGAGTGTATGGGTGTAGATGCTATTGTAATTCCGAGCCGGGGTGGTGCGCAGGTAAACGCCGATGCCATTAAAACCTCTGCCGGTGCGCTGCACCTGGTGCCAGTCTGCCGCGAGCCCAACCTGAAAGAAGCCCTGGATTACCTTAAAAACTCCGGAATACAACTTGTGGCCTGTACCGAGAAAACAGACGTGATGCTGCCCGACAGCCAGGTTGATTTTACTGTGCCTACCGCCATTATAATGGGGAGCGAAGAAGACGGTATATCGCCGGAGTATTTGAAACGTGCCGATGCAAAACTCCGCATTCCGCTAATCGGGCAAATCGGGTCTTTAAACGTATCGGTTGCTACAGGTATAATTTTGTATGAAGTAATGAGTCACCGCCTTCGCGAATCTGGTTACTCCAACCTGAATACTTTTGAGCCTCGATAATTAGGGACAGACCCTAAGCCCATAAGGCATCGAATAGCCTCCGGGAGACCATTTTCATTCGAATAATTGCTTCTAATCAATAAGGAGCGTATATATAAAAAAGCCTCTGCAGAATGCTATCTGCAGAGGCTTTTTTGTTGAAAGATTGGAGGAGGGTTTAAATATACTCGGGGCCTCTTTTGGCTTTGGCATCAGCCATAAATTCCTTTACTTTTTGCTCTTCGTCTTTACGGCAGATCATAAGCACATTGTCGTATTCAGCTACAATATAATTCTCAAGACCCTGCACCACCACTAGTCGCTCTTTCGGCGTTTTTATGATACAGTCTTTGGTATTGTATAGCAACACGTCTCCATCTATTACATTGCCGTCTTTTTCTTTCTCGCCTATGGTGTACAGCGAGTTCCAGGTGCCCAGGTCAGACCAGCCGATGTCGGCCAACAGTACGTACACATTGTCTACTTTCTCCATAATGCCATAATCTATCGAGATGTTGCGGCACTGAGAATAAGCTCTGGCAATAAAATTGTTTTCTTCTGCAGTGTTTAGCACGTTATTACCTTCGTCAAACACCTCTGTAATTTCCGAAAGGTGCTGCCTGAAAGCATTCAAAATACTTCTGGCGCTCCAGATAAAGATGCCGGCGTTCCATACAAAATCGCCGCTATCGAGGAACATTTGTGCTAGTTCCAGGTTAGGCTTTTCGGTAAAGGTTTTTACCTTCTTAATGCCGGTGCTCTCGTTGTCGATGTACTGAATGTAACCATAACCTGTGTCGGGGCGGCTCGGCTGTATGCCCAGCGTAATAAGTATATCGTCTTTTGCGGCTGCCTGTAAGCCTTCTTTCACCACGCTGGTAAACACATCTTCTTTTAAAATAACATGATCAGAGGGCGTTACCACCAGGTTTGCTTCGGGGTTCAGGAGTGCAATCTTGTGTGAAGCATAGGCAATGCAGGGTGCCGTGTTGCGACCTACCGGCTCCAGCAATATCTGATTATCTGTTAGCTGTGGAAGCTGCTCTTTCACAAGCGCCTCATAGTCTTTGTTGGTGACTATAAAAATGTTTTCTGGAGGGCATATGTCTTTAAAACGCCTTGCCGTCATTTGGAGCATGCTCTCGCCTGTTCCTAAAACATCATGAAATTGTTTGGGGTAGTTTGTTCTGCTGAACGGCCAGAACCGGCTCCCAATGCCACCAGCCATAATGACTACAAAGGTGTTGTTATCCATAATTATACAAGTCCTTCTTTTAACAGATCGTGTAGGTGGACGAAACCTACGAATTTATCTTCGATAGTTACAACTAATTGTGTTATATTCTTCTCCTGCATAATAGCCATCGCCTCTGCCGCATACTGCTCCGGCTCAATAGTTCGGGGGGCCGGAGTCATAATATCAGCTGCGTGTATACCTTCTATGGAGTCGAAGTTGTTGAGCATACGGCGCAAATCACCATCCGTTATAATGCCTACCAGCTTATCGGTACCGGCGGTTACCACGGCCGTGGCTCCAAGCCTTTTAGACGATATCTCAATGATTATTTCTTTGAGAGAAGCCTGCTGGTGTACCTTAGGGGCTTGATTATGAACATAAATATCGCCAACTTTAAGATAGAGCCTTTTACCAAGTGAGCCTCCGGGATGCAGTGTGGCAAAATCTGCACTGCTAAAACCACGGGCCTCCAGCAGGCATACCGCCAGGGCATCGCCCAGGGCAAGTGCCGCTGTGGTGCTGGTGGTGGGTGCCAGGTTAAAAGGGCAGGCTTCCCGCTCTACGTGGGCTTTCAGTATAAAGTTAGCATTCAGGGCCAGGTAGGAGCCGGTATCGGATACCAGGGCGGCCAGCTGAGAGCCTTTCCTTTTTAGCAGGGGCACCAGTACTTTTATTTCGGGGGTATTGCCGCTTTTAGAGATGCAGATCACAAAGTCCTCTGACTGAATCATGCCCAGGTCGCCGTGAATGGCATCGGCAGCGTGCATAAAAAGGGCAGGCGTACCGGTAGAATTTAGAGTAGCCACTATTTTGGTGGCAATATGGGCACTCTTACCAATGCCTGTTACCACTACCCGGCCTTTTATCTGCAAAATAGCTTCAACGCATTTTACGAAAGATTCGTCGATAAAATCCACTAATTGAGCGATTGCACCGGCTTCTGCATGTAAGACTTTTTTTGCAGATAAAATGATGTTATTATTGAGATTCAATTTAAATTTGTGTTAAGGTCTCCTTAAAGGATACGTTGTAAATATTCATTTTTCGCCAGGGTACATGTCAATTAAACAAGAGGTAAACCTCAAAAACAAATTAAAGGAAGTTTTTGGGTATAATCAATTCAGAGGTAATCAGGAGCTGATAATAAACAATATTATCAACCGTAAGAATACATTTGTAATTATGCCCACAGGTGCAGGCAAGTCGTTGTGTTATCAACTGCCTGCTTTGTCACTTCCGGGAACTGCCATCGTTATTTCTCCCCTCATTGCCCTGATGAAAAATCAGGTGGACCAGCTTAATGCTTTTGGCGTAAATGCCCATTTCCTGAACTCTACGCTCTCTAAATCAGAGATTAACAGAGTGAAAAAAGAAACACTGGCAGGGGAGGTAAAGCTATTGTATGTGGCACCGGAGTCGCTTACCAAAGAGGAAACCATTGAATTTCTGCGCAGTGCCCAGATTACCTTTGTAGCCATTGACGAAGCGCATTGTATTTCGGAGTGGGGCCACGATTTCAGGCCGGAATACCGCCGCATCCGGGGCATTATCGACCAGATTGGCGACTTGCCGGTAATTGCCCTTACGGCCACTGCCACGCCTAAAGTGCAGCTCGACATACAGCGTAACCTGCAAATGGACGAAGCCTCAGTGTTTAAATCCTCCTTTAACCGCACTAACCTTTACTATGAGGTGCGGCCTAAGCACAATACCAAGAAGCAGCTTATACAATACGTGAAGAGAAACAAGGGAAAAAGCGGGATCGTATATTGCTTAAGCCGTAAGAAGGTGGAGGAAATTGCTGAGCTGTTGCGTGTTAACGATGTGAAGGCCCTGCCTTACCATGCCGGCCTTGACTCTAATGTACGGATGGCGAACCAGGATGCCTTCCTGAACGAAGAAGCAGACGTAATTGTAGCCACCATTGCCTTTGGTATGGGTATAGACAAGCCAGATGTTAGGTTTGTGATTCATTACGACACGCCAAAGTCTATAGAAGGATATTACCAGGAAACCGGACGTGCCGGTCGTGACGGTATGGAAGGTAATTGCCTGATGTTCTATAGCTACGATGATATTTTAAAACTCGAAAAGTTTAATAAAGATAAACCCGTAACCGAGCGCGATAACTCAAAGCTTTTGCTGCAGGAAATGGCCGCATACGCCGACTCAGCTGTTTGTCGTCGGAAGCAGTTGCTACACTACTTTGGCGAGGCATACGAAAAAGATTGTGGCTTCTGCGATAACTGCCTGCACCCGAAACCACGTTTTGAGGCACAGGAAGAAGTGCAGTTGGCTCTTAAAGCCGTTTACCTGACAGAGGAGCGCTTTGGTATAGATCATATTACGGCAGTAATAACCGGCTTACGAAACCAGTATACCACCAGCTACGACCACGATAAATTGGAGGTATTTGGCAAAGGTAAGGATCAGGATGCCCAGTTTTGGAGCTCCGTGTTGCGCCAGGTGCTGTTGTCTGAGTATTTAGAGAAAGATATTGAAAACTTCGGTGTAGTAAAAATGACGCAGAAAGGACATGACTTTATTCAAAACCCACATCCCATTCAGCTTACCAAGGACCATAACTACGAGCAGGAAGTGAAAGAGGACGAAGAGAAAGAAGAAACCCAGGCAGCCGCAGGTCATGACGAAGTGTTGTTCGATCTGCTGAAGAACTTGCGCAAAAAGCTGGCAAAAGAGAAAGACCTGCCACCTTATGTACTATTCCAGGACCCTTCGCTGAAAGAGATGGCTACCACGTACCCTACCAACCGCGAAGAACTGGCACAGATCGGTGGCGTGGGCATGGGCAAAGTGCAGAAGTTCGGCAAGCCTTTCCTCGACCTAATTAGCAAATACGTAGAAGAAAACGACATTGTAACGGCTTCTGACGTGGTAGTGAAGACTACTGTTAACAAGTCAAAGATCAAGATCTACATCATTCAGCAGATAGATAAGAAAGTAGACCTGGAGGAGATTGCCAGCTCCAAGGACCTGACCATGCAGGAACTGATAGAGGAGATTGAGCACATTTGTTACTCAGGCACTAAATTAAACCTGAACTACTACATCAATAACCTACTCGATGAGGAGCGCCAGGAGGAGGTGTATGAGTACTTTTTGCAGGCGAAAACCGATAACATAAACGATGCTCTAAAAGAATTGGGTACCGATGACTATACCGAAGAGGACCTGCGCCTGATGCGTATCAAGTTCCTTTCTGAGTATGCAAACTAAGTAAATTCATTATCTGCACAAAAGGAGGCTGTATGTACACAGCCTCCTTTTGTTTCTGATCGGCAGGAAGCTGCTAATATAAGACTTATGCCGCACCTGAGAGCAGGATAATAGGCAACTTGTAGGGCATCGGCCGTAATAAATAGTTAACTTTGTGCTATTGTCTTGCGCAGACAATAGTATTTTAAAATAGTAATCAGCAATCAAGCCATGAATGTATTAATTATTGGATCTGGTGCCCGTGAGCACGCTATTGCCTGGAAATTAAGCCAAAGTCAGTATTGTGAAAAAGTGTTTGTGGCACCAGGAAATGCCGGTACCGAAAAGTTTGGTACTACTGCCTGCGTAGACACGCATAACTTTGAGGAAGTTGCCAAGTTTGCCACCGATTTTAACGTCATGATGATTGTTGTGGGCCACGAAAATGCTCTTGTAGAAGGCATACACGACTATTTCCAGAGCACCGAATACCTGAAGCACATCCTGATTATTGGGCCACGCAAAGCTGGCGCCATGCTGGAAGGCAGCAAGGATTTCTGTAAAATGTTTCTGGAGAAGAATAATATTCCTACGGCGCGCTACGAAGCCTTTACCGAAGATACCTACCGTGAGGCTGTAGAATACCTGCGCAACCATTCGTACCCGGTAGTTATAAAGGCTGATGGCCTTGCTGCAGGCAAAGGAGTAATTATAGCGCAGACCTTTGACGATGCACTGGATGCATTGGAAGACCTATTGAAGAACAAGCGCTTTGGCAATGCCAGCAGCAAAGTAGTGATAGAAGAGTTTCTGGTAGGTATTGAAGTGTCTGTGTTTATTTTGACAGATGGAAAAGAATATATACTGCTTCCAGAGGCAAAAGACTACAAACGCATAGGAGAGGGAGACACCGGACTGAATACAGGAGGTATGGGCGCTATTTCGCCGGTGCCGTTTGCAGACGAGGTGTTTATGCAGAAAGTTAAAGATAAAGTTATTAATCCTACGCTTTCCGGTCTTCAAAAGGAGAACATTCCGTACACAGGCTTCCTGTTTATCGGCTTAATGAATGTAAATGGTGAGCCTTACGTAATTGAGTACAACGTGCGCCTTGGTGACCCAGAAACGGAAGCAATTCTGCCTCGCATAAAGTCAGATTTGTTTGATATGTTCTGCGCGCTGCACGAGCACAGACTGGGCAGCTTTAATCTGGAGATTGATCCGCGCACAGCAGCTACTGTGTTCCTTGTTTCTGGTGGTTACCCAGAAGGCTTTGAGAAAGGCAAAGAGATTACCGGTATCGAAAACGTTGCAGAAGATGTAATGGTGTTTCATGCCGGTACTAAAAAGTTAGGCGACAAGCTTACTAACAACGGAGGCCGCGTAATAGCCGTTACTGCCCTGGCCGATACCATGGATGAAGCACTTGCTAAGGCCAACGCCGCTGCCGAGAGCATTACATGGCAAGATCGCTACTACCGCCACGACATAGGATTCGATTTAAAACCAAGTAGCGTAATAAGGTAAAATAAAGTCGTAAGAGACAGAAGGTACCAGAACACGAAACTTTTAAATCAAAGCATTTGATACTTACTTCAAAACGACAAAGGCCGGTGCTAACACCGGCCTTTGTCGTTTTGAAGTAAAAGATGGATGAGGATCTATAGCTTTTTAGAGAAATAAACTTATTCAATCCCTCAATCAATCATTGAGTCATTCCACAAACTAGCAATATGCTTCGAAGGCTCCTTTAAGGTTGTCTACGATGCGGTGCAGCTCGTTGCCCTCAATGTGGTAACGCTCTATCATGTGCACCAACTCTCCGTTCTTAAACAGGGCAATTGAAGGTGAAGATGGAGGGTAAGGCAGCATGTGCTCACGTGCTTTGGCCACGGCATCTTGTTCCATGCCGGCAAACACTGTAACCAGTTTGGCGGGGCGTTTATCGCTGGCAGCTACGGCCATTTTTAAAGCAGGGCGGGCCTTGGCAGCTGCACAACCACATACAGAGTTAACGGCTACTAACACAGTGCCGCTATCAGTCCCTAATACTTGTTCTACTTCTTCGGCAGTCATGAGTTGCTCAAATCCGGCAGAAGTAAGATCCTCGCGGATAGGGGCTACCATATATTCAGGATACATTCCCATAAAATCAACAGTTTAAAGTATTTAATATTTGTCGCTACAAAAGTAGCAAATAATCCCTAATAATGCTTGCACGAATTCCGGGTCACCGTTATAAACAATTTGTTAAGAGCTTTAGCTAGAACAGGTTGTGCGCTTAGCTGCAGAACAGCTAAAAGAACATAAAAATTCCGGATAAGCCAGAGCTGCAGCAAAAGGCCGGGAATAAGATTAAAATAGCATATCATATAAAAATATATTCTTCAGCACACCTTAGAATAAATAACTTGGTTGTTGTTTTTCATTTCAATAGAAATTAAATATTGTTTGTTGTGTATATTTAAAAAGGTAAATTCATGCCTGTTGATTTCAGGCCACGCCCTTCCATATCTATTATGAGCCACCAATACCTTACAAACTCAAAACAAGCTAAATGTAAAAGAGTACTGTTGCTCCTGCTCCTTTCTTTTGTAATGAGCCTGAACCTGGTGCAGGCACAGGAGCAGCAGCAGCCCTATCAATCCATCTTTGGGCAGGACTCGACGAAGTGGACCATGATTCCCTTCGGATATTGCGACATTATTGTAACAGTACCTGTAGAAACACTTGGCAGTGCTGTAAAAGATGGGAAGGAGTATACCCGTGTGTCGAATGTACCACACGGCATAGAGAAAGAAGACTTTCTGGTACGGGAGGACGTGATAACAGGTAGAGTATGGATTTATGACCCTGTAGAAGACAACGAAATGCTGGTGATGGACATGACGCTCGAAGAGGGAGACAAGTTTGCATTCGCCAGTAAATTTGACGGAGACGTTGAAATTCAGGTCGAGAAGGTTTATTATGAAGATGGCCTCAAACATATTCGGTTCAGGAAATATGACATAACAGCTTCCGTATGCCTTAGGCTTGAACCAGCACCTTTCGAATTTATTGAGGGAACCGGGCCAACGGCCAGCATTTTCTATCCTTATTATTACTCTCGGGGCGGTAACACATCGGTATACGTCTTATGCCACTTCAAGGATGAGGAGCGGGTATACAGTGGAGAGTTAGGAAGCGGGGAGTGTTATATAACTGTAATGGGAACTGGTGAAGACGCTAAAGCCAAAACGACGGTGGAGCTTTATCCGAACCCTGCCACAGACGCGGCAAAGTTTACCTTTAATAACCCCAGGCAGGAGCAGGCAGAGCTGGTGCTCCTGGATGTGCTGTCGCGGCCTGTGCAGCGCCTGTCGGGTAGTGGCTCCGCGTTTATGCTCCGACTGCAGAGCATACCGGCTGGCGTCTATTTTTACAAGCTACGCCTGGGCAATAGGCAAGTAGCCTCCGGAAAGTTTATAAAACAATAAAAAAGAGGGCCACCAGCAAAGGGCTGTGTTGGGAGAGGCTGCTTTATTAAAGTTAAAACTGCAGGCGCAAGTAAGTTTAATGAGCCGAGAAGGCAATTCTTCTAATAAAAATAGCCTTCCGGAGGCTTTTCGGCTTACTTGTGCTCCAGGGTACGCTTTTCGTAATAGCCTTTGTGCCGCCAAAACAGAAAAGGCTGCCTATAGAGGCAGCCTTTTCTGTTTTATAATTTCGCTACAACATGCAGCGCAATATTCTTTAATTAAGCTGTAATGCCAGCTTCTTGTAAAGCTTTTACCATAGCTTCTCCGATTTCGGCCGGAGACTCTACTACATTGATGCCGCACTCACGCATGATCTTCATTTTAGCAGCAGCCGTATCGTCGGCTCCACCTACAATGGCACCAGCATGGCCCATACGACGACCAGCAGGAGCAGTTTGTCCGGCAATAAAGCCAACTACTGGTTTCTTGTTGCCGGTTTCCTGGATGTATTTAGAAGCCATGGCCTCATAGTTACCGCCAATCTCACCAATCATCACGATCGCATCTGTCTCAGGATCTTCCATCAGTAATTCTACTGCGTTTTTAGTTGGCGTTCCGATAATCGGGTCACCACCAATACCAATAGCAGTTGAAATACCAAGGCCTGCTTTTACAATCTGGTCAGCGGCCTCGTACGTTAAAGTACCAGACTTAGACACGATTCCGATGCGGCCTGGCTTAAACACGAAGCCCGGCATAATGCCTACTTTAGCCTCACCTGGCGTAATTACACCCGGGCAGTTAGGACCAATTAAGGTAACGGCTTTGTTTTTCAGGTAGTTTTTAGCAGCTACCATGTCTTTAACCGGAATACCTTCTGTAATGGCAACAATTACCGCTATGCCAGCATCAGCAGCTTCCATAATGGCATCAGCAGCAAAAGCCGGTGGCACAAAAATGATAGAAACGTTAGCGCCTGTTTGCTTTACAGCATCTGCTACAGTGTTAAAAACTGGTCGGTCGAGGTGCGAAGAACCACCTTTGCCCGGAGTTACACCACCAACTACGTTAGTGCCATACTCTATCATTTGCTGTGCGTGGAATGATCCTTCCGAGCCAGTGAAGCCCTGCACAATCACTTTGGAATCTTTATTTACTAAAACACTCATGTGTGTATCTTAATTAATTGATGTATAGACGATCTGACTAATAAGCGATGTGCAAAAATAGCCTTTTTTATGGGCCATGCAAAAAATACTTGATCCTAAATCCCTTCAGGCACCGGAACTCACTTACTGCGAGGCCCGTTCTTACAGTGGAGCCATATGGGCCAGGCACCGGGAACACAAAAAGGGCCAAGCCCTTATTAATACCTTTTTAGCTCCGGAAGGACATTTTGATTTGAATAATTTGACCAGACAGGCGCTGTCACTGGCTTTAAATTATTTAAATCAAAATGCCCTTCCAGCACCGTTTTTGCTTTATACAGAGGCAGGCTTAACTCTTTACATGCCAAGGCAGGGCCGGAAGCAGGGCATAAGTCTAATAATTCAAGATCAAACTATTACCTTTACATCAACATACAAAACTACCTTACATGAAGTATCTGAATCATATAACCGAGGCAATAGGTAACACTCCATTAGTTAAACTGAACAACGTTACCGCTGGCATAAAGGCCACTATACTTGCCAAGGTAGAGTACATGAACCCCGGCAATTCTGTAAAAGACCGCATGGCCATTAGAATGATTGAGGATGCCGAAAAGGCAGGTATTCTCAAGCCAGGAGGCACAATAATAGAAGGAACCTCCGGTAACACAGGCATGGGGCTGGCACTGGCAGCTGTAGCCAAAGGGTATAAATGCATATTTACGCTGTCTGATAAACAAGGGCAGGAAAAAATAAACATTCTCAAGGCCATGGGGGCCGACGTAATTGTGTGCCCTACCGATGTTACACCCGACGATCCGGAGTCGTACTATTCTGTAGCCAAGCGCCTGAACAAAGAAATTCCGAATTCTTTTTACCCGAACCAATACGACAACCTGTCCAATACAGCGGCACATTATGCCACTACCGGGCCGGAGATATGGGACCAGACAAGCGGTGAAATTACCTACTTTGCAACCGGAGTGGGAACAGGTGGCACAGTGTCTGGTATCTCTAAGTACCTGAAGGAAAAGAACCCAGCTTTGGTAACTGTTGGCATCGATACGTATGGCTCAGTTTTTAAAAAATACAAAGAGACCGGCATTTTTGATGAAAAAGAAATTTACCCTTATGCTACAGAAGGCATAGGCGAAGATATTCTGCCCAAAAACGTGGATTTTGACCTGATCGATACTTTTATTAAAGTCTCTGACAAAGACGGTGCTGTAATGACACGCCGCCTGGCCCGCGAAGAAGGACTTTTTGTTGGCTGGTCATCAGGATCGGCGGTACATGGCGCTTTGGAGTATGCCCGTGAGCATCTCACTGAAAAAGATACTATGGTGGTGCTGCTGCCAGACCATGGCACCCGTTACCTGGCCAAAATTTACAACGACGACTGGATGCGATCTAAAGGATACATTGATTAAGCCTGTTCGATTCTGCTATCTATTTGAAAGCCTGAAACTTATTTTCAGGCTTTTTTAATTATCTTACATTGCCCCTGTTATTTTACTGGAGCTGTAGGCCGATATTGGCTATGAGCTTTTACAAAACTGCTGAAAGAACGTGCGGCTGATATTATTTTGTAACCCGGAGCCTTAACATCCGCAGACTTTACAGCAGGCAATATGGGAGCTATAAAAAGGAAAGACTTTCAGAGTTTATTTTATAATTTCCTTTTCAGCGTCTTAACGCACAAGGCTTTCGATGGGCCGATTGTTAATTTTACTACTGAAGTTAATGAAGATTGTTTAGTTTTGCTTTTGAAGGACAATGGCATGAGAGCGGGGCGACCCGGGAAAAAATATAAGCTGTTGCACCTTTTTGAGGCGATTGGATGAGCATGTAAAGGGAATCGAATTGAGATTTGCATGTTTAAACAAATTGTGGATAACTACAAGGGGCAAATAGACGTAGCCTCAAAAGTTAGGAGAGGTACAATCTTTAAACTTTATTTTCTTAGGGAAATAGCGAGGGCTCGATTTTAATAGTTACTATGAGAAAATTATCAGGTATTTTACTTATCGATGACGATGATACAACCAATTTCCTAAACCAGCGACTGCTGGAGCGAATGCAGGTGTCTGATCAAATCCGAACATTCGTGAACGGGAAACAGGCATTTGATTATCTGTACAATGTGAGTAACCACAATTACGATGTCTCCAACGCAAACTATTTTGAGCCGGAGCTTATTTTCCTGGATATCAACATGCCGGTAATGGATGGTTTTGAGATGCTGGAACTCTACGAGCGCCTGGATGAAAGCTTCCGGAGCAGAATTGTGATGACAGTGCTCACCACCTCTACCCACCCGCATGACACAGCCAGTTCTACCAATTACGCCGCCGAGTACCTTACCAAGCCTTTAACCGTAGAAAAGGTGAACATGCTCTTTGACAAATACTTTAAAGAAGAGCCTTCTACTGAAGAGTAGTTAAATCGGAGTAGCAAACAAAGTACTAGGTAGGCTTAGGCCATCGGATCTAAATATGCCTCCGGAAGGCCATTTTCATTAGCAGAATTGGTTCCGGTTGCCATAGCGCAGCTGCTCCGGCGGGTAACTCAAAACGAAAACCCAAAGCTTGACTTAACCGCCAGGTGAAGCATTACCCCGATGCCCGCCAGCAGCAGCCCGAGTGCTATGAGCTTATCTATATGGTTTTTGGGTGGATACCTCTGCTTAATAATGTTTCCGCCGATGGCTCCAACAGCAAAACCGGCAATTATTGGCAAACTGCGGCTCCAGAAGATGTTACCAATCAGGTAATGGCTGACAAAGCCAGTAAAACTGGTAATGACCAGAATAAAAAGCGACGTAGCGGTTGCGACCTGGTAGGGCATCCGGAACAACTTTATCATGATGGGAGTTTGCAGAAACCCACCTCCAATGCCGAACAACCCAGCCACTACGCCGGATATAAACCCGAAGATTGCCACCAACCCTACATTCAGGCGATAAGCCATTTTTTTAACTCTGTTCTTCCGGATAAAAGAAGTGGGTGCACTTCTGATGTGGTACATCAGGCCAGAGTGCTTGGGTGGCTCCTGTAGGCGCTTGCTACAGAGCAGAAGCACACCGATAATCGTTACAAATACCGAAAATATAAACTGCAGCTGAAACACCGGCAGGGCAGCCACCAGAAAGGCTCCCAGCACGGTACCTGCCACAGCCGGAAGCTGAATAAGTGTGCCCACCAGGTAATCGATGCTTTTGTCGCGGAGGTTAAAAACCGAGGCAATAATGGAAGCCGGCACAAGGGCCGACATGGTAGAGCCAATGGCAATTTCGATGTTGTAGCCAAAAAAGATGATCAGCACCGGCACCATAAACACGCCACCGCCAAACCCGATGATCGTGCCGAACCCACTTACCAGAATTCCAATAAGAAAAATAAAGAAAACCTCCATCTGTTGCTGCGCCAGTGCTTAAAAGAATTGAGAATGACTGAATGAGTGGTTGAGTGCATGATATTATAATGTTAACTTAATATCCATTCAACCACACTTTATTAGCTCATTCAGATACCTTCACAAACTCAAACCTGTCGCCATTAAACAGGCCTTTGTCGCTTAATTTCAGAGAGGGAATCACCAGCAGTGCCATAAACGATAAGGTCATGAACGGGGAAGCTAACTGGCTGCCCATGTCTTTGCTCATCTGGTCTATGGCTGCATAAGCCTCGGCCACCTCATAACCGTTTTCTGCCGACATAATGCCTGCCACAGGCAAGGGCAATAATTGCTCTTTAGCACCATCTATGGCAGCAACACCTCCTTTGGCCTGAATCACCAGGTTTACGGCGCGGCAAATGCTTTCGTCGTCTACACCTACGGCTATAATGTTATGCGAGTCGTGGCCTACAGATGAGGCTAGCGCACCTCGTTTCAGGCCCGTGTTTTTGATAAAGGCCACGGCAGGCTCCGTGTTCTGGTAGCGGTTCACCACTGTCAGCTTCAGTACGTCCTGTTCAGTGTCTGAAACAATGTTTCCATTATTTATTTTTGGTTCGGCCCAGCTTTCTTTCGTAATCAGTTGCCCGTCAAAAGCCTCTATTACCCTAATACGCGAGGCAGCAGCTATCGCAAACTGTTCGGGCGTTTTGAGTTCAGTATTGAAGTTGTTGATTTCTTCGCTGGTGCTAAACTCAATTTTAGTTTGTCCCTGTTCCGCTACCAGATTTCCATTTATGTAGGTGGCTGTTACGTTAAAATCCTCTAGGTTATCTACCATAATAAAGTCGGCCGGATCCTGCTGGCGCAGCAGGCCTACTTCCAGTTTGTAATGGTGCACAGGGTTAAGGCAGGCAGCGTGTAGCACGTGGAACAAATTGTGTCCTTTGGCCAGCGCCCGTTTCACGAGGAGGTTCAGGTGCCCTTCTACCAGGTTGTCGGGGTGTTTATCGTCGGAGCAGAACATAATGCGGTCGGAGTAGTCGGCGAGCAGCGGAATAAGGGCCTCAAAGTTTTTAGCTGCACTGCCCTCTCTTATCAGAATTTTCATGCCGACAGCCAGCTTGTCGAGGGCCTCTTCAGCGGTAAAGCATTCGTGGTCGGTGCTGATACCTGCTTCAGCATACTGCCGCGCCTGTTCCCCGCGCAGGCCAGGTGCATGGCCGTCTACCGCTTTGCCGTATTGGTGGGCAAGGGCAATTTTCTCCATCACGGAAGTATCGCGGTTCAATACTCCGGGCCAGTTCATCATTTCGGCCAGGTATTTTATTTCGTCACGCTTAAAGAGGGCTTCTATGTCGGCAGCGGATATTTCGGCTCCGGCTGTTTCGAAAGGCGTGGCCGGTACACAGGATGGAGCGCCAAAATAGAACTTAAAAGGTACTTTCCTTCCGTTCTCAATCATATATTCTACCCCCTTTACACCCAGTACATTCCCGATTTCATGCGGGTCCGATACGGTAGCCACGGTGCCATGCACCACGGCCAGGCGGGCAAACTCCGAGGGTACCAGCATAGAGCTCTCTACGTGTACGTGGGCATCTACAAAGCCCGGCAGTATATATTGTGTGGCAGCAGTGGCTTCACGAACTATTTTTTGGATCAGGCCGTTAGCAACATGAACCGTGCCTTCGTAAATTTCCTGCTGGTGCAGGTCAATAATGCGTCCGCTAACCGAAAAGTTTGTTTGCATGGTCGAAAAAGGGTAATGTGATAAAATGACGTGAGGTAGGTCTTAAACCCGTAATTTACTTTATATTTGCATTAAAATTAGTCGTTTTGAGAAAGATAATTTCCTATGTGGTGCTGGCCGCGTTTCTGGCCACAGGTCCGCTGGCAGGCTGTTCCACAAAAACCCCTCAGCAAAAAAAGACGGCTGCTTATCAGAAGAAGAGCAAGCGTGGTAAAAACGTGCCTTGCCCTTGTGACTCTAACTAAATTCTACGCTGCACTTTATGAAAAAAATTGTGATCGCGATCGATGGCTATTCTTCCTGTGGTAAAAGTACTACCGCTAAAAGAGTTGCCGCCGAGCTTGGTTATGCCTATATCGATACGGGAGCTATGTATCGGGCTGTTACGCTGTATTTCCTCGAGAACCACGTTTCTTTCACCAATCCCAAAGAAATAAGCAAAGCCCTCGCCAGTATTGAGGTTTCGTTTCACTACAATCCAAGGGCCAAACGAAACGAAGTGTACCTCAATAACCTGAACGTAGAAGATGAGATACGGAAAATGTACATCTCGAACCAGGTAAGCGAGGTAAGCGTGTTGGTAGAAGTGCGCCGTGCCATGGTGGCGCAGCAGCAGAAAATGGGCCGCAAGCGAGGTGTGGTGATGGATGGACGCGACATAGGGACAGCCGTTTTTCCGGATGCAGAGGTGAAAATTTTTATGACAGCCGATGTAGACACCCGCGCAAAAAGAAGGCAGCAGGAGCTGCTAGAGAAAAAACAGTTGGTAAACCTGGACGAGATAAGAGACAACCTGCTGAAGCGCGACCTGATTGACTCTACGCGCGCCGAGAGCCCCTTACGCCGCGCTGAAGACGCTTACCTGCTCGATACATCGTATATGATGATCGACGAGCAGGTGGAGTTTGTGTTGAATAAGGTGGCCTCCAAAGTGCTGGTTGATGATTTTTCTGAGTAAAAGAGTATTTTGTAGAAATGAACGTAACAATTGATAAGAATTCCGGCTACTGTTTTGGTGTAGAGTTTGCCATTCAGATGGCGGAAGACGAAATGGAGCACGCACCGGAGCTTTATTGCCTGGGCGACATTGTACACAATGGCATGGAAGTGCAGCGGCTTTATGCCAAAGGCCTCCGGATTATAGACCGGGAGCAGCTAAAGCAGCTTCACGATTGTAAAGTGCTTATTCGTGCACACGGCGAGCCGCCGGAGACCTATCAGTTAGCACTCGAAAACAACATAGAACTTATTGATGCCTCCTGCCCGGTGGTGCTTAAGCTGCAGAACCGTGTAAAGCACGCCTTCGACTCAATTCAAAAAGATGCCGGCCAAATCGTGATTTACGGCCAGGTAGGGCACGCCGAGGTTATCGGCCTAACAGGCCAGACAGGCGATGAAGCTATTATAGTTACAGTAGAAGAAGACCTTGAAAAAATAGACTTTACGCGCCCTGTTACTCTTTTCAGCCAGACCACTAAAAGTACCAAAGGTTTTTACCACATAAAAGCCCTGATAGAAGAGCGCATTCGGCAGGCGAACCAGGATAGCACCTTACCCGCCTTCGATGCCAACGACAGCATTTGCCGGCAGGTGTCGAACAGGGAGCCGCAGCTGGCCCGCTTCTCTACCGAGCACGACGTAATTGTGTTTGTGAGCGGTAAAAAGAGCTCTAACGGGAAAGCCTTGTACAGTGTGTGCAAACAAAACAACCCGAATAGCTATTTTGTAGAGAACGAGCAGGAGCTACAGAAAGAGTGGTTTGAGCAGGCCGAAAGCGTAGGCATTTGCGGCGCCACCTCCACCCCCATGTGGCTTATGCAACAGGTTTCGGATGGTATTTATGCTTTTAACACAGAAGTAGTATAACATTAGGTTACTTGTAAGGCATTTTGCCGCCTGTTTACTGCATTTTAACCATATGCTTAGTACCTTTAGGCTTTGCAATCGCAAAGCCTTTTCTTTTTCAATCTTACCATGGCACGCTTCTTTCGTTACTTCCTGAACGGACTTTTAATTGTTGCACCTCTTACTATCACCATCTGGATTGTGGTGGCCGTTATAGACTGGCTCGATAGCATGATTGACCTGGGAGTGCCCGGTCTGGGTATCCTGCTGATGGTGCTGTTGATTACCTTCGTAGGCTTTATCGGGTCCTTCTTTTTTGTGAAGCCGCTGTTTGTGGTAGGAGAGCGGCTGTTGAACAAGGTGCCACTAGTGAGCATTATCTACTCGAGCATAAAAGACCTGTTCGATGCCTTTGTGGGCGACAACCAGAAGTTTAATAAACCGGTGATGGTAAAAATGACCGAAGCTTCCGATAATTTTAAGATGGGCTTTGTAACGCAGGAAGATTTTCATTCGATCACCCTGGATGATCGGGTGGCTGTTTACTTTCCTCACTCTTATAACTTTTCGGGAGAGCTATTCATCGTGCCCCGGAAAAATGTGGTCTTCCTCGACCTGCCAAGCTCCGATGTTATGAAATTTGTGGTATCGGGCGGAGTATCTAAACTCTAGCAGTTCCGTATGGCATAAGAACCTCCCGTAAGCCACATACCCTGGTCGCTTTTTAGTTGAAAAATGCTCCGGAAGGGCAAATTCATTTAAATAATTTCTCCAGCACATATGCCTTTTCTGTACCTCCATAAGTCGCGGCTGCATTACCGGGTACTGGGCCGGGGCAGCAAAGTTATGCTGGCGTTTCATGGGTACGGGCAAACAAGTGCTTATTTTCTGCCCATGGAACAGGCGCTGGGGGAGGAGTACACCATTTTCGCTTTCGACTTATTTTTTCATGGCAAAAGCAGCCTTCAGAAAAACCTGGTGCCGCTCTCTAAAGAGCACCTGCGCGACCTGATGCTGCAGCTGCTGGCGCAGGAAGGGGTGCAAAGCTTTTCGCTGATGGGCTACAGCATGGGCGGCAAGTTTGCGCTGGCCCTGGTGGAGCAAATGCCGGAACGGGTAAAAGACCTGCACCTGATCGCCCCCGATGGCATCCAGACCAATTTCTGGTACAACATGGCCACCTACCCAGGCTGGATGCAGCAGCTCTTTAAACGCACCGTGCTAAAGCCGACTCCTTTTTTTCGTTTCCTGAAGCTGATGCACCGGCTAAAACTGGTTGGCAAAGGGTTGCTGCGCTTTGCCCGGCACCAGATGGATACCCGGCAAAGGCGACTGCGCGTGTATCGCAGCTGGATCGGCTTTAAGCATTTACAGTTCGATATTCAAGATATCATCAGCAACATAAACAGGCACCATTTGCCCGTAACGGTTTATTTGGGGCAGTTCGATAAGGTAATTGCTCCCAAACGATTTGAAACTTTTGTAGAGGCTCTGGACCAGGGCAGGCTGGAAATGCTGCAGACCGGACACACGCACCTGCTGCAGGAGGTGGCAAAGCTACTTCAGCAAAGGAGGCAAGGCTTGGTAAGCGAAACCTGAACCTGCTCAGTGTAAATGAACCCTGCCTGTTCAAAGCCTGGTTTTGCCTCCGGAAGGCTCTTTTTATTAGCAGAATTGGTTGTTGATTATTGATCTAAGGCTTTGGATACTCTTTTCTGCCTCTTATCTGTTAACTAAATGATGGTCTAGCATCTAATATCTAAATTTTATCAACTTCCACCAGAAGGCTTTTTTAGAACAAGTAAACCCGGCGATATTTAACCCAAATTGGCAAAGCATTCCGGAATTCTGTTTCTTTGCCCCCTAAACGATAAACTACATCTTATGAAAATACCTAGCCGACTCACTTTTGTAGCTGCTGCCTTACTGGTAATGAGCAGTGGCTGTTCCTCCGATAAAAAACCTGACGAAACAACGCAAGCCCAAATGCCAGCCTCTGAAGGCAGCCGACCTGCCGAGGAGATGAACGAAGACCTGCAGCACATTACCTTGCCCGAAGGCTTCCGGATAGATTATTATGCCCGCAATGTGTCCGATGCCCGCTCTATGGCCATTAGCCCTTCCGGTATTGTGTTTGTAGGCACCCGCAGCAACGACAAAGTATACGCCCTGGTAGATAAAAACAAAGACGGCAAGGCCGATGAAGTGGTAGAGGTAGCCTCGGGCCTGGAAACTCCCAATGGAGTCGCCATAAAGGATGGAGCCTTGTATGTAGCTGAGATCAGCCGCATTTTGCGTTACCCAAACATTGAGCAGACATTCCGCGATAAGCCTAAGTACGAGGTGGTTACCGACCAGTACCCCACCGACCAGCATCATGGCTGGAAATACATCGCCTTTGGCCCGGATGGCAAATTATATGTTCCGGTAGGGGCACCGTGTAACATCTGTAAACCCGAAAA
The DNA here is from genome assembly GCF_047525655.1 of Pontibacter sp. 13R65. Taxonomy (NCBI): domain Bacteria; kingdom Pseudomonadati; phylum Bacteroidota; class Cytophagia; order Cytophagales; family Hymenobacteraceae; genus Pontibacter; species Pontibacter sp. 13R65. The sequence goes on from NZ_JBLIQL010000004.1 coordinate 187,504, forward strand.
GCCGATTTACGCCTCCATTACCACCATTAATGCCAACGGCTCCGGACTGGAAGTTTATGCGGAAGGTGTGCGAAATTCCGTTGGCTTCGACTGGCACCCTGATACTAAAGAGCTCTGGTTTACCGACAATGGCCGCGACATGATGGGCGACAACCTGCCACCCGATGAACTGAACCGCGCAAGCCAGAAAGGACAGCACTTTGGCTACCCTTACTGCCATGCCGGTACCATCTCCGACCCTGAGTTTGGCAAGGAACGCAACTGCCTTGATTTTGTGAAACCGGCCAAAACGCTTAGTCCGCACGGCGCTTCGCTTGGGATGAAGTTTTACACCGGCAGCATGTTTCCAGAGCAGTACCGCCACCAGATCTTTATTGCCGAGCATGGCTCCTGGAACCGCTCCGAAAAAATTGGCTATCGCCTGATGCTGGCCTCCCTCGATGGCAGTGGCAACGTAACTGACTACAAGCCTTTTGCCGAAGGCTGGCTCCAGAACGGAACCGACGATTGGGGCCGACCTGTAGATGTGCTTGTGATGCCCGATGGTGCCTTATTGGTATCAGACGACAAGAACAGTTGTGTGTACCGCATCAGTTACACAAAATAAATCTGTAGCGAAGGCTGCACATGTGCCAGCTGATCTTTAAGCTCAGAGAAAGCATGAAAGAACAAAAAACTAAGCCAACAGAAGTTCAGGTTGCCGCCTTTCTGGATGCAGTGGAGGATGAACAGCAGCGAAAGGACAGCTATGCATTGCAGGACCTGATGCAGCGCGCGACCGGCTTTGCGCCAACAATGTGGGGTGCAAGCATTATTGGCTTTGGTAGCTACCACTATAAATACAAAAGCGGCCACGAAGGCGATGCACCATTGGTAGGCTTTTCGCCACGGAAGCAAAACATATCGCTGTACCTAGTGCCTGGCCTGGAGGAACAGGATGAATTGCTGCAGGCTCTGGGTAAGCACAAAGCCGGCAAAGGCTGCCTCTACATCAAAAAAATTGAAGACATAAACATCAGCATACTAGAAAAGCTTGTCCGTAACTCTGTAGAAATCCTGAAGGCCAGGTATCCGGAGGGAGAACAAAAAAGCTAAAACCTGGTAGGGCAATAAATGTTGGGAGAGATCAGGCAAGCCGGAGCAGTTCTGCGGCAGCGGCAAACGCTGATTTCTCCCCTTGCTTTACCTGGCTCATAATGGCAGGTAGCAGCTCCTGTACCTGCGGGTGGGCATAAAACTTTTCTTCGAGCGACTGCCTGATGGTTTCGTACAACCACTGCAGATTTTGCTCGCGCCGCTTCTGCTCAAAAAATTGGTTCTGCTGTGTGTGGGCCAGGTACTCCGCCATAGTTTGCCAAATGGCTTCCAGGCCACTTTGCTGCAGCGCAGAGCAAACCGAAACGCGGGGCTGCCAGCCAGAGGCAGGGAGCGGGTACAGGTGCAGGGCATTCTGATACTCTGCTTTGGCCGCTTTTGCTTTTTGCTGGTTTGTGCCATCGGCTTTGGTGATGGCAATGGCATCGGCCATTTCCATGATGCCACGCTTTATGCCCTGCAGTTCATCGCCGGCTCCTGCCAGCATCAGCAGCAGAAAAAAGTCTACCATGCCATGCACAGCTGTTTCTGACTGTCCTACGCCCACTGTTTCCACTATTATGGCATCGTAACCGGCTGCTTCGCAGAGCAAAATGGTTTCGCGGGTACTCTTGGTCACGCCGCCCAACGATTTGCCGGCAGGGGAGGGACGAATAAAAGCATCTGGGTGGTGAGACAGCGATTCCATACGGGTTTTATCGCCGAGTATGCTGCCACCGGTGCGTTGGCTGGTAGGGTCTATGGCCAACACTGCCAGCTTTTTGCCCTGCTGTTGAATCAGGTAAAGGCCAAATGCTTCTATAAACGTGCTTTTACCTACGCCCGGAACCCCGGTAATGCCGATCCGAAACGATTGTCCGGTGTGGGGCAGCACCTGGTTAATGACCTGCTGCGCCAGTTCCTGATCAGATGGCAACCTGCTTTCTACGAGTGTAATAGCCCGGCTGAGCATCACGCGGTCGCCAGCTAGTATTCCTGCTACGTAGGTTTCTGCACTAAATCGTTTCGCCAAGGAGATAGGTGTTAGGTTCCGACAATTTGTCAATGCTATCCTCACAAATTTAAGCTTTCCGACAGCTTTCGCCAGCTTTAACTATATAAATCTGCCGCTGCCGCATGCCTGGTGTAGTTAACGGAACTTATAACGATAATAAATTTTCTTGCTGCCCTTTTTCACTCCCTTTCTTGTCATCTTGAAAAGATCTTGTGGGCGAGAGGCTACAGCAGTTGCTATTAACTTTTTGGTTTGAATTCCTCGCTAGTAAGAGCTTGTAGCTCGTACTTTCAAGCCAACGGTTTCACTTTCTAGCGTGGGCGAGAAGCAAAGGCAGTGGCTATTAGCTTTTTAGTCTAAGTTCACATAGCTTCTTTTCTTGCTGTGATAGCGGAGTGAAGTTATTGTATTGCTGGCTTACTTGTTCTTTTTGTCTTGATACAAAAAGAACCAAAAAAATCAAGACGATTTTGTCTAAAGGGGGCCCCTGCACCCCCACTCGCTGACCACTCAAACAAAAAATCGTCAATGGGTGCACCTGGCTCAGATGTTTCCTCTGTAGCCTCCTGCCGCAATACATTACTTATGAATGCTTCAGCGAAATTCTTCTAATAAAAAAGGCCTTCCAGAGGCCAAAAAGACGTACAGGGCCTTAGGCTTTCCCAGCTAAGCAGGTCTCTTATAAAACCTCCTTCTTAATTTCTAATAATGAATTAGGCTCAGCCAAAAGGCTCTTCTAATGATAACAGCCTTCCGGAGGTAATACAGACCCTAAAAGCCTAGAGCGCAAAAATAGCAGGCAGAAATTATGCTATAACTTATTTGGACTTCCATTCCACAATGAAACAGAGAATAGGCCGTTGCCAAATTATATTTCCGGCTACCATTGCCAGATACAGTTTGCCTCTGTAATTTTGATTGACGGGACTGGACCGGAATAGTCTCAAAGAATATGGAATTTTCTATATTTTAGTTCTTTGAGATAAGCCGGCTTCTTGTTTCGGCTAATCACAGTTCTCTTACACAACCTCCATGAATTTTAAGTTTTTGCTTTGCTTTATTATCAGTGCCTTACTGTGTTTGTACGCTTTTGCGCAGGAGCAGCCAAACCGGGAATTCAGAGGGGTATGGGTGGCTACCGTGGCTAACCTCGACTGGCCAAAGCAAGGCGAGCCTGCCGCAAAGCAGAAAGAGGCGCTGCAAAGAATGTTCGATAAGATAAAAGATGCTAACCTGAATGTGGTGTTATTCCAGGTGAGAACCGAGTGCGATGCCTTTTATAAATCGAGCAAAGAGCCTTGGTCCAGGTACCTGACCGGCGTGCAGGGGGTAGCCCCGGAGTACGACCCACTGGCCTTTGCCATTGAAGAAGCGCATAAGAGAGGGCTGGAGCTTCATGCCTGGTTTAACCCTTACCGCGTTAATTCTAACTCTGGCCCAAATGTGCCTTTTGCGGCCAACCACATTTCCAAAACGAAACCTGATTGGCTCCTGAGCTTTGCTAACGGGAAAAAAATACTTAACCCAGGTTTGCCGGAAGTACGGGAATATGTGGCCTCGGTGGTGCGCGAAGTGGCACAGCACTATGCCATAGACGGGGTGCATTTCGATGATTATTTCTATCCTTACCCCGAAGGTAACTTTAAAGGAATTGCTTCCGAAGATGCAGCTACCTTTGCCAGATACGGCAAAAACTTTAAAGATATTAAAGACTGGCGCCGTGACAACGTAAACGAAACCATGCGGCTGGTGCAACTGGCCTTAAAATCGGTTAGGCCGGAGGCCAGGTTTGGAGTGAGCCCTTTTGGCATCTGGAAAACAGATGTGCCGGCTGGCATAAAGGGCATGGATGCTTACAACGCCATTTATGCCGACCCGCTTACCTGGCTGGAAAAGCACTATGTAGATTATCTTTCGCCACAGCTGTATTGGGTTATTGGCGGCAACCAGGATTACCGCAAGCTGCTCGAGTGGTGGTCCGACAAAACGTTTAGCGCCTCGCGCCACCTGTATGCAGGGCACAGCCTGCTGGCCAAAGGTGCCACAGAACTGGAGCTGCCAAACCAGATCGGCATATCGCGGGCCAACCAGCATCGCAACGCTTTGGGATCAGTTATTTTCCGGGCTTCTAACCTGACTGACAATACCTTGCAGAGCCATAAAGCCTTAAAAGAAGCTACCTTTATGGCGCCTGCTGCCCCTCCTGCCATGCCCTGGAAACCAGGAGCCAGGCCGGCTGCCCCCACAGACTTTGCGATGGTAAAAGACGAAAAAACCGGCGACTATTACCTTAGCTGGAAACGTAGCAGCAGAAACAAGCACACCTTTAAGCGGTATATGCTCTACTGCTCTTTTGAGCCTTTTGTAAATGCTGCTGCCTTACCTGCCGGGGCTTTGCGTGCTATTCCTGTTTCAGAATCTTATACCATACGGGCCTCTCAGGTGCCGGCACAACCCACTTATTGGGCTATAACGGAACTTGGCACCAACAACGTGGAGAGCGATCTGAGTAACTTTGTTGCCCTCAACATGCGACATGTTATTGCGAAGGCTAGTGCAGCTCCAACTGCACCTGAAGCTGAGCCTGAGCCTGTGTTGGAGCAGGTGGAGCCTCTGGATGCCAGAACCATACAGTACATCAAAACAATGGCGGCACAAAAAGCTGCCTTTGGCGTGGGAAGTAACCAGGTTAGCACCGTGTCGACCCCGTATTACCTCGACCTGAAGCTAAAGAAAAAGTCGGAGGTAAAGGTGGTGCTGGCCTCCTTGGATGGCAAGGTGAAAACAGAAGCCCTGCAACGGAAGTTTAAGTCCGGCACCTATACCCTTAGCATCGACAGGTCCAAATTAGAGGCTGGCGAAAACCTGCTCATTTTAACCATAAACAAGGAAAGGCGGGTAAAGCGGATCATGCTGAATTAAAAGCTTTGAAGCTTCTGCGTGAGCGCTTCTATGAGTTCCTCAGACCAGCGCTCCGCAATTTCAGAATACTCGGTTTGCTGCCAGGGCTGGTCGTACTGCTTCTCCAACCAGACTTTGTCTTTGTCAGGTCCGACTTCGTAGTAACTGTGGTGCAGCTTAAAGAGCAGGTCTTTGGCTAAATCGAAAGCTGGTGCGCCTGCCCGCTGAAAACCTTCTAACCGCAGCCGGAGCCCCAGTTGCTGCACATTGCCCTTTTCTATGCTTACTTCTTCTGTTGAGTCTGCCGCTCCCCTGGACCAGGTATCAACTACACGTTCCATGTGAAAATCGTGAAACATGGGAAACACCGCTTCCAGGTTCTGATGTATTTGGGCCGCCAGTGCCGGCAGAATTTTGTCGTAGAGCTGTTGAACTGCTTGTTTGTCTCGTGTCATGCGTTGTGTTTTAAAGGCAAAAGTAGCCAACATTTTTGGTTTGGTCCTGTTAGATTAGTTACGTAAGAAATTGGCACGCGACGGACCAGAAAACCTCTTTTGCATTTTATGGTGCCTGGTCAGGCTGCACCCTCTCCTTGCTATTAACCTTGCTATCTGCATGTAGGTAAAGGACAATATCGCCCTTGCCAAGCCCAAAGCATAAAAGCAATAAATTGCCTCCTGAAGGCCTTTTTCATTAGAATAATTTATGTTGTACAGTAGCTGAATGCTGAAATTAGATACCAGCACGAAGCTATAAAGCATATACCTTTGCCAGGTCCACAAATTAAATATAGAAAAAGTGTTTGCGCGTTAAGCGGGCTCGGGATCGGGTCAAAATCAAAATAATAAAACCCCAAACACGGTCAATAAAATACCTTAACTACAGCTTTAACAGCATTAAAGTATCTAGGCGAACTTAATCTATGATGCATCTTTCGCTTCTTCTCTACAAGAAACCCGGAAGTTTAACAAAAAAGTAAACAGGTGATGCTGTTAGTGCCCAGTCAAACATACTATATTTACGATATTTATATCATAACTGTACCTTTGCCACGTTTTAAAGCCGTAGTGACTAGTGCTGCGAAGCACAACATATAAAATGCCACCTTCTGCGATTTTTGTTTCTCCCGTAAACTTATATTCCCTCCGCCTGTTGAATAATTCTGAATATACTATACGACGCAAAATCAGCGTTGAATTCCAAACTATATAGGTTCGTTTAAATTTAAACGATTGAAACTTGACATTGAAATGACCTTTACTCCTGTGTTTAAGAGTAAGATTTACTCTATTGTGCCATTGCTCTTTTGCCTGCTCCTAGTATTCTACAACGCATCGGCTCAGGCTCCGAAGTACACCATAAGCGGCACTATTAAAGACAAAGCCAGCGGCGAAACCCTGATAGGGGCAACCGTGCGTGTGGCAGAATTGCCCGGAACAGGAGCCGCCACAAACGAATATGGCAACTTCTCGCTCACGCTTCCGGCTGCAGCTTACACACTCCTGATCGATTATGTTGGTTTTCAGCAACAGCAGCAAAAAGTAAACCTCGACAAAAGCCTGAAGCTGAATATCTCGCTCGAGTCGCAGAGCCGGCAGCTGAACGAAGTGGTGGTTACTTCTTCGCGTGCCGACCAAAACGTAAGAAGTCCGCAGGCAGGGGTAGAGAGGCTGGATATGAAAGAAATTAACCTCCTGCCTGTACTCATGGGCGAGCGCGATGTGCTCAAATCGGTGCAGCTCATGCCTGGCATTAAGTCGGTGGGCGAAGGCAACGCTGGTTTTTATGTAAGAGGAGGAGGGGCCGATCAGAACTTGATCCTGCTCGACGATGCACCAGTTTACAACGCCTCGCATTTGCTGGGTTTCTTCTCTACCTTTAACTCCGATGCCATAAAAGATGTGACCGTGTACAAAGGCGGCATGCCTTCGGAGTATGGGGGCAGGCTTTCGTCGGTGCTGGATATTAAGATGAACGATGGTAACAACCAGGATTATCAGGTAAGTGGTGGAATTGGCCTTATTGCAGCCAGGCTGAACGTAGAAGGTCCTATTCAGAAAGATAAATCGTCGTTTCTGATAAGCGGGCGCAGAACCTATGCCGATACGTTTCTGAAGCTGAGCGGCGACGATGATTTCAGGAACAGCTCGCTTTACTTTTACGACCTTAATGCCAAGCTCAGCTACACCTTGTCTGAGAAAGACAGGCTGTTTGTGTCAGGCTACTTTGGCCGCGATAAATTAGGCTTTCGTGATGAGTTTGGCATTGACTGGGGAAATGCCACCGGCACCGTGCGCTGGAGCCACCTGGTCAGCGACCGCCTCTTCTCCAACACCTCCTTCATCTTCAGCGATTATAATTATAAAATTGGCATCAACACGAACAACAACAGCTTTGAAATAACTTCCCGTATCCAGGATCTGAACCTGAAGCAGGAGTTTGAGTTTTTCCCGAATCCACAGAATGCCGTTAAGTTTGGCGCTAACGCTATTTACCACAAAGTTGTACCCGGCGAGATTACCGTAACAGGAGAATCCAATATTAATCCGAGTGCCCTGCAGGAAAGGTATTCTTTGGAGAATGCTGCCTACATCTCAAACACCTGGACGGCCAACGAGCGGTTGAGCCTGATTTATGGCTTGCGCCTCACCTCTTTCAGCATTTTTGGCAAAGGCGATTTTTACACCATCAACGAGAATAAGGAGGTTATTGGCACTACCAGCTATGGCTCAGGCAAAATTGTGAAAACATATTTTAACCTGGAACCGCGCCTGTCAGGGGCTTATCAACTCAACGAAACATCTTCAATGAAGGCATCTTATGCGCGTACCAGCCAATACCTGCACCTGCTTTCTAACTCCACCACTACCAACCCCACCGATAAGTGGGTGCCAAGCTCCAATAACATAAAGCCGGGGTTGGCCGACCAGGTTTCGTTGGGCTACTTCCGGAACTTCTCGGACAACTTATATGAGTTTAGTTTAGAAGGTTACTACAAGCACATGCAGAACCAGATCGACTATAAAGACGGTGCCAACATTACCAACAGCGATATGGTGGAAACAGAGCTGCTCTTTGGCAAAGGCCGTGCATATGGGGTAGAGTTTTTCCTGAAAAAGAAATTTGGGCGGCTTAATGGCTGGATCGGCTACACCCTTTCGCGCTCCGAAAGGCTGATAGATGGCATTAACAACAATAACTGGTATGCCGCCAGGCAAGACAGAACCCACGATGTCTCGATAGTAGGAATCTACCAGCTTTCGGAGAAGTGGACGCTTTCGGGCAATTGGGTATACAACACTGGCAATGCCGTAACCTTCCCAGCCGGCAAGTACCGCGTAGACGACCAGGTGGTGTTTTATTATACTGAGCGTAACGGCTACCGCATGCCTGATTACCACCGCATGGACATAGGAGCTACTAAGACCTTAAAAGATACCGAAAAGTACTCTTCGGAGCTGGTCTTCAGTATTTACAATGTATATGGCCGCGAAAATGCCTTCCTGATTAATTTTAGAGAAAATGAGGTAGACCCATCCAGAACAGAAGCTTACCAGATTGCCCTTTTTAAAATGGTGCCTTCCGTCTCTTACAACTTCAAATTCTAAACCAGTCGTTCAAGATGAAACTATATCAAATGCGCTACCTGCTCCTTTTGCTTGCTGCCGCAGTTTTAACTCAGTTGCTCAGCGCCTGCGAAAGAGTAATAGATGTGGACTTAAATGCTGCCTCCGCCCGCTATGTGATAGAAGGCAACATTACCAACGGAGATAACCCGGGCCAGGTGAAAATAAGCCGCACCAAAAATTTCGATGAGAATAATGTGTTCGAAGGCGTTAGTAATGCCGTAGTCACTGTTTCAGACAATGCCGGCAATACCGAAACGCTCACGCAGCAGAGCCCAGGCGTTTACGCTATTTCCAGCCTTGCAGGAGTACCCGGTAGGTCGTACCACTTGGTGGTAACTATCGGCGACGAAACATTTAGCGCTGTTTCTACCATGCCGGAGCCTGTGCCCTTCGATAGTCTTTATGTAGAGGAGCTAACTACTTTTGGCGAACCGATGTGGATACCATACGCCCAATACAACGACCCTGCTGGTGTACCGAATTTTTACCGCTATGAGCTGTACATTAACAACCAAAAAGTAAAATCTGTCTATATCAGCAGCGATCAGTACACCGATGGCCGGCTGGTAAGACGGTCGCTGCCACGGTTTGGCGATGATGAAGGAGATATTAAGGTGGGCGATCACATTCTGGTAGAAATGCAGTCTATAGATAGTGCGGTATACAACTATTTTTATAGCCTGGAACAAACCATAGGTCAAAATGCGGCCGCACCGGGTAACCCAGTCTCCAACATTACAGGTGGTGCTTTGGGTTATTTTAGTGCGCATACCGTGCAGCGAAAAAGTACGGTAGTAGAATAAATTTTGGGTGCATAAAACAGGCTTCACAAAAAAATAATCGGATATAGTCTTTTGTAGATATAAAAAGTCGTACAAAAAAGTGAGCTAACTTCTATCTTTGAGCTTGCTGCTGAAGAAGCAGCTGCATCTAAGTTTCCTGCATTACTTCCAGAAAAACTTTTATCAAGCAATATGCATAGAATTATACTTTTCTTCTTTTTTCTGCTCCTGAGCCAGGTGCAGGTGCTGGCCCAGGTGGAGCTAAGCAGCTTTTCAGCGACAGGCCGCGGGGGTGTGATGAATACCTTTGTTACAGATTACCAAGCTATTGGTGTAAACCCTTCTAATCTTGCCAGAGGTACCTCTTTGGTGGCCTTTACGGTAATGGAAGGTGGGGCAGGTGTGAGCTCGCAAACGTTTAACAGGAAAACGCTAAGTCAGTTTCTGGATATTTCAAGCCCGCAGAATATTTCTATGGCCGATCGGCAGCAATTTGCCAAAGCTTTTGCAAGTAATAATGTGCTGAATGTGGGCGCAGAGCTGAATACCTTTGCCATATCGGCCAACCTGGGCCAGGTCGGCAGCTTTGCCTTCAGTAACCGGCAGCGTATGCTTGGGCATGTGGCCTTCAACAAGAACTTTGCAGAGTTGGCTTTTCTTGGCGACGATGCCCCCATATACGACGAAGTAAACTCAGGCGACATTGTATATGTGTCGGATGTTTTTGATGGCACTGCCATAAAAGCATCGTGGCTAAATGAGTGGAATCTGGCGTATGGCCGGAAACTACTGGAGTTGCCCCTGCTCGACTTATATGCCGGTGTAGGTTATAAATATTTGCAGGGCATGGCAATTTATGAGTTCAGCGCCCTAAATGGCGACGTAAAAGCCTACAATGCAGCTTCTCCTGTTCTGGACATCGACTACAGTGAGTACATTAACAACCCCAACTTCAACTACAGAAGCGATAAAGGGGCGCTGCATCCTGTGGGGCATGGCCACGGCTTTGATCTGGGCGTTTCGGCAGAAATAAACAAGATGGTAAAAGCATCTCTCTCTGTTACCGACATCGGCAAAATGACCTGGAACAAGAACTTGCTTGTGGGAGAAGACAATGGTTTCAGGTTGCCGCCAAGAGGAGAACGAAACAACGATGATTATTGGGATGAGTTTATAGACATTGCTCAGAATGTAGTCGACAGCGCCTTTACCTTTTCTCCTGTAGGTCAAATACAGACTAGCCTGCCCACCCGCCTGCGTGCTGGCGTTGGCATGCAGTTGGGGAAAAGGGTGGAAGTAGGGCTTGATTTTGTGGCACCCTTAAACAAAGCGCCTGGCAATTTATCGTCGAGCTTCGTAGGATTGGGTGTGGATTATATGCCGGTTCGGTTTATCCGCTTAAGTTCCGGGGTCTCTACAGGTGCCGGCGACAAGTTTAACCTGCCCTTCGGCTTTTCTGTTGTAACCCCCGTGTACGAATTTGGCTTCGCCACCCGCGACATTTTAGCCCCCGCCTCCGACAGTAACCCTGGCGCCTCGTTTGCCATAGGCTTTCTGCGGTTTAAAATAGGCAAGGCCGCAAGGTAGAGTTGCATGTGCTGTTACAGCACATGCCCTCTGGATAGAGACTGCCATAAACTACGGTAATAAAAAAGCGGCTGCCCGATTTGAGCAGCCGCTTTTTTATGCTTATTGGCCTGTCGTAGTGCCGAGACCGGCACTATCGGTACCAGTGCCGGTAGCATTGGTACTGAGCGTGTCGGAAGTGCCGGTGCCGGGCTGGTCGCCTGTAATGTCGGCACCTGTTTCACGAGTGTCACCCTCTAACGATTCAGGTGGCATGCTGGCATTCTCACCAGACTCTCCACCTGTTCCTCCACAGGATGCCAGGCTAAGCGAGGACCCTATAAACAATGTAGCTAGTATCAGTTTGAGTTTATTTTTCATAGATTATCAAGCTAAGGTTAAACTACCGCTGCAGGTTTATCTAAAAATTGCTACAGCATTTAAGGTAGGTTATACGCAAGCCATACGATAGGTTCTATCGCGACATATAGCTGAATTTGCTAAAAGCCTGTAATCGCCTAATAAAAACTGAATTCTTCTAATAAAAATAGCCTTCCGGAGGTTTTTAGCACCTGCAGAGAACTAGGGTTAATTTATGCTAGAGAGTAACAGGTTTAGTTATTTTTGCGGAAAGGTTGCCTCACAAACGACACCTGTCCCATAGCATCTTTTTCGTAACGGGCCAGGCAATACTGCTGGTAGGCGGCGGGTATGTTCGCTTTTCCGGCTGTTACCTGCTCCGGTACGTTAGTGCCTTGCTGGAAAAAGTAAACTTTGGTGTTGCCATACTTGGTGTGCGGCATAAAATCGCCATACTGCTGCATCTCCTGCCAAAGCGTATCGGCCACTGTTACAGCATAAACCCGCACAATGGGGCCAGTGTTGTTTTCGTTGCGGTACATAGCCACTTCCTTAAAATCGCCTTTCAGATCTTGAGGGCCGGGCTGTGAGAAGGAGTCGAAAATGAACCAGAGAACGAGGGCTGCTGCAATGGCAACTAATATGTATTTGAGTTTCATGGGTAGGTAAATGCAGGCTACAAATTATTGCCTCTGGGTTTGAGTTTTCTTGATTTGAAAAAGGAGGAGACGAATACGGATACTTTCGCTTATTTAGCAAAGGTAAGAATAAGGCTATTCTTTTAGAAGAAGAGTTTTAGGTAGGTCATCAATTCGCTGTTATCAATTTAGGCACCTTGGCGCGGAACTCAGCCCCGCGCCAGGTTTAGGTTTATTTAGAAATCAATCCCCTTCAGCAGCTTCTCCAGAATATCCTGTGCGGCGACAGAGATAATGGTGCCGGGGCCGAACACACCTGCTACACCGGCATCGTAGAGAAACTGGTAATCCTGAGCCGGAATAACGCCGCCTACAATCACCATAATGTCTTCGCGGCCTAGTTTGCGGAGTTCCTCGATCAGCTGGGGCACCAGCGTTTTATGTCCTGCTGCCAACGACGATACCCCCACCACGTGCACATCGTTTTCGGCGGCTTGCATGGCTACTTCGGCTGGTGTCTGGAACAGTGGACCTATGTCTACGTCAAAGCCGAGGTCGGCAAAGGAGGTGGCAATTATTTTGGAGCCCCGGTCGTGCCCGTCCTGCCCCATTTTGGCCACCATCATGCGAGGACGGCGACCTTCCTGCGCATCAAACTGATCGGCTAGCGCCTTGGCTCTGGCAAAGTTCTCGTCATCAGAGAGCTCTGCCGCATAAACTCCTGAAATAGATCGTATCACGGCTTTATGTCTTCCATATATTTTTTCAAGCGCATCAGATATCTCGCCCAGCGTGGCGCGCTGGCGGGCTGCTTCTACAGCCAGCGCCAGCAAATTGCCGGAGCCAGCCTGAGCTGCAGCTGTTAAATCGGCCAAAGCCTTTTGCACCGCTTCCAGGTTGCGGCTTTCTTTCACCTGTGCCAGCCGCCTCAACTGCGATTCTCGCACGGCGGTGTTATCAATGTCGAGTATCTCGATTTCCTGGGTAGTTTCGGGGCGGTACTTATTTACACCCACAATCACATCCTTACCAGAGTCTATACGGGCTTGTTTGCGGGCTGCGGCTTCTTCTATCCGCATTTTGGGCAAGCCGGTTTCTATGGCTTTAGCCATGCCACCAAGTTCTTCTACTTCCTCTATTAGCTCCCAGGCTTTGTGTGCCAGCTCATGCGTCAGTGTTTCTACATAATAAGAGCCGCCCCAGGGATCTACTACTTTGGTGATGTTCGTTTCTTCCTGCAGGTACAGCTGCGTGTTGCGGGCTATGCGGGCCGAAAAATCAGTAGGCAGGGCAATGGCTTCGTCTAGCGCGTTGGTGTGAAGACTTTGAGTGCCGCCTAAGGCAGCAGCCAGTGCCTCCACACAGGTGCGGGTAATATTGTTAAAAGGGTCCTGCTCCGTCAGGCTCCAGCCGGAGGTCTGGCAGTGAGTCCGCAATGCCAACGATTTCGGGTTCTTGGGGTTAAAGGGCTGTATCAGTTTAGCCCAGAGCATACGGGCAGCACGCAGTTTGGCAATTTCCATAAAGTGGTTCATGCCAATGGCCCAGAAGAAGGAGAGGCGCGGCGCAAAATCGTCGATGCTCATGCCGGCTTTGAGACCGGTGCGCACATATTCCAGGCCATCGGCCAGTGTGTAAGCCAACTCTATGTCGGCAGTGGCACCGGCTTCCTGCATGTGGTAGCCCGAAATAGAGATGGAATTGAAGCGCGGCATGTGCTGAGAAGTAAACTCAAAAATATCTGCAATAATTTTCATGCTCGGTTCCGGTGGGTAAATGTAGGTGTTGCGCACCATAAACTCCTTCAGGATATCGTTCTGAATGGTACCGCTCAGCTGCTCCGGCTTTACACCCTGCTCTTCGGCTGCCACTATGTAAAAGGCCATTATAGGCAGCACGGCCCCATTCATGGTCATAGAAACCGACATCTGGTCCAGCGGAATTTTATCGAACAGAATTTTCATGTCCTCCACCGAATCGATGGCCACACCGGCCTTACCTACATCGCCTACTACACGGGGATGGTCGGAGTCGTAGCCGCGGTGCGTAGCCAGGTCAAAGGCAACAGATAACCCCTTCTGCCCGCCCGCCAGGTTGCGACGGTAAAAAGCATTAGACTCTTCTGCGGTAGAGAAACCGGCGTACTGCCGGATAGTCCAGGGCTTTTGCACATACATGGTGCTGTAGGGGCCACGCAGGTAAGGTGGCAGGCCAGCGGCAAAGTCGAGGTGCTCCAGGTGCTGCACATTTTCGGGTGTGTAAAAGCTTTTCAGCTCCATTTGCTCCGCAGTTTGCCAGGTAGCGGCCGGGAGCGGGGCTTTAGGGCCATGCGTGGCAGCAGCTATTTTGTGTATATCTATGTTAGAGAAGTCTGGTTTCATCCTTTATTTTTGAGTGAGTGGAGGAGTGATTTTACTAATTGTGAGCTTTGATTGAGTGGATGAGTGAATGTTGTCTGAATCTTTATTTCGGGCCTCTATCTAAGAGCTGACAAAATTTTAGGATAGATAGAATATCTGGGCCTGCCTCTAAATCTTGTTTAATCAAAGTCATTCACCCGATCACTCATTCTCTAATTCAAAATTCAGGAAATAAGCCGCTTGTGCAGCAAGTCGAGCAGGGTGGCTGTGTCGCAGTCTTCGAACAGAAACTCGTCGAAGCCGTTTGCTACCAGTTCGTCTTTCATCTGCTCCGGGTCATCGGCCATAATAATAGTAGGTTTGGCCTTGTGGGCTTTTAGTTTTGGCCCGAACTCTCGGGCATAGGCTGCCTCCGCACACGATACCACCACTACCTCTACCTCGGCCTGTAACAACTGCTCCGAGGCTGCCTCAACGGTTTGGTAAGGCTGTTGCACCGTCTCAAAGCCGGCACATCTCAGGAACTCCTGTGCAAAAGTGGCATGCGAACGGCGCTGCACCGATTCGCCGATAATGGCTACAATAGCTTTAGGACGCCGCTTGCGCTTGCGCAGGTGCAGTTCAGTGGCCATCCGCATAACTTCGGTGGGGTAAGCTGCCCGGGTAGTATCGAAGTCGGCGCTCTGGATCAGCTGTTCCGGATCAAAATCTATCTTCTCTTTGGGGTTAGTGTACTTGTTGGTGCCCACCAACACCTGCCTGCCGGTTGCCAGTGCACTAAATTTTTTGCGGCTCACTTCGGTAATCGACTTAAAGATAAAGCCCCGGTCGTAGGCATCTTTAAAGCCGCCTAATGCCTCCACCTCTTTAAAAAAATCCCAGGCCTTGGCCGCCAATTCCTGTGTAAGGGCCTCCAGGTAATAAGATCCGGCAGCAGGATCTATGGCCTGGTGCAGGTAAGCTTCTTCTTTCAGAATAATAGACACATTACGCGCAATGCGTTCCGAAAACTCTTCTGGTTGTTTATAAGTAGAGTCGAAGGGCAATACCGTAAGCGAGTCGCAACCAGCCATTACAGCGGCCATGGCTTCTGTGGTGCTCCGGAGCACGTTGGTGTAAGGGTCGAGGGTGGTTTGGTACCAGCTAGAGCTGGAGGCATGGATTCTGAGCTGACCTGCCAGGCTTGGTTCTGCCTGATAAGCTTCTACCACAGCTGCCCACAATAGCCGCACCACCCGCAGCTTCACAATCTCAAAAAAGTAATTGGTGCCCGAGGCCATGTGAAACTGCATGTTGCGCAGCACCGACTCTATGGTTTCGCCGGCGGTAGTAAGCTGGTCTATGTACTCTACTGCTGCACTCAGGGTATAGGCAATTTCCTGCACTGTGGAGGCACCAATCCTGCTAAAGCTGGTGCCATTAACGGTAATGCTGTATAATTCGCCGCTGTCTTTGGTCAGGTTAAGGGCTTTGGTAAGTGCTTTGAGTTCTTGTTTTCCGAGGCTTCCTTCTTTTGTAAGCGGGTCATAATCGAGGAAGCCCTGCAGGTTGCGGTGTGAGATTTGCAGCTGGCTCAGGTGCGCATACAGGCGCTCCAGAAACAGCTGAGGCGAATCCTGTAAAGTGTATGAAACAGTGAACTTGCAGAGGTCGATTGTCCGGACCAAGTAGGGCACATCGAACTGCTGATGCTCCTGAATTATAAAATGAATGCCATCGGCCCCTTTGCTCAGTGCAGCGGCTGCTTTATCGATGGCTGCCTGGCCATTGCCTGTTACCTGTATTTGCTGAATTGTAAGCCAATTGTTTTGTTCGGTTTTGCGCCCGCGCACAAACGGAAAGCTACCGGGCCGCTGTGTTTGCAAGGGCAGTTGCTGCACATCTTCGCTGCTAAAGTATGGCTTCAGTCTGATCTCCTCCACTGTGTTCCAGGTAAGGCTTTCCAGTGGGGTGTCGCGGAGGTCCTTCTGTGCTTTCTCGGCCCAGGCAGCTACTGGCGCTGGTCTGAACTCGGTAAAAAGCTTTTTAGGGCGCAGGCTTTCGTCCATCATCTCGGTTAGGTCTGTTTTATTGTAAAGATAAAGCTTTATCCTTTACGATAGAAAATGCTGGGTGTGCGCATAAACAGCAGAATTTATCTGTTTGCCGGGTTTCAGAATTTAAAGATTTGAGGATCTGGAAATTTGAAGATTTGGAAATGAAGGGTGCCTTAGCCTTATTATCTTGCTTAGCCTCCGGAAGGCCGATTTTATTAGAATAATTTGTTTAATGTGCTGATGCGGTAGTTTTTAATTGATGATTTAAAAACGGGAAGATATAAAAATGTATATGCAGGTTAGTCTGTAACAATGGCTATAATTTATAGCATGTAAAGCTCTATACCTTATGGCCTGGAAAAAGCCTCCGGAAGGCCAGTTTCATTAGAAGAATTCAGATCTGGAAACGTGATTTGCTGTACATCCTGTTCTCAGGCTACCCGATCTTTTCCTTCTCTCATAGATATCCCGTAATTTGCCTTTTCTAAATTTGCTTAAAATGAAAAACAGCTACACCTTCCTGAAATATACCGTACCCTTTGCTTTTGCCTTGTTTGCAGCTCCGGTAGTTGCACAGAACGCTAAGCTGGCTACAAAGGCCACTGCTTTAACCACTAAGCTGGAGCCGAAGATGCTGGAGTGGCGGCGCGATTTTCATCAGCACCCAGAGCTGGCCAACCGCGAAACCCGGACTGCCGCTAAAGTTGCTCAACATTTGCAGGCACTGGGGCTGGAGGTGCAAACCGGCGTGGCACACACGGGTGTGGTAGGCATTTTAAAAGGAGGAAAGCCAGGGCCGGTGGTAGCACTGCGAGCCGACATGGATGCCCTGCCGGTAACAGAGCGGGTAGATCTGCCTTTTGCTTCTAAAGAGCGCACTACTTTTAACGGACAGGAGGTTGGCGTAATGCATGCCTGCGGCCACGATGCGCATGTGGCCATACTTATGGCTACAGCTGAGGTGCTAACCAGCATGAAAGCCGATTTGCCTGGCACCGTAAAATTTATTTTTCAGCCTTCAGAAGAAGGAGCGCCCTTAGGTGAGGAGGGAGGCGCTTCGCTGATGGTGAAGGAGGGGGTGCTGAACAAAGGTCCGAAACCGGAAGTTATTTTTGGGCTGCACATGAACTCGCAGGCAGAGGTGGGGCAACTGCTGTACAGGCCAGGTGGCGTTATGGCCAGCGCCGATAATTTCCAGATAAAAGTGAAGGGCAAGCAGGTGCATGGTGCCAATCCCTGGGACGGCGTGGACCCCATAACTGTGGCAGCACAGATCGTAACAGGGCTGCAAACCATCGTGAGCCGGCAGGTGCCGCTAACCGAAGATGCCGCCGTCATCAGCATCGGCCGGATACAAGGCGGCGTGCGCAGCAATATTATTCCGGAAGAGGTGCAGCTGGAAGGCACCATCCGCGCCTTCAGCCCCGACATGCAGCAACAGCTCCACGATAAAATAACCTTGACGGCCACCAAAATAGCTGAAAGCGCCGGTGCCACGGCAGAGGTCAGTATTCAGAAAATGGCACCCGTTACCTACAACGATCCTGCCCTGATGGAGCGGATGCTACCGGTGCTGCAAACTGTAGCTGGCCGCGACAAAGCAGTATTTATGAAAGCCGTAACCATTGCCGAAGATTTTGCCTTTTACCAGCAACAGATTCCGGGGCTTTTTATTTTTCTGGGCGGCATGCCCAAAGGTCAGAACCCTAAAACCGCTCCAGCTCACCACACCCCCGACTTTTTTATAGACGAGAGCAGCTTAACAACTGGCGTAAAAGCCCTCACCAATCTTACGTTAGCTTATATGGAGGGGAAGGGAAAGAAGTAGTTCCAGAATCAGAGCAGCACGAGTTTACCTTTCCGTACTTTATTCTCTCCACTTAGAATTTGGTAAGTATAAAGTCCTGCTGCCAGCTCTATTTGCCTTTCGATAATATTTTGGCCAGGTTCTAACTGAAGCCGGCAAGCAAGCTGGCCATTTGAGGCAAAAAAGAAAACCTCGGAGGCACCTTCGAGGGTGGGTATTTCTATTACCAGGTAGTGTGAGGCCGGATTTGGATATAAGGCAAAGGTATTATACTCTGTCTCTTCCGGTTCTGGCTCCGGCTTTGGCTCAACAGGCTCAGGGGGCAGCTGCTCTCCAACGTACAAGTAGGCATACTCCCAGCGGGTAGTGTGTAGGCCAGGTTGGTTGCTGTCTGTGCTGCTGTTGACTCCGATGGCATAAGGTTGGTTGCGCCGAAGGTGTTCGGATGGCACAAAATCGATGATGTAGATAAAGCCGTCTGTTGTGTCGCGGGTGGAGACCTGAAGGGTAGATAGGTTGCGTAAGTGCGGTTCCAGCAGCTCAGATACGTGGGTTGCTTTCTGGGCAACACCATTAGAAGGCGTTTTTATGTGAAACTGTAGCCTGAGCTTCTGGCCAGGTGGTGCCAGCAGCAGGTTATCAGAAGAGGAGATAAAACCCTCTTTGTTGAGAAGCGTGAGCTGGGGCAGGGGCAGTGCATCGAACACAAGAATTTGAAATTCATTAATGCTGGTGCCTATTACCTTACCGTTTCGGTGTTCGGTCACCTGTAAGGCAAAATTGTATTGTCCTTTTAGCGCCGGATTGTCCCAAGTGATCTCACCGAACCGGTTTACGCGGAAATCATCTGGCTGCACAAATTCGGCAACAGGTGCAATTATGCCAGTTGGGGAAGCCGTATATGGTGTAATAAGTTCATAGCTAAGGCTATCTCCTTCCTGATCGAAAGCCAGAAAATTGAACTTAAAAGGCTGCCCGACATAAGCTTGCGCACTGGAGGGTACCAGGTAGTGCAGGCTATAACGGTTTGTTGCAGTAGCGGATACATCTAAAGTGCTCTGGATTACTAACGGTACATCACTAGTTGGCTTTATATTGATTATCCCGGGATTTCGATTTATACCTGCCCAGAAAACAGTGTATGTTCTCTCCTGACTAAAAGTATGCTCCCCTTCAAAAACAACTTTGATAACCTGGTTACCTTCTACTGTTATTGACTTTCTGGGTGCATTTATTACACTTCCGTCGCTTACATGGATATGAGCTAGATTATCCATACTTACACCCAACTCATCTGCATAAACTATTAAAGAAAAGTGATATTTGAATGAATTCTGTTCATCAACATGGTAAGTCATGTACCCACCGCGCAGGTGGGTTGCCTGTGCCTGAAACAGGAAAAAGCAGCTGAAGTTAAGCAAGAGTAGAAGCCGGAGAGTCAGAGGTTTTTTCATAGCTGTATTCAATTTTGATGAGGTTGATGTATTGATCTTCAACTTTTCTAATGAAAATGACCTTTCTGAGGTATTTAAAAGACATTAGACCTCAGCTCTTTTTGCTACCTAGCTACCTTTGGATACATGTATAATTTTTAATCTGGCGTAGCTACATTCGGCGCAGTTCTGTAATTTATTCTAATGAATTTAATCTTCCGGACGTGGTTTCTGCAATTTACTCCAGCAACAACTTGCCTGTTCTGCTCCGGTAACCATGGCTGCTGATCTGGTAGGTGTAGAGGCCGGTATTGATGCCGGAAGGTCTTACCACCCTGTTCTTGCCAGGCTGCAGCACCTGTTCCTTCACCAGCCGGCCATCGAGGGCATAAAGCCTGAAAATTGCAGAAGAGGCAGCGGGAGCCTCTACGATAAAATGGGTACCAGCTGGGTTGGGGTAGAGCAGGTGCGCTAACTCAGGGAGCAGGTCGGGCAGCGAATTAGACAACTGGTCGCCTACAAGCAAATAAACAAATTCTCGTTTATACAAATTCCGGCCGTTATCCTGCGTTTTTACTTGACCACGTATGCCGAGCGCAAAAGGCACGCTTCGTTTAAGCGATGTGGTTGGCGTAAAAAGGATTTCTTTTACTATGCCACCGGCAGAATCGCGGTGGGCAATCTGTATGGTGTTCTGGGTATTGAGGTGCGGTTCCTGTAGTTCGCTTACTGGTTGTAACACTTCCAATGTTTTGTCTGAAGGGTTTTTGACAAAGAAGCTCAACTTGAGTGGTATATCGGGTTTAGCCAGTATGTAGCCACCACTGGATATGTTGAGCTGGTTTTGGTTTGTGAGCGAAAACTCCGGTGCAGCTTCCGCATCCCGCACCAATACCTGCAGGTCGTTTATGCTGGTATGTACTAGGCGCTTGTCGCGATAGGCCTTTACTTCCACTGCAAAGATAAATTCTCCTTTTGTAGTCGGTTCAGGCCAGTTAATTTCGCCAAATTGGTTTACAGACAAGCCCTCCGGAATGGTGTAACCTGGCACAGGCTGCGGCGTGTTGTTGGCACTCATTCTGTAAGGGCTGGTAAGGGAGTAAACAAGGCTGTCGCCATCTGCATCGTACGCCTGGAGGTTAAATTTTAGGGGAGTGCCTGCATAGGCATCTGTGGTAGAGGGGTTTAAATAGTTTATGCCGTGCCTGTCGGGGTTAAGGGAGCTAACGGTAAAGGTAGTCTGCAGCAAAAAGGAGTGCTGTTCTGAAGGTTGTGCTACATTTAATATATTATTATTACGATTGATACCTACCCAGGAGACGGTGTAGGTGCCATCGGCAGGATAGGTGGAGTTCCAGACGTAAGTCAGTCTGCTAATGTTATCACCGAGGTCTATTTCTGATGTTTTTGTAACTATTACGTTGTCTAGACCAGTAAAAATTGTAACAGAGGGTTCGGCACCCACACCAGTTATGTCTCTGAAAACTACCATCTCAAAATTGTAACTGCGCGGGTTCTGTGCATCTGTGGTATAGGTAATATAGCCTCCTCGCAGGTGCGATGCCTGGGTTGGCGTTAGCCAAAGGCAGGAGAAACAAAGGAGCAGGAGCGATAGAAGTTGTTTCATAGTGGAGTGTATTTTGTATTACTTCGTATAAAATTAATAATATTTCAATAAAAATCAAGGTTTAGACTTTAAATTTAAACTAGGCTTTAACTTGGTTGCGCTGCTGGTCCTATCTCTGTACTTTTGCATTTTGTTTTTGACCATCAACTCTTTTAAATGAAAAAGCTATTCCGGGCCAGTTCCAGCACGTGGCTACTCTTGTTAGTGCTGGTCAGTTGCCAGCCGCGGGTGTGGCAGGCAGCCACTGGCACAGAACACACAGATGTACCAGTAAATGGTACTCTGGAAGAAAACAGTTTTGCGGAAGCTACCATTGCACCCTATCGCGAGCGGGTAACCACACAGATGTCGGAGGTAATTGGGCGTTCCGAGGCAGAGCTAACAAAAGGAGAGTACCAGTCGCCGCTGGGTAATTTTGTAGTGGATCTGTTGCTGGAGGTGGCGCAGGAACTGTATGATCAACCCATTGATATGGCAGTGGCTACCAACGGTGGTTTTCGTTCGCCGATACCGGAAGGAGATGTAACCATAGGCAATGCTTTTGAACTTATGCCCTTCGAGAACGAGCTGCTCGTGCTTACGCTGGATGGTTCTACCACGCAGGAGCTGTTCGATTTTGCCGCCCGTACCAAAATTGCCCCCATGGCCAACGCTACCTACACTGTAGTAGGCGGCAAGGCAACAGACATATACATTGCCGGAAAACCTTTTGACGCCGCTAAAAACTATACGGTACTCACCTCCGATTACCTGGCAAACGGCGGCGACAACATGAGTATGTTCAGCAAAGCCCTGGCTACAGATAAAGTGGACATACTAATGCGCGATGCTATAATCCGGCACATCAGGAAGCTAACAGCAAGCGGAAAAACTATAACTGTTGATACTGCGCCACGTGTTACCATTCATCCCTAAACCACTACCATGAAAAGAAGAGACTTTTTAAAAACAACGGCAGCAGGGGCGGCAGGTATAAGTTTGCTTGGCATTCCATTTTCGGCAGAGGCTGCTAACCAGGCCATAAAATTAACCATTTTACATACCAACGACCAGCACTCGCGCATCGATCCTTTTCCGGACGATGGCCGTGCTTACGGCGGTATGGGTGGTATGGCTCGTAGAGCTACGCTCATCTCAGATATAAGGGCGCAGGAGTCTAACGTGCTCCTCTTCGACTCAGGCGATATTTGGCAGGGCACACCCTACTTTAACTTTTTTGAAGGAGAACTGGAGTTTAAGCTCATGACGCAGATGCGTTACGATGCCGCCACACTGGGCAACCACGACTTCGACAACGGCCTGGAGGGGCTGCAACGCCAACTGCCCCATGCTGGTTTCCCTTTTCTGAGTGCAAACTACGATTTTTCCAAAACCGTACTTGATGGCCAGGTTAAGCCTTACAAGGTATTTGAGAAACAGGGGCTGCGTATTGGGGTGTTTGGTTTAGGCATACAGTTAGAAGGTTTGGTAGGGAAAAAAAATTATGCCGAAACCCTCTACCTTGACCCGGTGCAGAAAGCGGAGGAAATGGTGCAGGTGCTGCGGGAACAGGAAAAATGCCATTTTGTGGTTTGCCTCTCGCACCTGGGCTACAGCTATACCTCCGAAAAAATAGACGACCGGAAACTGGCGCAGCGCGTAAGCGGTATAGACCTTATTCTGGGTGGGCACACCCACACGTTTATGGAGGAGCCTGAACTGATTCAACACGGCAGCGGGCACGAAACTATGATCAACCAGGTGGGGTGGTCGGGGCTGTTTTTGGGCCGGATCGACTTTACTTTTCAGAAAAAAACAAAGGAGAAAGTGGGCGTACGCACAGCTGTTCTGGGTGTGGATAACCCTGTATTAACTTCGTAAATAAATAATTTTTTGTTTAGAAATATTTGAGCAAATTTGTAACCCCCCTGCCGATAAAGGAGAGGTTTGTTTCACCAAACGAATCTTGTGAGTTTTGGAAAATTGGATGATTAAAGACTGTACAACTGTATGGAGCAACTGCCTACAGGTGATAAAGGAAAACATTGGCGAACAAAGTTTTAAAACTTGGTTTGAGCCAATAAAGCCGATATCGCTTCGCGACAGCGTGCTAACTATACAAGTGCCCAGCCAGTTCTTTTATGAATGGCTGGAGGAGCACTATGTCAGCCTGCTGAAGAAGGTCATCTACCACGAACTGGGGAGCGAAGGCAGATTGGAATATTCTATTATTGTGGATAGGGGCAACGACTCCAACAAACCACAAACTGTCAACATTCCGACCAAAAAAATTCCACAGGCAGTTGTTAATTCTTACAGGCCTGAGCAGAACTTTATCAAAAGCCCGTTCGAGTCGAAAACCATTGACCGGAACTTCCTGAACTCGCAGCTGAACGGTTCTTATACTTTCGAGAATTATATTGAGGGAGACTGTAATCGCCTGGCTCGATCTGCTGGTTATGCTGTAGCCAACAAGCCCGGTACCACCTCGTTTAACCCACTGATGGTGTACGGTGGCGTGGGTCTAGGTAAAACGCACCTAGTGCAGGCTATTGGTAACCAGATCAAGAACAGCAACCCCGAAAAGTTTGTACTGTATGTTTCGTCGGAGAAGTTCGTGAACCAGTTCATCGAATCGCTCAAGACAAACAATGTGCAGGACTTCGCCAACTTCTACCTGCTCGTCGACATCCTGATTATTGACGATGTGCAATTTTTGAGTGGCAAGGAGAAAACACAGGAGATGTTTTTCCACATCTTTAACCACCTGCACCAGTCCGGTAAGCAAATTGTAATGACTTCCGACTGTCCGCCACGCGACCTGAAGGGGCTGGAGGAGCGTTTGCTGTCCCGGTTTAAATGGGGGCTTACGGCCGACTTGCAAAGCCCGGACTTTGAAACGCGTATGGCCATCATTCAGAAAAAGATGCAGAGCGATGGCATCGATATTCCGGATAATGTGGTGGAGTACCTCGCCTACAGCGTAGATACCAACGTGAGAGAGCTGGAAGGTGTACTAATTTCACTTATCGCGCAGTCTTCGCTGAACCGCAAAGAAATTGACCTGGAGCTTGCCAAGCAGGCTCTGAAGCATATTATTGAAGACGTTGAGACAGAAGTAAACCTCGACTTTATTCAGAAAACCGTGGCCGAGTACTTTCAGGTAAGCCTCGATTCGCTAAAAGCCAAAACCCGTAAAAAGGAAATCGTGACGGCGCGTCAGGTAGCCATGTACTTTGCCAAAGAATTTACCAGCCACTCCCTCAAGTCCATCGGCTACCACTTTGGCGGCCGCGACCACAGTACCGTTATCCACTCGGTACAAACGGTGTCCGACATGATCGATACCGACAAGAAATTCAAAGCCAGCATCCAGGAACTTCAAAAGAAATTCAAATCCAAAGCAGGGTAGGGCTAGGCTGCGCCAAATTAAAAATTCAAAATTAGAAATTGCTTCAAGCCTAAGGGCTTTAGAGGTTTTTTGGCTCTGGAAGGTCTATTTGATTAGAATAATTTAGCATAAGGCTACAGTGCGAACACCACTGCCAGGTGCACAAGTTGACGATTTTTTGTTTGAGCGTTCAGCGAGTTCAAAATCGTCTTGATTTTTTTGGTTCTTTTTGTATCAAGACAAAAAGAACAAGAAAGCCAGCTATGAAATAGCTCCACCCCGAGGTCACAGCAGTAAAAGCAGCTATGCGAACTTAGACTAATAAGCTATCAGCGACTGCTATCAAATATGGCCGACGCTAGAAAGTCAAACCGTTGGCCTCGCTAGTACGAGCTACAAGCTCGCACTAGCGAGGGCCTTTAGACAAAATCGTCTTGATCTTTTTGGTTCTTTTTGTATCAAGACAAAAAGAACAAAGACTCCAGCAATACAACAGCTTCACTGCGAGGTCACAGCTGTAACAGAAACTATGCAAACTTAGACTAAACCTGCACCTGCCACTGGCCACAAGATCCTTCCAGGATGACAAAAAGGGGCAATACGACACCTGCTATATAAATGATTTAAACGAATCAGACTCTCTAGCTACAGATAAAAAGAAACAGCCCCCGCTTTTCAAGTAAAGCAGAGGCTGTTGTATAGAATGCGAGAAAGGTTACCTAATAGTTCCTACTTTTTGGTATCTAACGTACTCATTTCAAACTGATACTTCGCAGCCAGTTCACTAATTTTATCTTTCAAACGCTTTACATCACGCTTTTTGCGAACCTGCCGCAGATTCAGCAGTAGTTCAGCGCCGTTACGTTCCTGAATAAGCATAGAACGACGGGCAAGCTGTACGGCCTTAATCTCTGGAATGGTCGCCATCTCTTTTTTTCGGAAAACACCCTCTTTGTGCACAATATATTCCGGCGTAACCTCAATATAAGATTGCACACCGAAGACAGAGGTGTTCTGGAGTACCACATAGACCAGAAACGAAAGCGCCACAAATAAAAAGATATAGTACAGCAGCGTTTGCTCGCTAAAAGGGTCTCGCTGCGCCAGAATGTACACAGCCCAACCCACCCAGGAAAGCGCGAGCGTAAACTGAACCATAAAAGAAAGCAAGGCATTTCTGGTTGGGCTTAGCTGCACGATTAAAGATGATCTGGCATTACTACTGGTAGGCGACATAGCTGTAAAATGAGGTAGAACAATAGCGGCAACCGCTAAATTGGCTGCAATATAGCGATTTTACGCTTTTAAAGAAGCCTTCAATGTCATCTCCGGTACAGCAGCAAGGACTTTGGAGATCGGGCAGCCCGCTTTAGCTTCCTGCGCAAGCTGCTGGAAATCTTCTTCTGAAATGCCTGGAATGCTGGCTTCGGTGGTGAGTTCAATTTTCATAATGTGCGGCCCACCGTCTTTTTCTCCCAAATACACTTTCGCATCGGTTTGAACATACTCGGGGCTAAGGCCTTTGTTGCCAGCCAGAGCGCTCAGAAACATAGAGAAACAGCCGGCGTGGGCTGCACCTATCAGTTCTTCGGGCGTAGTGCCGTTGGTACTGTCGCCGAAGCGGGTATTAAACGTATAGTTGGCTTCAACGGTGCCGTTGCCTGTTTTTACCTGGCCCGAACCATCTTTCAGACCTTTGTTCCATTTGGCTGATGCTCTGTGTGCTTTCATAATTTTAGATTGATTTTTATAAAGTGTATAACATTGTTATAAGAGTTAAGGTTATGAAAATAATAGCGAAATAGAAAGAAAACAGGAGCTTTCCTTATTTTCTTTACGGCCTTTTATGCCATTAGGCTTTATCTACCTATCTTTACATCAGGACTAACATAAACTTTATGGGTGTAAAAGCATGGTTAAGTAAGGCTTTCGCAGCGTACATACACAAAAAGCATCAGCAATGGATCCAACATCCGGTTGAGGCTCAGAAAGCTGTATTTGATCATATTCTGGCAAAAGCTCAGAACACTGCCTTTGGTCGCGATCACCAGTTTGCCAGCATTAGCTCGCACGCCGATTTTGTGAAGGCGGTACCTGTAAAAGATTACGAAGGGCTGAAAAGCTATTTCAATCGCGTAAAAGAAGGGGAGAAGGATGTGCTCTGGCCGGGCAAACCGTTGTACCTGGCCAAAACCTCCGGCACCACTTCCGGCACCAAATACATCCCCATTACCCGCGATTCCATCTCGAACCACATCAACGGGGCCCGCGATTCTTTGCTGGCCTACATCCACGAAACCGGCAAGGCTCAGTTCCTGAACGGCAAGCTTATGTTTTTATCGGGGAGTCCGGTGCTGGAGGAGGTAGGCGGTATCAAAACCGGTCGCCTGTCGGGTATCTCGAACCACCATGTGCCTGGCTACCTGCGCACGAACCAAATGCCCAGCTACGAGACCAACTGCATAGAAGACTGGGAAACCAAGCTCGACAAAATCATAGACGAAACCATTGACCAGCCGATGACGCTGATCTCAGGCATTCCGCCCTGGGTGCAGATGTATTTCGATAAGCTGATGAAACGTACCGGCAAGCAGATAAAAGACATCTTTCCGGATTTCTCGCTGTTTGTGTACGGTGGCGTAAATTTTGAGCCTTACCGGCCAAAGCTGATGGAATCGATTGGCAAGCAGGTAGATTCTATCGAGCTCTTTCCGGCCTCAGAGGGCTTCTTTGCGTTTCAGAACGAGCAAAACGACAAAGGACTGCTGTTACTCCTCAACAGCGGCATTTTCTACGAATTTATCCCCACAGAAGAATATTTTAATGAGAACCCCACCCGCCTCACCATTGGGGAGGTAGAGTTGGGGGTGAATTATGCCTTGGTCGTGAGCAGCAATGCCGGGCTGTGGGGTTATTCTATTGGCGACACGGTAAAGTTTACTTCCCTGAAGCCATATAAAGTAATTGTGAGTGGCCGCATCAAGCATTTTATCTCGGCATTTGGCGAACACGTAATCGGCGAGGAAGTGGAGAAGGCGATGCAACGCACCATTAGCAAGCACAAGGAGGTGGAACTGTTTGAGTTTACAGTGGCACCATACGTGAGCCAGAACGAGGGCGAGTCGTACCACGAGTGGCTGGTGGAGTTTGCCCAACCGCCCCACGACCTGGAGGGTTTTGAGCAGGAACTGAACAAGCAGATGCAGCAGCTCAACACCTACTACGATGACCTGATTACCGGAAACATTTTAGCCGACCTGAAGGTTACTTCTTTGCCCGCTGGTACGTTCAGAGATTACATGCGCTCACAGGGCAAACTAGGAGGCCAGAACAAGGTGCCGCGCCTGAGCAACGACCGGACGCTGGCAGATGGCTTGCTTGAGGTAAAAAAGTAAGGCGTTACAAAAATAAGGGATATGCTGAAAGCAATAACTTTGATGTTTGTGGGGGGAGTGGTGCTTTACTTTCTGTTTTATCCTTTTTTAAAAAATAAGGTGAACCGGAAGAAAACATTTAAGTGGTTCATAATTATTTACATCGTTACCTTAGTGGCCACTACACTGGCACATTACTTTTAAGTGAAGCAACAGGCGGGTTCTTTGACCCTTGAGCCTCCAATTAAAAAAAGGGTCTGGAAGGCTATTTTTATTAGAATAATTTAATTGCTGGTTCTTGATTGCGGATTGTTGAAAGGTTAGATGGTTGTTCTGATTATTTAGATTTCGGTCTAGCCTTTAACTATTGAAGTAGTCTGACATCTATAATCTAGCATCTAAAATCTAATAAAAAGTCGTTTTTATGAGAATAATTCATTTCAGCAGCTTTACAGCTGAAGGAAAGATCGCAATTTAGAGAAACAGATTTTGAGAAAAAGAATTGCCATACTGGGTTCTACCGGCTCCATCGGTACGCAGGCGCTGGAGGTGATAGCGGCAAACCCCGACAGCTTTGAGCTGGAAGTAATTACGGCACACAACAATGCCGACCTGCTAATTGCACAGGCACTTGCCTTCAAACCAAATGCCATCGTTATCTGCAACGAGGCACATTACGAAAAAGTACGGGAGGCGCTGAAGCAGGAAGACATTAAAGTTTACACCGGAGCCAATGCCCTGAACTCGGTGGTGGAGATGAGTACGGTCGATATGGTGCTTACGGCCATGGTCGGCTATGCCGGTCTGCAGCCTACCATCAGGGCCATAGAGGCAGGCAAAGAAATAGCCTTGGCCAATAAAGAAACGCTGGTAGTGGCAGGGCAGCTGATTACAGACCTGGCGCGGCAGAAGGGCGTCAATATTTACCCTGTAGACTCGGAGCACAGTGCTATTTTTCAGTGCCTGGCCGGTGAGTTTCACAATCCCATCGAGAAGATCATACTCACCGCCTCCGGTGGACCCTTTCGCGGCAAAGACATTGCCTACCTGCGCACCGTTACCAAAGCCCAGGCCCTGAAGCACCCAAACTGGGAAATGGGTGCCAAAATAACCATTGACTCAGCTTCGCTCATGAACAAGGGTCTGGAAGTGATAGAGGCAAAGTGGCTGTTCAGCCTACGCTACGACCAGATAGAGGTGGTGGTGCACCCGCAGTCTATTGTGCACTCGCTGGTGCAGTTTCAGGATGGCTCCATAAAAGCCCAGCTCGGTCTGCCCGACATGAAGCTTCCCATCCAGTACGCGCTGGGTTACCCCAACAGACTAAAATCGGATTTCCCCCGTTTCAATTTTCTGAACTACCCGCAGCTCACCTTCGAGCAGCCCGATCTTGAGAGCTTCCGGAATCTGCAGCTGGCTTACAATGCCATGGCACAGGGCGGTAACATGCCTTGCATCCTCAATGCTGCAAACGAAATAGCCGTAAGTGCTTTTCTGCGCGACGAAGTCGGATTTCTGGAGATGTCAGACATCATAGAAAGTTGTATGGCGAAAGTTGCGTATATTGCGAAACCTTCTTTGGACGATTATGTACTAACCGACCAGGAAGCCCGTGCGCGTTCCCTGGAACTGGTGAGCAGGTAGTAGAGAAAATAAATTTTTGGTTCGGCAGGGTTTCTGCTGTTTGTGAAAAAGCATACTTTTTAAATTTTATAAATGGATATTTTAATAATGGCAGGCCAGCTCATCTTGGGCTTGACAATTCTGGTTGGCCTGCACGAGTTGGGCCATATGCTGGCTGCTAAGTGGTTCGGGATGCGCGTTGAGAAATATGCCATCGGTTTCCCCCCTAAAATTTTAAGTAAGAAAATAGGTGAAACAGAATACATGCTCGGGTTAATCCCACTGGGCGGTTTCGTGAAAATATCGGGTATGGTAGATGAGTCTTTAGACACTGAAACCCTGAAGCAGGAACCGCAGCCCTGGGAGTTTAGGGCTAAACCAGCCTGGCAACGCCTTATAGTAATGATGGGCGGCATTATTGTAAACGTAATTACAGGTATTGTTATTTATGTTGCTCTTACCTACAACTACGGCGAAAGCTATCTGCCGGCCTCTCAGGCCAAGTTTGGCGTGGTAGCCAACGAAATAGGCAAAGAGATCGGCTTCCAGACCGGCGATAAAATTGTAGCTGTAAATGGCAAGGAACTAGAGAAGTTCGAAGATGTGTACTCCATGGATATGCTCCTGGGCCGCGACGCCTATTACACTGTAGAGCGCAATGGACAACGCATCGACCTGAAGGTGCCTGCCGACCTGATGGACAGAGTGGCAGACAATAAAGAACGCATGCTGTTTGTGCAGCCACGTGTTCCTTTTGAGGTAGGAGAAGTTGTCTCTAATAGTGCTGCAGCTAAAGCAGGCCTGCAAAAAGGAGATGTATTTAAGAAAATAGCCGGTGAAAATGTAACGTTCTTTAACGAACTGCAGGAGGCGCTGCAAAAGAATGCCGGCAAAAAAGTGTCGATAGAGGTAGAGCGCGAAGGTAAAATACAGCCTCTAACTGCTGAAGTGAACGAAGACGGCACGTTGGGTTTTTACCACAAGCCCCTGCTCGAATATGCCACCCGCGACTATAGCCTCGGCGAAGCCATACCGGCCGGCACCAATCAGGCGTTTGGCGTTATTACGGCAAACCTGAAAGGCTTTGGCAAAATATTCCGTGGCGAGGTATCTGCCTCCAAATCGTTGAGCGGCCCCATCGGCATTGCCCAGATTTTTGGCGATACCTTTAACTGGTACAAATTCTGGTCGATTGTAGGGATGCTTTCTATGGTGCTGGCTTTTATGAACTTTTTACCTATTCCTGCACTCGATGGCGGGCATGTTGCCTTCTTAACTTACGAAATTATTTCAGGACGTAAACCTTCTGATAACTTTTTGGAAAATGCCCAGAAAGTGGGGATGGTGATATTGTTAGGCTTGATGGCCTTCGCTATCTTTAACGATGTGTTTAAGATGATCTTCTAAAAAAGGATACCTAATGAGAGCTATTACAACTTTTGCCCTATTACTTTTTACGCTTTTAACTTTTGTATGTGCCAATGCGGAGGCTGGTCCAAAAGCCCAGATAACAGAAAAAGTACCGCAACAAGCCGCTGTTTCTGATAGTGTATACATTGTAAAGCAGGGCGATACGTATTATAGCCTTTCTAAGAGATTCAATATTCCGCTCGACTCGCTGCAGCACTGGAACGGTGATAAGCTGCAGATCGGGCAAACACTTTATTTGAACTCTGCTGTTGCTGCCACTTCTAAGCAGGCAGCGGCAACAGGCACAACAGCAGTGCAACCGGCTGCTGTGCCGGCCACCGGCGCACGTGCCAAGGAGCAGTATACCACCGGCGCTGGCAGTACCACGGCCTCCGCCTCGCCGGCACCTGTGGCAACCAAAACCAAGAGCCGGATCATGGTCATTCCCTTTGACCCCTACCTGTACTTTTCTGATGCCGACGATGAAATAGCGCAGCACTCCCGTATACCGCGCCCCAATATCCGGTACGCCTTCCGGAATCGCCTGGATGCCATGTTGGCCAGCCGCGAGTACGAAACCATACATTTGTTGGGCGACGTGTACCGCGACAGTTTAAACGAACTGGGCAGTGTGTATAAGATGCTGCATTACAGCTATCAGGACAACAAGCAGTCTAAGTATAACCGACAGCCTGTGGTGCAAACCAACGAAAAGAAATCGCCAACAGACTGGCTCAAGAAGCAGAAAGAGAAAATAACTAACAAAGAATCAGGCCCTACACCGGTAGCCAAAGATCAGAGCAAGCACTATGGCGTTACAGTGAAAGATGCTTCTTTCTTCGATCGCTATAACAGCCAGTACGACATCGATTACTATGTGTTTATCAACCAATTTGAAGTAAAAACGATTTATGAAAATTGCCTCGACAGGGCAGCACAGAACTATCAGCGCGATTTTCTGGTTCACTACTCTATCTACGACAGCTCCGGCAAACTGATCTCGGGTAACAAGGTCAACGTGCCTTACGAGTCTAACATCAACGATGTGCAGCGAATTGTAAACGATACCATGCCTGGCATGGCCAGGCGCGTAATGGCAGACTTGCCGCCAGCCGAAAAGTAAGATGAAGTTTTTCGCCTTTTCCTTTCTCCTAAGTTGCCTAGTGAGCTTTAAGGTAGCAGCGCATGATTACCATGCCAGCATTACCGACATTACCTATAATTCAAAGACCCAACACTTGGAGGTAGCGGTAAAGGTGTTTATGGATGACCTGGAGGAGGCACTTACCCGAAAAGCTAAAAGCAAGATAACCTACAGCAATACAGCTCAGGTACAGCAGTACCTGCAGGCATATTTGCAGGAGCACCTGGTGTTTGAGCAGGAAAAAGGCAAGCCCTTAAAACACAAATTCCTCGGTTCTGAAGCCGAGACAGATGCAGTATGGGTTTATGTAGAGGTACCTGTGCAGCATGCCTCGCTGCCTTTGCTGGTGCACAACACAGTGCTCATGGAGCTCTTCAACGATCAGATGAACATTGTTAATATCAGCTCCAAAGGCACAACGAACAGTGTCCTTTTCCAGAAGAATGACCGTCCTAAAAAGATGCCATTCTGAATTCTCCACATATCCTGTCAAGCTAAATTTGCCTCCGGAAGGGCTTTTTCATTAGAATAATTTAATTGTTGGAAGGCTAATTAGCTGGACAGTTAATTTGATTGATCTAAATACTTCTATAGCCTCTTCAGCATTAAAAGTACGAAGTTTTTCTACCTACTTACATAACTAAGAACTCCAGCCCCTGTGGCACTAGCTCTATTTTCAGTTTACCTTTTTTGTCTTTTTCGGAGCTGTCGTCGATGTGATATTGGGTGCTGTTGCTGGTTAACAGGATTTTTTTTGCGCGGTGCACGACAAACTGATCTATGTTTTCGTCGCCACGCAGGCAGGCCTGCAAGTAATCAGATAATTTAATACGCTCGCTTTCCTGCACTACCACCACATCCAGCCAGCCATCTCCGGGGTCAGCTTTAGGAGCCAGGTTCATGTTAGGGCCAGTGTATTTAATGTTCATAATCTCCACCAGTAGATAGCTCCCTTGCATCTGTTCTTCACCCAGGTCTATTTCAGCAGTAAAGGGCGTTGCCTTGTTCAGTATTTCCAGTTGGTGTGCTAAGGCATCTTTCAGTTCTTCCTCACGACTATCGAACTCTTCGTCTTCTTTTTCGCGACTTTTTATAAGTTCTGGAAAAATGCCTAAACCTACGGCCTCAATAAAATACTCTTTGCCTTGTGGTCCATCGAGTATGCCTGCATCAAAAGGCTTTTTTTTGTTCATGTTCCAGCTGGCAATTATGTCGGCAGGCTCTCCTGTTATACCAAGAGTTGCCGCAATGTTATTAGCCGTGCCCAGTGGTAGTAAGCCAATGGGTATCTTCCGGCCAACCATGTACTTTGCTAGTTTCTGCACAGTGCCATCGCCTCCTGCCACTACGAGCAGCTCGCCCGGCTCGCGCAGATAATCTTCGTAGTCGTCTTCTTTGGTGGAGGCATAATTTACTTCATAGCCTTTTTTCTGAAGCTCCCTGATTAGCTCCTCAGGGGTGTATTGCTCGAATCCGGCACCTGGATTGTGTAATAAAGTAACACGTATAGGCATAATACAGTATTTAATCATGATGAAGCTGGCTCAGAAATAACGTGTAAGGGAGCGGCTAAGTTGTTAAGTAACCTGCTAATAAAGAAGCTATGAGAATATTGATTGCAAACGACGATGGAATTTATAGTCCGGGAATTTTGGCGCTGGCCGAAGTGGCGGCTGAGTTCGGCGATGTGCGTATTGTGGCTCCCGATGTGGAGCAATCTTCTATGGGACATGCCATTACCGCCACAAGGCCGCTTTCTTACAAGCCCACACCCATTGGTAATTTTGAGGCGTACCGTGTTAACGGCACACCTGCCGACTGTGTGGCCATGGGCATGTTTCATTGGGAGCAGCAGGTAGATGTAGTACTTTCGGGAATTAACCTGGGAACGAACCTGGGTAACTCGGCCTGGCACTCAGGTACTCTGGCAGCGGCCAAGCAGGCTGCCCTGTTTGGCACCAGGGGCATTGCCTTTAGCACACCCGTTACCCGCGACGAGCCTAATTTTGAGTTGATAAAGCCATTTGTGCGAGAGAGTCTGGAACTGTTGCTGCCTCAAAATGATCTTAGCTTGCTGAATGTAAACATTCCGATCAACGCCAAAGGGCTGCAATGGACGCGCCAATCGTTGCGGCATTACGATGGCAAAGTAGTGCCAGGTACAGACCCTATGGGGCGTGAACACTTCTGGTTTACGGTAATTCCTGTGGAAGGTACAGAAGAAGGTACCGACCGCTATGCCATGGACCACGGCTATGTTTCTATTACTCCGCTGCGACTGGACCTTACCAATTATGAGGAGCTGGAAAAAGCAAGAAAAAGAACTTGAAAGAGACAGTCTACCAATAAGGCATGCCTACGGGCCAGCACTACCAACTATAAAAAAGGCTTCTGGAAGGCCTTTTTTATTTGAATAATTTAGGCAGTACTCTTTTAAGAAGGAACTTTGGCTACCAGTATCAGTAGGATTATAGGAAGGTGAAGATAACTTTTTATAAACGCTGTTTCTAACCTGGGCTCTGCTTCTGTTTAACACCTGCCAGAACCAAAGCCAACAACCAGCCACCAATCAAGATAACCACAAAATCGACGGTGCGGTGCAGGTGAGGCCTTGCAAATACATTAACGAGCAAAAAAGCACAGCCCACTAAAAATACTTTTATCCAAAAATAAAACCAAAGCGGTTGTTTTGACACCCTCTTCGGCAGTTCAAGGACTGGCAGCGTTTTGCAGTACCAAAACAGCAGAAGCCCGCCTGCCACCGTGCTAAGATGCTGCAGGATGCGGCATAAGGGTATGTCTTTCCCGAAAAGCGAAAGAGGGGTTAACAACACCGGGAGTTGCCCGACGAAATAGCCTTTGGGGTGTGTAAAGCCATCCCAGAACACATGCGAGGCAGCTCCAATGGCAGCAGATACCAGAAAAACGAGCCAGTGCTTGCGGAGGTATTGCAGCCAGTTTAGTTCGCGCACGGCCAGTGCTCTGCTACGCAGCCAGTGAGGGAGGTGCTGTTTAGCCATGTCGCGCACCACAGAATGAAAGAGAATTGCCAGCAGAAATGTTACCGGCACATTAAACAGTAAAATGCCTGAAAGCTCGTGGCTATGCTTACTTACAATCCGAAGCCTGAAGAAATATTCAAAATCTGGTGCCACGCTGCCCAACACCAGGCCGGTGGTGGAAAACCATCGGGAACGCAATTTGAGCAGAGGCAAAATAATGGCTGGGTGCGCAGCAGTAAAGGGCATAACAGAGATTTTGTTTAAGGTAGTAAAGCAGATGTTTTCTGTACCAAACCCTTCAGAATAAACTGGCCAACAGTCTGGTTCCTGCTGCTCTGAAATTACTTACCTTGTTTGGGCTTATCTGGTTTCTCTACTCTGAACTCTACGCGCCGGTTTATGCGCTTGTCTTCCTCGGTTTTTTCTTCACGGAGAGGTTTGCTGCTGCCATAGCCGATAGCGATGATGCGGCCCTCCTCCAGGTTCACTTTCTGCTCTATGTAGCGGCGTATGGCATTGGCCCGATCCTGAGAGAGCTCCTGGTTAAAATCAGGATTTCCGGCGCTGTCGGTGTGGCCGGAAATTTCGAGCAGGTAAGTGGGGTGGTCTATCAGGAAAAAGGCTACTTCATCCAGAATGGGTTCCATTTCCGGCTTTATATCCGATTCCATGGGGTCGAATTCTATGTTCTCGAACACCAGCGGAATGTTGTAGTCGATCAGCGTCGTCATTACTTGCAGTGAGGTGTCGTTCTGCAGCGACAGTTCCCGCTCTATGGTAAAAAAGTCCGGGCTCTGAATAATAATCATGTAACGGGAATGGTCGATCAGATTGAATTCAAAAGAACCATCTGGTCGAATGTATTTAGATGAAATCTCGATGCCATTATCCAGATCGATTACAGAAATAACGCCTGATAGCGGCTTTTGCGTAACTGAATCGACAAGCGTACCCTCTACTTTGGTAACGGCAAGCGGGTGTGCCTCCATGGGCAGCGGGAACGAGAACAGATCCAGGTTATCGAGGTGGTTGGCTTCTGAGCGGGCGTAATACAGGTTTTTAGAGTCCGCATCTATAGTAAAATAGTACTCGCTGCCTTTGCCGTTTACCAGCGGCCCAATATTTAGCGGCTCCTGCCATTTTCCGTCTACTTTGTAGGTTTTGTAAATATCGAAGTCGCCAAAGTTAAACAGCTGCCCTCGGGAGCTAAAGTACAGCACCTGGTACAGTGGGTGGTAAAACGGGCTTACCTCACTTTCGCGGGTGTTGATAACAGGGCCCATGTTTTTGGCCGGAGCCCAGTCGCCACTTTTACGTTTGTAGGTGTAGTAAATGTCGGAGAGGCCAAAGCCACCGAGCCGATCGGAGGCAAAGTAGAGCGTGTCTTCTGTAGTAGAGAGACTGGGTTGCGAGTCCCAGGCGTAGCTGTTTACGTTGGCTCCCAGGTTTTTAATCTGACCCCAGGTGCCATCGGGCTGCAAGGTGGCCGAGTAAATATCGCAGTTGCCCAGACCATCGGGGGCTTCGCAACGGGCAAAGTACATAGTTTTGCCGTCGCGGGTTAAGCAGGCCGATCCTTCGTTATAAATGCTGTTAATAGGCTTGCCAAACGCCTTGGCTTCCTGCCAATGTCCATTTACAAGAGCAGAGTAATACAAGTCTTCGTTCGACTTGCCGTGTATGCCCTGTATGTTGCGCTTGGAGGTGAATATGAGCAGTTCATTGTCTTTGCTGAGGGCGGGGCCGTAGTCTTCGTAAGGCGAGTTTATGGCGTTACCCATGTTCAGGTAAACACCTTTTGGCGGCTTAAACGTAGTAATCTTTTTGCGGTACTCTACCAGCTCGTAGTAATAATCGAGAGGCACGTAAAAATCTTTGGTGTTTTGCTCCAGCGAGTCGTAGTAAGATTGCACCCGGCGTGCATCAGATCGGTGGTGCTTCAGCACGAGCCTGAACATGGCAATGGCTTTTTCTTTTTGCCCTTGTCGTTCGTACAGTTGCCCTAGCCGCCAGAGCAGGTGCGTATCTTTGTAAAAGTTTTCGATGCCAAAGTTATTGACATATTTTTCCAGTAATGGCTGTACCTGTTCGTATTGTTTTCGCTTCTCAAGTTTCTCTATGGTAGCCAGTAGCTTGCGATTGCTGTAATACGGAATAATATTTATATTAGGAAATTGCAGTTGAAAACCAACAGAGGGAGTGGTTTTGCGAACTTTGGGATGAGCAGAATCCAGCGGGACATGCTGGTATTGGCCGGTGCTGAGGAATGGCAACAGAAAAAAACACAAAAAGAACCCGAAAAGGGAATTGTACTTCATTAACCCAGGTGATTTTACTATCAGCTCAAAGATATTGTTTTTAAGTAAATAAATTTAGTAACAAAAATCACTCTTCAGGTATTTATTTTTGATGAATTGAAGATCTCTACCATGCTTGTATGCTGGCCTCGACGGATAGACGGAACAATGATGGCTGCAAAAAATGAAAGAAGTCGCGCAGCCGCCTGCTGAAACAAAATAAACAGAAGCCAGGGCATTATAAGCAGTACGAAGTAATTTTATGCTGCTACTTCAAAAGGCACTTAAACATTGCCTGGAGCAACATGTTACACGAAGGAAATTAAGCTGAATTCGCCGCTAATAAGTTTTCTTTAAAGCAGGACAGAAAATTAAATGATCTTTCTTTCTTGAATAAAAGAAAGAAAATGTGGGCTTGGCACAGGTCTTGACTATACACGTACTACAAAGAGAAAAAGCTATCTGCTGCTTGTTTCTGTCAAACTGGCACTAATCTGACTTATGACATATAACTCTAATAACTTTTTACACCAGCTTTTAATGAGCGATATCACCGGAGAAGAAAATGATGACATGATTCCAATTATCACATTGGATCCGGATGAAAATATATCTACCGAAGATTTACCTGATGAGCTGCCTATTTTAGCTGTCCGAAACACAGTGCTGTTTCCGGGCGTAGTGCTGCCTATTACGGTAAGCCGAAAAAAATCGGTGAGGCTGGTGCGCAAAGCACATAAGGGCGACAAAACCATTGGTGTTGTGGCCCAGAAAAACATGACAAGCGACGAGCCTGCACCCGAAGATCTGTTTGAGGTAGGCACTGTTGCTAGAATCCTGAAAATGCTGGTGCTGCCCGATGGTAACACCACTATTATCATACAAGGGCAAAGCCGTTTTAAGGTAGAAGAAATTACCCAGGAAGACCCGTATCTGCAGGCCCGCATCAGCTATTGCACCGAAACCTTCCCGAACAAAAAAAGCAAAGAGGTAAAGGCTCTGGTGCAGTCGTTGAAAGATGCGGCGGCTAAAATGCTGAAGCTAAGCCCGGAAATACCGCAGGAGGCGCAGGTGGCCCTTGATAACATTGATAGCCCTAGCTTTCTGACGCATTTCCTGTCGTCGAATCTGAACGTGGAAGTGGCTCAAAAGCAGCAGCTTCTGGAGGTTAACGATGGAGCAGAGCGTGGCACGCAGCTGCTCGAGCTTATGCTCCGCGAAATTCAGCTTCTGGAGCTCAAGCAGGAAATCCATACCAAAGTACATACTGATATAGACCAACAGCAGCGCGACTATTTTCTGCGTCAGCAAATAAAGGTGCTGCAGGATGAATTAGGCCAGGAGGGACCCGATCAGGAAATTGCGCGGTTTAGAGAGCGGGCTGCCAAAAAGAAATGGCCAGAGGCTGTAGCCAAGCACTTTAACAAAGAAATTGAACGGCTCGCACGCGTAAACCCGCAGGCGGCGGAGTACCCGGTAGCAGTAAACTACCTGGAGTTTTTGCTTGACCTGCCCTGGAACGAGTATACTAAAGACAATTTTAACCTGAAGCGCACCAAAAAGATTCTGGATGCTGACCATTATGGCCTTGAGAAGGTGAAGGACAGGATTATAGAATACCTGGCGGTGCTAAAGCTGAAGCAAGACATGAAGGCTCCGATCCTGTGCCTGTACGGACCTCCGGGCGTGGGTAAAACGTCGCTGGGCCGTTCGGTTGCCAAGGCATTGGGCCGTGAGTATGTCAGGATGTCATTAGGTGGTGTGCGCGATGAGGCAGAGATTCGGGGGCACCGCCGTACCTATGTGGGTGCCATGCCTGGCAAAATCATCAACCAGATCAAAAAGATAGGTTCTTCTAATCCTGTCATCATTCTGGACGAGATTGACAAGCTGGCCTCTGATTTTCGAGGCGATCCTTCTTCGGCTTTGCTCGAGGTACTGGACCCGGAGCAGAACCATACCTTCCTCGATAATTACCTGGATGTGGAGTACGACCTCTCGAAGGTGCTCTTTATTGCCACCGCCAACTCCCTCGACACCATTCAGCCTGCCCTGCGCGACCGGATGGAGATAATTGAACTGACCGGTTACACGCTGGAGGAGAAAACTGAAATAGCCAAACGGCACCTGGTACCGAAGCAGGTAAGCGAACACGGTTTGCAGGAAGAAGACGTGAAGGTGCCAAAGGCCACCATCCAGAAAGTTATAGAAGACTATACTCGTGAGTCGGGGGTGCGTAGCCTGGAACGGAAAATCGGGCAACTGGTTCGGAACACGGCTAAGCTAAAGGCGATGGAGGAAGA
The DNA here is from genome assembly GCF_047525655.1 of Pontibacter sp. 13R65. Classification (NCBI taxonomy): domain Bacteria; kingdom Pseudomonadati; phylum Bacteroidota; class Cytophagia; order Cytophagales; family Hymenobacteraceae; genus Pontibacter; species Pontibacter sp. 13R65. The sequence goes on from NZ_JBLIQL010000004.1 coordinate 227,255, forward strand.
GTTTACACCTACCATCAAGCCTGAAGACGTGGTGAAAATTTTAGGCTCCGAAATCTTCGACAAGGAAATTTATCAGGACATAGACACTGCTGGTGTGGTAACTGGCCTAGCCTGGACATCAGTGGGCGGTGATATTCTGTTTATAGAGTCTATCCTGAGCAAAGGCAAAGGCAAGCTTACTTTATCAGGTCAGTTAGGCGATGTGATGAAGGAATCGGCTATGACGGCCATTTCTTACCTAAAAGCACATGCTGAACTACTGGACATCGATTACAGACTGTTCGACCAATACGACCTGCATATTCACTTCCCGGAAGGAGCTGTACCAAAAGACGGTCCGTCGGCTGGTATTGCCATCTTTACCTCTATTGCCTCAGTGTTTACGCAACGCAAGGTTCGCCCTCGTCTGGCCATGACGGGTGAAATTACGCTTCGTGGCAAAGTGCTGCCTGTAGGTGGCATTAAAGAAAAAATACTGGCGGCGCGCCGCGCCGGTATTACCGATGTTATTCTGTGCCAGAAGAACCGCAAAGACATTAACGAAATTCCGGAGAACTACATCAAAGGCCTGAAAATACACTATGTAGACAGGGTGGATGATGTGGTGAAGATCGCACTGCTGAAAGAAAAAGTGAAATACCCGCTCAAGCTCACTGTAACAGAAGAGAAGCCGGTTGCGGAGTAAATTACAACGCTTTTTGCTGGCTTTCACAGAAGTAGCTTGCTTTCTATTGTAAATGATGGAGCTACTATGAAGAGCAGGCGAGGGTAGTGTATCAGAAATTCCGGTTTTCTACGTTGTCTTTAGAAAGCTGGTGGCTATTTGCTGAAGTTTCCGTGATAGGTACTTCAGTTTACCAGCAGGCCAATGCTCTTAAAGGTAAAAATGCCTCCGGAAGGCCATTTTCATTAGAATAATTTGCCGAGGAGGCAGGCTTTAGCCTATCTGTTTATAAAGGAAGAGCAATTTAGCCATCTTACAATTTAACAATTAAAGAAGAGCTGCTTATCTTGAGGCATGGTAAAAAGAGTAATTGCATGTATCGCCATGTTCCTGGGATTTGTTTCGGGAGTAGATGCACAGATAGGAGGGCAGCGGAGCTTTTCTTTTCTGGAATTACCCTCCAATGCAAAACTCGCAGCACTGGGTGGGATAAACGTCAGCTCCTGGAGCCACGATGTAAACATGGTGGCGGCTAACCCTGGTTTGCTCAACGCCGAAATGGATAACCAGCTCTCGTTGAACTATACAGGCTACCTGGCCGATATCAAACACAGCAACCTGGCTTATGCCTTTCATAACGAACGGTTTGGCCGCTATGCTGTGGCAGTAAATTATATAAACTACGGCGACTTTATTCACCGCGATGCCAACGGCATGCAACTGGGTACTTTCTCTGTAAATGATTATAACCTCAGCATTAGCCATGCGCGGCAGGCGGAGGCTTTTACAGTTGGCGCCACCTTAAAAGTGGCTGTTTCGAGTATGGCAGGCAACCAGGCTGTTGGCTTGCTAGCAGATGTGGGCGGCTCTTTTAAACACCCGGAAGAGGATTTTACAGTTGGCCTTGCATTTAAAAATGTGGGCTACCAGGTAAAAGCCTTTGACGGAGGAGAGCGGCAGCCCATGCCATTCGATGCGCAACTGGGCCTGAGTTACAAGCCGGAGCACATGCCGGTGCGGTTATCGCTAACGGCGCACCGGCTCTACCAGTTCGACATTGTGTACCTCGACCCGAATGAGCGGGGGCCGCTGGATGAGAATGGGCAGGAGATAAAAGAGGAGAAAAAGCTGGGCGATAAAATTGCGCGCCATTTTGTGGCAGGTGCGGAATTCGTCTTCAGCAAAAACTTTCAGTTACGGGCGGGGTATAACCATCTACGCCGCAAGGAGCTTCGGCTCGATACGGCTTCGGGAGGAGCAGGCCTGTCGTTGGGAGCGATGTTAAGAGTGCGCAGCTTTGAGCTAAACTATGGAGCAGCCTTTTTTCACCCATCGGGCGGGAGCCACTACATTACCGTAAGCACCAATACCAGCACCTTCCTGAAGCGGAAGAGCAGCTAACGGGCAACTGTAGCCCATGACATTAAATGAGATTTCAAATTAACAACCAATTGAAATGTTAGAGTCCTTAGAACACTTAACCCCGGCCCAGATTGTAGAGGAGCTGGATAAATATATTATAGGTCAGAAAGATGCCAAACGAAATGTAGCCATTGCGCTGCGTAACCGATGGCGCAGAATGAATGCCGACGAAAGCATCAGGCGTGAAATAGTGCCTAACAACATTCTTATGATTGGCGCAACAGGTGTGGGTAAAACAGAAATCGCCCGCCGCCTGGCAAAAATTGCCGATGCTCCTTTCACCAAAGTAGAAGCCTCTAAATTTACGGAAGTTGGCTACGTGGGTCGCGATGTGGAGAGCATGGTGCGCGACCTGGTAGAGCAATCGGTGAACATGGTAAAGGCTGCCAAAAAAGAAGAAGTAAAACAGAAAGCAGCCGAAGTGGTAGAAGACATCATTCTGGATGCGCTCATTCCGCCGATCCAGAGCCGCGGCTCGGCTCCTGTGTCTTTCAGCTCCGACACCAACACCATGCCCGACACCGATTATGAGCTAAACGAGCGTACCCGCGAAAAATTCAGAGAAAAAATCCGCAACGGTGAACTCGAGGATCGAAAAATAGAGATCAGGGTGCAGCAGAGCGCTCTGCCAGGTGTGGGCGTAATGGGTCCCGGCATGGACGAAGCTTCTATGATGAACATCCAGGAGATGATCAGCGGCATGATGCCCAAAAAGACCAAGAAGCGCAAAGTAACTATAGCCGAAGCCCGCAAGATTTTGCTCGAAGAAGAAGCCGCTAAGCTCATCGACATGGATGAAGTGAAGGAAGAGGCTATTTTTAAGGCAGAAAACGCAGGCGTAATCTTTATTGATGAGATCGACAAAGTGGCCAGCTCCAGCAAGAAGAGCGGTGGCCCCGATGTGAGCCGCGAAGGTGTGCAGCGCGACCTGCTTCCGATTGTAGAGGGCAGCGCCGTGAACACTAAATACGGCGTTATCAATACCGATCATATTTTGTTTATTGCGGCAGGTGCGTTTCACGTGGCTAAACCATCCGACCTGATTCCGGAGTTACAGGGCCGTTTCCCGATACGAGTGGAGCTGCAAAGCCTTACCAAAGAAGATTTCTACCAGATTCTGAAATTCCCGAAAAACGCGCTTACAAAACAATATGTGGCCTTGTTGGCTGCAGAAGAAGTAGAGCTGACTTTCGCCGACGAAGCACTCGACGAAATAGCTTCTATTGCCTTTGAAGTAAACGCCGAAGTAGAGAACATTGGTGCCCGCAGGCTGCATACGGTGATGAGCCGTTTACTAAACGAGATCCTTTTCGATGTGCCGGATAAAATCGGAGCCAACGCCAAAATTCTGGTAACCCGCGAAATGGTACTAGATAGATTATCTGATATGGTTCGTAATCGTGACTTGAGCCAGTATATTCTATAAGTTTAAAGTTAGAGAGTTAGAAGGTTAGAAAGTTGATTTTTCTGCTTTCGCCTGTAGAAGACAGGAGCTTTTGCTGTGGCAAGGGCTCCTGTTTTTGTTTTTCCAGTGCTGCCAAACCTGTAGCTCAGGCAGGAGGATGATCCAAAATAGAGGAGAAGCCACTGAAACAGCAGGCGTGCGATTTCGCTGGTAACGGAAATACACTTTCAAATTTTTGTTTTGTTGCTTCGTGTATAAAATGTAGAGTAGCTACTCACCAATTAGCAAATAACAAACAATCAACAATCAGATCTTTCTAATGGAAAGGGCCTTCCAGAGGCTTTTTGCGCAATTTATAGCCCAGGCTTTTGGCCCTGTCCAATGCTATACCCGGAGCTGTTTTGCCACGTACTACTATGAGTTAAGCCTTATTTTTTGTGCCCCTGCGCCATGCCCACCACCTTACCAGACATATGGTTGCTACTTTTGCTAACAGCCAGTTACCTGCTGTTGCTGTTGGCTGTATACCGGGCTGTGAATGGGCAAGACGACCAGGCTGACCAGATCAGGAAAATATCAGCGGCACAGGTAGCGGTAGCATTTGCCTCACTTGGCACTCTTTATTTTTCGAAGGCAGCTATAGCAGGTTTTTTGCTGTCCCTGGCTTTGCTCTTGCTTCTCTGTTTCGTAATATTGATTTACCTGGATGCCAGGATAAAAAAGTAGCTGCGCTGCAAAAGCATCTGCAAGGCGCCATCCTCCGTACGAAATAATTTACCGATCCATAAATTAGCAGCATGAACTACTACATTATAACAGGAGCAAGCAAAGGCATAGGCAAGGCCATAGCAGAAGAACTCTTGCAGGATGCCAGCAACTATGTAATTGGAGTATCCAGAACAAACAGCATTGAACACCCGAACTACCGTTTTCAGCCACTCGACTTTTCGGACCTGGAAGGGGTGGAGCACAACCTGCAAAAGATTTTTACCCCCCTGAAAGATGCTGACCGGCTGGTGCTCCTTAATAACGCAGGAGTACTGGGCGACATCGGCTATGTGGGGGAGCAACTGCCAAACGACCTCTTTAAATTTGTAATGGATGTAAACGTGGTAGTGCCTGCCATGCTCATCAATACATTTCTGCAGGTATACCACAAGCTGCCTTGCCCTAAAGTAATTGTAAACATAAGTTCAGGAGCAGGCAAGTATCCTATTGACGGTTGGGCTGCCTACTGCGCCTCCAAAGCCGCCCTCGACATGCTCTCCCTTACGGTGCAAAAAGAGCAGGAGGCTCGACATGCCAAGGTAAAGGTGTTTTCTCTATCGCCGGGCGTGGTAGACACAGCCATGCAGGAGCAGATAAGGGAATCGAATGCGACGCAATTTAGCGCCGTAGAAAAATTCAGGCAGTACAAAGCAAGCGGAGAGCTTTCTACGCCGGAGGCAGTGGGACGTAAAGTCGTAAAATTCCTGAACGAAACTGATAAATACCACGATATCATTTTGTCGGTCCGGGATATGTAGCTAAACCCGATTATGCCAGGCCTGCTACTGTGTTTTAAGAGCAGAAAGCGCATCCGGAACAAAAAAGCACTGCTGAGAAGTGGTGCTTTTTTGTTGGCTGGAATCTTATAAGCTCATACTCAGGTTTAGCCCTTAGAATGAGGACAGCAAAATCAGCTCTGAGAGGCTATTTCCATTAGAATAATTCATAAATAATATTAGCTTTGAAGATAACATTGGCTCAATAGAATGTTTTTTGCTAAAATAATATATATATGCTAATTTGGTATATGAAATCACTAACAAATGTAAGTTAGAAGTATATCCTTTGATTTTCTCATGAAGCACCCTTTATGCCCCCGCTGCGAAGCGCAACAAGTCGTGAAAAGTGGTATTATAAACGAAAGGCAGCGGTATCGTTGCAAAAAGTGTGGCTACTATTTTACGGTAAGTAAACTCGGCAAGAACATAGATAGTTACTATGTAACCAAGGCTTTACAGCTTTACATAGAGGGCGTCAGCTACCGCGAGATAGAGCGCATCTTGGGGGTTAGTCATGTATCGGTTATGAACTGGGTACGCAAGTACAAGGTAAAGCAACCGGAGCAAACAGAGTATCACCCTTCTTACAAAGTCCTCAGCCACAGTGAGCTTGTAGCCCATCTGCAGTCAGCAGAGAACCTAAAAGGAGCTGGCATGATGATAACTGAGCTCGGCGACAAATACATGATGATTAAGTGGAAACGCTTTAAAGAGTAGCTAATACATGGCTGCCGTGTAAGCTGCTCTCCTCATTCTTCTGCTCCTTATTATTTCTCTATACATCCTGCAACTATAGTTTTTTAGCAAATATATACGCAGAGTTAGACTTTATTTCCAAAGCTCTCTATACTTACCCTCAGATTTCTGGCAAAGCAGCAACTGTTCACCAAAACGCCACCTCTACATTTAATTCGTGTTTTGCTGCTGCTTCACCTTTTCTAAGTTTAACATCTAGCATCTAAAAAATGGATAATAACAAAGAGAAAATGAAGGAGTATTGGCGTCGCAATGTCAGAATCCTGTTCGTGCTGCTCAGCATCTGGTTTTTAGTGTCGTTCGTGTGCGGCATTTTGCTCGTGGAGGAGCTAAACCAGTTTCGGTTTGGCGGCTTTAAATTAGGTTTCTGGTTTGCACAGCAGGGCTCCATCTACGCTTTTGTGATCATCATATTTGTATATGTGTGGCTCATGAACAGGCTCGACCGTGAGTTTGATGTGCACGAAGAATAATTTTTAACGCAGCAAAAAAGACAGCACCATGGGAATCTTAACCTGGACCTACATTATCGTCGGGATTACATTTGCTATTTATATCGGTATCGCTATCTGGTCAAGAGCCGGATCTACCAAAGAGTTTTATGTGGCAGGAGGCGGGGTGTCACCGCTTGCCAATGGCCTGGCTACCGCAGCTGACTGGATGTCGGCTGCTTCGTTTATTTCTATGGCGGGCCTCATTTCGTTTATGGGCTACGATGGCTCGGTGTACCTGATGGGCTGGACAGGTGGCTATGTGCTGCTGGCTTTGCTGCTGGCCCCGTACCTGCGCAAGTTCGGCAAGTTTACCGTCCCCGATTTCGTTGGCGACCGCTACTACTCCAAAACTGCCCGACTGGTGGCCGTTATCTGTGCCATCTTTATTTCCTTTACCTATGTGGCCGGGCAAATGCGTGGTGTCGGCATTGTGTTCTCACGCTTTCTGGAAGTAGAGATAGAAACTGGGGTAATTATCGGAATGATTATCGTGCTTTTTTATGCCGTATTGGGCGGTATGAAAGGCATTACTTATACGCAGGTAGCACAATTTTGCGTGCTTATTTTCGCGTATATGGTGCCTGCCATCTTTATTTCCATTATGCTCACCGGTAACCCTATTCCACAAATCGGGCTTGGCAGCGAACTGACTGATGGCAACGGTTACCTGCTCGACCGGCTTGATGGCTTGCTCACAGAGCTTGGCTTCGTAGCCTACACCAATGGCAGCAAAGCAACCATCGATGTGTTTTTTATTACGGCTGCCCTTATGGTGGGTACCGCTGGCCTGCCGCACGTAATTGTGCGCTTCTTTACAGTGCCTAGAGTAAAAGATGCCCGACGCTCTGCTGGTTTTGCACTGCTGTTTATTGCCATTTTGTACACTACCGCACCTGCCGTAGGAGCCTTCGGGATGTACAACATGTTGAGCACTACCAGCAACCAGCCTATCGACTCTATGCCGCAGTGGGTGGGGAACTGGCAAAAAACCGGCCTGATTGGTGTAAACGATAAAAATGCAGATGGCGTGATTCAGTATGTAAAAGACGCTGACCGCAACGAGCTTACCATAGATAAAGACATTATGGTGCTGGCCAACCCCGAGATTGCGCGTTTGCCTAACTGGGTTATTGCCCTGGTGGCGGCTGGTGGTCTGGCAGCGGCACTCTCTACAGCAGCCGGACTGCTCCTGGTAATCTCCACGTCTATCGCACACGATTTGCTCAAAAAATCGATCATGACCGGCATTTCTGAAAAACACGAGTTGGTGGCGGCACGTGTGGCAGCAACAGCAGCCGTGGTAGTAGCTGGTTACTTTGGCATAAACCCTCCGGGCTTTGTGGCAGAGGTGGTGGCCTTTGCTTTCGGGTTGGCAGCTGCTTCGTTCTTCCCTGTTATTATTATGGGGATTTTCTCTACGCGCATGAACAAAGAGGGCGCCATCTGTGGCATGATCACCGGCCTGCTCTTTACCATTGGCTACATCCTCTACTTTAAGTTCATAAATCCGGCCGCTAACATTCCCGAAAACTGGCTTTTCAAAATTTCACCAGAAGGAATAGGTACGCTGGGCATGTTGCTAAACTTCGTTGTTTGCACGGTTGTGTCCAGGTTTACGCCGGCACCTCCGTTGCATATTCAGGAGCTGGTAGAAGATATCCGGATCCCAAGAGGAGCAGGAGCTGCCACCGTGCACCATTAAATTTTTAATTAGAAATTAGAAATGATTTCGGGCATGGCTAAGTAAGTTCTAAACCACAGATTAAAAGGAGCACACTGATTTCACGGATTTTTGATAGTGTGGTTTATCAACTGTGTAATCCTATAATTTTTTTAATCTGTGATTCAGATAAGGGCCTTAGTAAGAATAAGATAAATGAACGATAAAGCGAAAGGACGCAAGCTCTTCTTTATTTCGGTGTTGTTTCTGGTGTTGCTGAATTTTCCGGTAATATCGGTTTTCAACACAGGTGGGACAGTAGCGGGTATTCCGGCGCTCTACTGCTACCTGATGCTGGCGTGGCTGGCAGGTATTACCTGTATTGCGCTAGTGGTGGAGCGGCAGGTGCACAAAGAGAAAAAGTTGTAGGTTAAAGATATGAGTTACGGGCTGGTCATCGGTATTTCGTTTCTGTACCTGGCGCTGCTCTTCGGGCTGGCTTCGTGGGCAGAAAGGCGCTCTGCGGCTGGCAAAAGCCTGGTGAGTAACCCATACATCTACGCGCTCTCCATGGCAGTGTACTGTACCGCCTGGACCTACTACGGCAGTATAGGCAGAGCAGCTACTACCGGGCTGGAGTTTCTGGCTATTTACCTGGGTCCCACGCTCATGGCGCCGCTCTGGTGGCTGGTGCTGCGCAAAATCATCCGAATCTGCAAAGTACAACGCATTACCACCATCGCCGATTTTATAGCCTCGCGCTATGGCAAAAGCATCACGCTGGGCAGTGTGGTAACGATTATCTGCGTTATGGGCACAATTCCTTACATCTCCATTCAGCTTAAAGCCATAGCCAGCAGCCTGTTTATCTTAACGGGTACAAGTGGAGAGGGGGCTACTATAACTCCTTTTTACCTCGATGTTGCCTTTTTTGTAGCCGTAACGCTGGCCATTTTTACCATTGTATACGGCGTGCGGCATGTGGAGGCAACGGAGCGGCACGAGGGCATGGTAGCCGCTATTGCATTTGAGTCGGTGTTTAAGCTGGTTATTTTTTTAGCGGCCGGTGCTTTTGTTACCTATGGCGTGTTTAATGGCTTCGACGATATTTTGCAGCAGGCAAGTCAGCAGCCGGGTTTTCAGGAACTGATGACCTTTGATAGCGACAATGGCTTTGGTAACTGGTTCTGGCTCTTGGTGCTCTCCATGCTGGCTATTTTGTTTTTGCCCCGGCAGTTCCAGGTGGCCGTGGTGGAAAACGTAAACGAGCAGCACCTGAACAAGGCCATGTGGCTTTTTCCGCTGTACCTGTTCTGTATCAATATTTTTGTGCTGCCCGTAGCGCTGGGTGGCAATGTACTCTTTGGAAGCCAGCAACTAGATGTAGACATGTACGTGCTGGCCATACCCATGAGCCAGGGGCACGACCTGCTGGCGGTGCTGGTATACCTGGGTGGCCTTTCTGCCGCTACCAGTATGGTGATCGTATCTACCATCGCGCTTAGCGTTATGATCAGCAATAACCTGCTTATGCCGGTGCTGGTAGCGTCTCCTGTTCAGCGCAACAGCAGCAGTGGCAGCTTCCAGACCCTGCTGCTCTACTCGCGCCGGCTAAGTATTCTGCTGGTGCTTTTGCTGGCTTACCTGTATTATAAATTGGTGGGGGAGCATTACTCGCTGGTAGAAATTGGGCTGGTGTCGTTTGTGGCGGTGGCGCAGTTTGCTCCGGCTGTAATTGGAGGTATTTTCTGGAAAGAAGGCACCCGAAATGGCGCACTGGCTGGTATTGTGGCTGGTTTCCTCATCTGGTTTTATACACTGGTGGTGCCATCGGTGGTGGGGGCAAACCTGTTGCCGGTTAGCTTGCTCACAGAGGGCCTATGGGGGCTGCCCTGGCTAAAGCCGTTTGCGCTTTTCGGCCTCGAAGGCATGGATTATATATCGCACGCCATGTTCTGGAGCATGTTTCTGAATCTGGGCTTGTATGTGGGGCTGTCGCTGGTGGGGCGGCAAACGTCTAAAGAGCGCAACCAAGCCGAGGTTTTTGTCGATATTTTTAAATATTCTTCTGTCTTCGAGTCTTCTATTGTATGGAAGGGAACGGCTTATATTCCGGATATCAGGTCACTGATAACCAAGTTTCTGGGAGAGCAGCGGGCGCAGGAGGCCCTTGATGCCTATGCCGCACAATACCCTGGGCCAGCCAGTGCAGATGGCAAAGCCGATCCTAAGCTGGTTACCTATGCCGAAACACTTTTAGCTGGCGTTATTGGTTCGTCGGCGGCGCATATACTGGTAGGCTCTGTTGCCAAGGCAGAAGAAATCAGCATTGAGGAAGTGCTGGATATTTTAAAGGAATCGCAACAGCTGATTTCTATGAACAAGGAACTGCGGCAAACATCGCTGGAGCTGCAACAAGCCACTGCCCAACTGCAGGCCAGCAACCAGCGACTACAGGAGGCCGATGAACTGAAAGACGAGTTTCTGACCACTGTAACGCACGAGTTGCGCACACCGCTTACTTCTATTAGGGCGCTATCTGAGATTCTGTACGACAACCCCGATCTGGAGCGCGAAGAGCAGGAGGCCTTTCTGAAAACCATCGTAACTGAGACCGAGCGGCTGGGGCGGCTGATTACACAGGTACTGGACCTGGAGTGGTTCGAGTCGGGGAGGCAGGAGCTGCAGCTGGTGCCGGTGCAGCCGCAGCAGGTGGTGGCTGAGGCAGTAGCGGCACTGCAGCAACTGGCCCAGGAAAAGCAGATACACCTGGCAACAAACTTGCCGCCGGACCTGCCCCTGCTGGCTGCCAACCACGACCGGCTGGTGCAGGTGCTCGTGAACCTGATCTCTAATGCCATAAAGTTCTGTAGCAGTGGCGTAGGCAGGATTGTAGTAACCGGGGAAACTGCTCCGGGAGTATTGCGCATAAGTGTGGCCGACAATGGTAAAGGCATTAACCTGGCAGACCAGCAGCAAATATTCGACAAGTTTTACCAGGCGCGCCACCAAACTACCCGCAAACCCGAAGGCAGTGGCCTTGGCCTTGCCATCAGCAGAAAAATAATAGAGTCGCACCACGGGAGGCTATGGGTGGAGAGCGAGCCGGGGCAGGGGGCCACTTTTATATTTGAGGTGCCCGTGGAGGAGGTGCAGCAGAAACAAAAGAGTTCGTTTGAGGAGGCATAAGCCCTTAGTCCAAAAACAGCGAGAAAGTGCCTGGAAAGGGTATTTGATTAGAATAATTGCTGCTTACATTCTGTATATAGCAGAGCCAGTTGGGGGAAACCAGAAAGGTATAGCCCGAAGCAAATTATTTAAATGAAAATGGCCTTCCGGAGGCGTTTTACTGCTTGCGAGGCTCAGGGTCTGGTTCCCTAGATGTAGCAAACACTAGCAAGATAGTTTATGGAGAATGAGAAGTTGAAAGTACTGATTGTGGATGATGAGCCCGGGATTCTGATGTCGCTGGAGTTTCTGATGCGCAAAAGTGGCTATCATGTATTTATTGCCCGCAACGGTACTGAGGCTATGGAGAGTATCGACAAAGAGCAGCCACAGGTGGTAATACTGGACCTGATGATGCCCGATGTGGATGGCTACGAAGTGTGCCGTTACCTGCGGCGAAAAGAAGGAATGGACTTTACTAAAGTCATCATTATCAGTGCTAAGACAAAAGAAGAAGATATTAAAAGCGCCTACGAGGCTGGTGCAGATTTATACTTACCTAAACCATTTTCTACCAGGTTACTCGTAGATAAAGTAAAGCAACTAGTAAAATGAAATCTCTTTAGAAGATAAACAAACAACTAAAGGTTGTTGTAACTATAAATAAAAGTACACGCTATTTTGATCTCTGAATCGTATTCCAACATTAGATTATAAACAAGACTATGACAAATTACCAAATAAAATCTTTTACCGATTACCAAGAGGCTTACAAATCTAGCGTTGAAGACCCGGAAGGCTTTTGGGCCGACATAGCCGGAACCTTTAGCTGGCGAAAAAAATGGAATACCGTATTGCAGTGGGATTTTGAGAAACCGGATGTAAAGTGGTTCGTTGGCGGTAAACTGAATATTACCGAGAACTGCCTCGATCGCCACCTAAAGACGCGGGGAAACAAACTAGCGCTGATCTGGGAGTCGAACGACCCGAAAGAGCGGTTTATCCGCTACACCTACCGCGAGCTGTATGAGAAGGTGTGCCAGTTTGCCAATGTGCTCAAGAACAACGGAGCCAAAAAAGGAGACCGCATCTGTATTTACATGCCCATGATCCCGGAGCTGGCTATTGCCGTGTTGGCTTGTGCCCGTATTGGAGCCATACACTCTGTCGTATTTGCCGGATTCTCAGCTTCCTCTATGGCCGATCGTATTCAGGATGCTGATTGCTCTATGGTACTTACTTCCGATGGACTGAACCGTGGCACCAAGCAAATTCCGGTAAAACGGGTGGTAGATGAGGCACTGCAGACTTGCCCCTCTGTGAATAAAGTAATTGTGGTGGAGCGCCTGGGCTGGGCCGTAAACATGGTCGAAGGCCGCGATGTGTGGTACCACGACGAGGTGAAGAATGCCGCAAAAGAATGCCCTGCCGAAGAAATGGACGCAGAAGACATCTTATTTATACTCTATACCTCCGGCTCCACAGGCAAACCAAAAGGAGTGGTGCATACCACCGGTGGTTATATGGTGTATGCGCAGTATAGCTTTAGCAATGTGTTTCAGCCAGACGAAAGCGATGTGTACTGGTGCACGGCCGACATCGGCTGGATTACAGGGCATACTTACCTGCTCTACGGCCCTCTGCTGAACGGCACTACTACGATGATGTTTGAAGGCATTCCTACTTATCCCGATGCTGGCCGTTTCTGGCAGGTGGTGGATAAGTTTGGTGTAAACATCTTCTACACAGCGCCTACTGCTATCCGGTCGCTGATGGGCGCAGGCGAGGACCACGTGCTGTCTTACAGCCTCGACTCGCTGAAGGTGCTGGGTTCAGTCGGAGAGCCGATTAACGAAGAAGCCTGGTATTGGTACTACATTCATGTGGGCAAAGAAGAATGTCCGCTAGTAGATACCTGGTGGCAAACCGAAACAGGCGGCATCATGATTTCTTCGCTGGCAGGCGTTACGCCAACCAAACCGAGTCATGCTGCCTTCCCGCTGCCTGGCGTGCAGCCTGTGCTGCTCGATAGCGACGGAAAAGAGATTACCGACAACGAGGTAGAAGGCTACCTGTGCATGAAGTTCCCGTGGCCGGGCATGATCCGGACTACCTATGGCGACCATGAACGCTGCCGCCTGAGCTACTTCTCTACCTACAAAGGGTACTATTTTACCGGCGATGGCGCCAAACGCAATAAGGATGGTCTGTACCGTATTATTGGCCGCGTAGACGATGTGATCAACGTGTCGGGGCACCGTTTCGGTACTGCTGAGATCGAAGAGGCTATCAACCACAACAAGCATGTGGTGGAGTCGGCAGTGGTAGGTTACCCGCACGATGTAAAAGGGCAGGGTATCTACGCCTTTGTGATCTGCAATGAAACACCTAAAAACGTGGAGAACTTGCGCGCAGAGATTGTAGAGACTGTGGCTAAGAAGATTGGTAAAATTGCCAAGCCAGATAAGATTCAGATTGTGACGGGCCTGCCGAAAACACGTTCGGGCAAGATCATGCGCCGCATTCTTCGCAAAGTAGCCGAAGGCGACACCTCCAACCTCGGCGACACCGCCACACTCCTCGACCCTGAAATTGTGGATGAAATTGTGAACGGGGCGCTTTAAACAGACGTAGGATACAAGACACAGGGATTTTGAGTTAAGTGATTTAGATAGGATGTTTAAAAGCTCCTGCAGTTTAGGCTGCAGGAGCTTTTTGTTTATTAGTCTCTGGTTGGCAAAAAGCTTAGTTGACCAGATATGGCCTTGTGCCGAATGAGCAACAAAAAGCTCCAGAAGGCTTTTTTCATTAAAATAATTTGCTTTGGAAGAGGAAGTGACTGTTGAGGTTAATGGGGTTTTACAGCTTCTATACTACTTTTTGTTTTACTTTATTAATTGTATGTATAGGAGAATTTTATATAATTTATTTAATTGAGCTTTAGATAGCTTTTTTACTGCCAAACTATTTTTATTGTGTTAAAACTATCTCCATTCATAGTGCAGATAAACAGAGTATTCGGTTTAGCAGATAGTTATGTGCAATAAATAAAAATGAGGAACATCGGACTTTTAGAAAGATTAAACATTTACATAAAAAGTCTAAGGCAATATGTTTTAGGCTTTGTTCTGTATTTCCTCCTATTAACTACCTATTCTTATTTCGCCCATATAACAGATAGGAAAATTGCTGATTATTCAGGATTGGAAGGCTTTATCCTATACTTATTTCTAGTGATTCTGGTAGTTGTCCCTTTTTATCTAATAGGTAAGGTTCATTTGAGTATCGGAAGAAGCTTATTTAAAAATACTAAAAAAGAAATATTGTTAACCATTCCTGTTTTTGTAGTATGGACAGTTTTGTTAATATTTAAATTTTATGTTAATGAAATTATTTATACACATTATGGAGGATATGGCGGTTTTGGAAGAGGGGTTTCAGAAGTCCAAAGACTCTTTAACTACTTTCTGTTTTCTTTATGGACAACAATATTATGGTGGGAAATTTATTACAGAATCCTATTAGTTTTCCAAAGGAATAAACCCATAAGTGTAAAATAAAATTATAGCCCATAACAAGGTGCATAAGTCATGCTTTGGCCTACGGCCTGGCATGCCTCATGCACTAGGCCGTTAGGTGTTACTTTAAAGAAATGCAGAAGAATAAAATGAAACCAGTAGAACAACCTACTTATAAATTTTTAGGATTTAGGATTTCTAGGTATTCTGCTGTACAAAATGCTATTATGTTCACCTTATTTGTTGTAGGAATTTACGGTTACTTCCATAAAAAGGAAATGCTTAAGGACTATTCAATTACAACTGGAACGGTGGTTTGGATAGGAAGAACACCAGGCAAAAGGGTAGGTCAACCAGAATGTAAGTATGAATATTCTGTAAATGGCCAAGTAATAAGAAAAACATCTGTAAGGCCCGAAAACTGGGATGTTGATATTGGAGATTGTCTTATAGTAAAATATTCAAATAAAGACCCTGAAATGTCTGAACTCGAAATATCTAAAGGTAAAGTCGCCTGTAAGCAATAAAAGAAAAAGCAACACCTAACCCAATGTATACAAAACCCTTGCTCCGCTGTGGGCTTTGCATACACACGGCCCGTTAGCGCAAATGCAGCAGAGAAACTTCAATGATAAATTTTGTACTTAACTAATTCACCATTATGTTTAGGCTATTTGTAATTTTTATTTTTTTTGCCACTCCTGCAGTTTATGCTCAGGTTAATGATATAGACTGGATTAATAGGAACGCCTATGAATTGAAATCAAATTCTGATTCAGGCAATGATGACCTGTTGTTTTTATCTAAGGAACTGAAAGGTAAAACTGTGGTTGGACTTGGCGAAGCCTCACACGGGACCCGCGAGTTCTATGTGCAAAAAAGGCGAATTATAGAAAGTCTCATCAGCCAGTACAATTTTAAGCTACTCGCATTTGAATTTCCCTATTCTGCGATAGCTCCGATTAACCTTTACTTGCAAAGCGGGCAGGGTGACTTAAAGCAGCTGATGCAACCGCTGGTTTTGTATAACACAGAGGAGATATATGAGCTTTTTCAGTGGATAAGAGAATATAACAAAACTAAATCTTCAAAAAACAAGGTGGTATTACACGGTTTCGACAGTGAGGATTTTTGGTATGATGCTCTTATTCGTGACATGCTAATGGCTGAAAAACTTATTGAGACTCATAACTCAATAGGAGGCAAAACGATTGTCTGGGCCCATAACGTGCACATTGCCAAAGATACAACGATGGGTAAGGTCGAAGGGATGGGCTCTCATCTCAAGAAACAGTTCGGAAAGAAGTTCTATGTGATTGGCTTCGACACTTACCAAGGGAGTGTGAATGTGTTAAACAGTGGTAAATTTGAAATGCATAGGTTTGAAGGAAAAGAAAATACCTTGTCGGGTACGTTTGCTAAAGCGAAACACGAAGCATTTTTTCTCCCGTTCAATACAAAACCAGGCCCCTTTACAGGAATGACTGGCTATATAACCAATATATATTCTATCTGGCAAGAACCAACCCCATTACCAATTAGACCAGGTGTGGATTTCGACGGAATGATTTTTATAAAGAATACTTCTGCTTCGGTAAAATTAAATCAATAATAGTTGCGCTATGGCTCAGCTGTTGTTGATGAAGCCATAAAAGGAATAAGTAACATCAACAGCCAACACCGGGTTTAATTTATGCCCGCTTGGCGTTAGGGCCGTTTCTCTTCCTCCTTATTGATTATTTTATTACGCTACAGTACTGAATTGCTATAAACTGGGCACAAACTTAAACCTGCAATCCCTTGTACTTGAGATTTACCAGCGGCGGAAGTGTTGAATGCAACGGAATACGTTTGACAGCCGGTACAGTAAAGACCAAGTGAATAAGAAGATAGCAGAACAGGGAACGAAATTCAAAAGCCAGCCGATTTAGTAAAGCCCCGCTATGTATTTAAATTATCAAGCGTTCCACGGCAGCACTACTTTATATAAGGCGAATTGGAAGAAAAACTGATCAGCCAAAAACAAAAAAGGAGTGGCACTACCCACTCCTTTTGTACTCAAACAACTAAACTGACCTATCTAAAAACTTAATGCGACTCGTTTGTCTCGAAACCCAGTATAGCAAGCTTGGTTGGCTGTGGCGATACCTTGTGCTTCTGCACCTGCGAGAAATCATTGAGATTGATTTGGTGCACTTCGCCTAAGCTTGGCACGGCAATGTAAGCATACTTTGCAGTAGCTTCTAAAACCGGTTTAAATGTATCAGAAGAATTGGTTGGCGCAATCACGTTGCCTTCTTTTTTCAGGCTTCCGGAAGCAAGATCATATACTTTTAAGGTACCATCCAGGAGCAATACCAACAGGTTCTTGCCGGCTGCATCTAGCTTGCACTGCATAATATTCGTGTTCTCGACAATAGGTGTAAACCTGTTGTTGGCAAGATCAATAAAGTAAGCACCTTTTAGGTTGGTGTAACCAACAAATTTGTTTACTCCTTTGGCATAAAGTACGGTGCCAACACGCGTGGTGCCCCAGCCTTCCAGGTTCGGTATCAGGCGCTGCTGGCCGACTTGTGTAACTACTAAGGCTCCTCCTTCTACTCCAAATACGGCGTTAGTGCCATCTGTAGCATTACCATGCAAACGGCTTACAGCTAAGTTAGACTCATGAACCGTAGCGCCAGATGAGTTAATGATTTTAACTCCGTGCGGGCCAGAAAGCGAAGAGGCCGGATCGGTAAAGGTAATAGCATAGTTGCCGTTGCTGAACTTGGCCATAGCCCCATGGTGCGGTGCAACACCTGTCTGAATAGTGCGCATGGTGGCTCCGGGTACATTAAAATCAGCTTCGTTGGCCACGCTTAGAGTTCCATCGCCATCGTTAAATATAATCGATTCTTTTCCTTCTGACTTAAAGTGCGAGGGTTTGCTGGCTTTGCTTGTAATGGCGGCAAATTTTGGATCTCCTTTTACATCCACATGGTCGCCATGGTACTCCAGGCCTGTATCAAAAAACTGCACGTGGTTTTGGCTACCGTAGAGCATGGCGGCAAAACGACCGGAAGCAGTGCCATACAGGTTGGCGTTGGCATAAGGTGCCTCAAAGGTAGCTATAGTGCCATCTAAGGGAGTCAACTGCGAAATAGTGTTGGCTGTACCATCGGCAACAAGTACTCTAACATAACGATATTCTGTAGCCGGCCCTGTTACTTCCGGTACTTCCGAATCGTTTTTATCGCAAGAAGAAAAAGCCGCGACAGCTAAACAGGAAAGCAGTAGTTTGTTAAAAGTAGATCTCATAATTTTATTTTGATGAAACAATGTTGCAAGTATAATGTTAATGCAAGTATGTTGCAAGAATTAAGTGAAAAATTGAAAGTTTGTTAATGGCTATGCTTTGTAAACAGATCGTTCTGTGGTTGAAAATGAGATGGTTGTGCGGAATCAGTAATATTGGAATAACTCACATTGACCTTCCGCGCTATCTTGTGCTATAAGTAAATTTCCGATTGCTATTAAGTAAGGTCTCAGCAGTAAATACACATCGCCCTAGGTTTCAACATAGGCTTTTAAGCTCTGGAAGGCTATTTTTATTAGAAGAATTGGGGCTGAGCAGGCGTTTATTTAGTTGACGTGGTAAAACCAAGAGCCACATCGGGTAAAGAAGCAATTTTTGAGAAGAAGGCCTAAATAAGCTGCCTTGCTGTTTAAACATTAAAATAAAGGCTGAAAGAACACTTGTAAGGCAGATGCTTGCAAAGCCCCTGTCAAAGCTGTAATTTCAGATTTCAAAACTGAGCGTACATGCAAGCAACCAATACAATCCAGGAACGGGTGCACGAGTTCCTGAAGCAATACCCTCCCTTCAACCTGGTAGAGGAAGAAGAGCTGCGGGCTATTGCAAAGCAGGTGAGGGTATTGTATATGGAGCCGGAACAGGTGCTGTTTGCGCAGGGCGACGCTGCACATGACTATTTTTATGTGGTGCGGCAGGGATCGGTGCGACTCGAACTACAGGACCCGGAACGCATCGGGCAGGTTTTGCTGCTCGATGTTTGCGATGAAGGCGACGTGTTTGGGGTGCGGGCGCTCATTGTGCGCAAAAGCTATTCCTCTACCGCTGTAGCCGGCGAGGAAACCTTACTATACGCTATTCCCAGCAAGCCATTTGAACATATTCTGGCCGAAAACCCAGAAGTAGAACTTTATTTTGCGGCTGGCTTTGCGGCAGGTGCCTCTGCCTTGCGCCGCACCATGACCCATACTCAAAAGGCCCGTGTCGGCTTGCGCAAAGGGGCAGGCACAGTGCATCCGCAGCGCCTGGAGGAGCTGGTAAAGGTGGCTGCCGACAAAGACTTGCTGGCCTGTTTGCCAGATACACCCATTCAGGAAGCTGCCCAGCGCATGACAACTAAAAACTCCAGTTTTATGCTGGTCTGGGATGCACAGCAACGACCAGTGGGCATTGTAACCGACACCGACATGCGAAAAAGAGTGGTAACCGGACGCGTAGGCATAGAGGAGCCCGTTACTGCCATCATGACCAGCCCGGTTATTACCATCGCGCCGGAACCAGCCATGGCCGATGCCCTTATCCGAATGATCCGCAACCGTGTAAAGCATATTTGTGTAACCACCGACGGCACGCCTCAAAGCAAGGCAGAGGCTGTGCTTACAGAGCACGACTTGCTGCTGACACAAGGCAACAACCCGGCGGTGCTGGTATGGGAAATACGGCAAACCAATGTAGAGAACCTACCAGCTATTAGAGCGCGGGCTGAAGAGCTGTTGCAGAAGTACCTGGAGCAGGAGGTGAAGATTTCGTTTATTGCCGGTATTATAACAGAAATAAACGATGCCATTATGGTGCGGGCGCTGCAACATGCCGAAGAGGTGCTGGGCGAGCCGCCGGTGCCGTATTGCTGGCTCTCTATTGGGAGCGAGGGGCGCGAAGAGCAGCTGCTACGAACCGATCAGGATAACATGCTCATTTTTGAGGATGTACCAACCACAGAGGATGCCAAACAAGTACAAACCTATTTCCTGCAGCTGGCCAATATTGTGCAACAGGTGCTGGAGCAGTGTGGCTTCTACAAGTGCCGGGCCAACATGATGGCTACCAATCCGCAGTGGTGCCAGCCGCTATCTGTCTGGAAAAAGTACTACCATAGCTGGATTCAGGAACCAACAGAGCAGGCCTTGTTAAACGCCTCCATCTTTTTCGATTTCCGACCGATTTATGGCGACTTTGGCCTGAGCGCGCAACTGACCGAGTGCATTTACGAGGAGCTTGCCAGAGGAAAAATATTTTTGCCGTACCTGGCCCGGCAGGCGCGGCAGAACCCTACACCTCTCAGCTTTTTCCGGAATTTTATTCTGGAGCGCGGAGGCGAGCACAAAGATCAGTTCGACATCAAGCTCCGGGCGATGACGCCGCTAGTGGATGCTGCCCGTGTACTTACCTTGGAAAACCGTATTACCGGTGAGAACAATACCATTAAGCGCTATGAGAAGCTGGCAGAACTGGAGCCCCAAAACGCCGCCCTCTACCGCGAAACCGCCATGGCCTACGAAATTATGATGCGCTTAAGAGCTCTAAACGGTATCAGGAGCCACAACTCGGGCCGCTACATTAAACCCGATCAGTTAAGCAAGCTGGAACGGCAGACCCTGCGGAACACCTTTGTTACCATCACCGATATTCAAGAGCTGCTGCAGGTACGGTTTCAGCTCGGATACCTGCGCGGATGATGGTAGAGTGGATTCAAAAGCTACTGGGGCAAAAGAAACAGCAGTTTCCGGTGCCAGCTTTCTGGCAGCAGTACCAGCAGGCCGGCCAGGTGGCGCTCAACCTAAAAACGCCCCTGGCGACCGTAGATTTTGTGGTGTTTGACACCGAAACCACAGGCTTCGACAAAAGCAAAGACCGGGTAGTGTCTATTGGTGCAGTGCGCGTGCAGGGAGGGCAGGTGCTGGTGCAGGAGAGTTTTGAATGCCTTATCCGGCAACAGGTGGAGCAAGGCAACAAAAGCGCCGAGATTCATGGTCTGCTGCCATCGGAGATCCGGCAGGGCATAGAAGAGGAGGAGGCGCTGGCTCATTTTCTGCAGTTTATTGGCAATGCTGTGCTGGTGGCGCACCACATTGGCTTTGATATTGGCATGATCAAGCAAATGCTGAAACGGCAGAACCTGCCTCAAAAGCTGCACAACCGGCTCGTAGATACCGGGCAGCTGGCACTTCGGCTCGAGCACCCATTTCGCACGCCCCAATCGTACAGGCAGAGCGACTACAGCCTAGACTCCTTGGGCAAACGCTACCACCTGCCCCTCGAAGACCGGCACACGGCCTCTGGCGATGCCTTTGCCACGGCGCTTCTGCTCCTGAAACTGCTGGCCGTTGCCCGCAAAAAAGAAGTACATACCTTAGGCGACCTGCTGCAGGAGCTGTAGCCTGCCTGTTTGCTAACTCACCCTTCCAAAGCCCAGGCCTCTTTTCATTAAAAACACCTCCGGAAGGCCTATTTTATTATCAGAATTTGATGTGTTTGTGGATTGTTAGGTGCTTATTGATAAATGGTTAAATCGTTAAATCGATTCCAGAAATTAGCAGGAAAGATCTCGCAACGTGTGCAGTTCCTGCAGTGTCTGAGCAAAGCCGACGAAAAATCGAAAACCAGGTTCAGAAAATAAAGCTAGTATCTAGCATCTAAAATCTATCAGAAGGCCATTTTCATTAGAATAATTTATGAAACTCGGGGCAATCCGCGATATTTGCAGCTAAACCCAAACGCCATGATCGACGAAACTCATAACCCCTGGACCACGCTGGAAAGCAAACAGATTTACGAGAACCCTTGGATAAAACTGCGCGAAGACCAGGTGCTGAACCCCAA
Source organism: Pontibacter sp. 13R65 (assembly GCF_047525655.1). Taxonomy (NCBI): domain Bacteria; kingdom Pseudomonadati; phylum Bacteroidota; class Cytophagia; order Cytophagales; family Hymenobacteraceae; genus Pontibacter; species Pontibacter sp. 13R65. The sequence continues at coordinate 248,784 of NZ_JBLIQL010000004.1, forward strand.
AGGAGGCAAAGGCATCTATGGGGTGGTCAGCATGAAAAACAAAGCCATAGGCATTATTCCCATAGATGATGAGGGCTACACTTACTTGATCGGTCAATACCGGTATGCGCTAAACGAGTACTCCTGGGAAATACCCATGGGCGGCGGCCCCAACGAGCACGACATACTGGACTCGGCCAAGCGCGAGCTGCAGGAGGAAACAGGCTTCACTGCGGCCAAATGGACTAACATAGCCCGTTTGCACACTTCCAACTCCGTAACCGACGAAGAAGGATTTGTTTTTCTGGCGCAGGAACTAACTGCAGGCGAAACTGCATTTGAAGAAACAGAGGAGCTCCAGATTAAGCGTGTACCTTTGGCAGAGGCCGTAAGAATGGCCATGAACAACGAGATAACTGATGCCATCAGTGTGGCCGGTATTCTGAAAGCGGCGTTGCTGCTGCGTAACGAGTTTTAAGTTTTTAAATAAATGAGAGAGTGAGTAAGTATGGCTGCCATGAAAGCGGGAGCATTAAGGTGTGAAAGCCAGGCCTTAGCAATTTAAAATTTTTTTGCTTTACTTTAAAGATGGCATATGCAGGATTATGCAAATGCATCTACTCAAAGCTCAGGAATAAAAACATTTTCTCATTCACACAATCGCTCCATCAATATCGTTAAATTTGAACCTATGAAAGCCATAAAGTACTTATCGCATCGCCTATACACAACCTGGTGTGTTACCTGGTTTGTTATGCCGTTTGTGGTAACGTACCCACTGCAGGTGTTCCTCATCCGGAAGAAGAAGTGGTACAGGCATGTGCACAGCATCAACAGGTTTTGGTCGTCTTCGGCCCTGCGCATGTTCTTGGCTCCGGTTAAAGTAGAGTGGCATAGGCCTTTTGACCCTAAACGGCAATATATTTTTACCCCTAACCATAGCTCCTTCCTCGACATTCCGCTGTTGCTGCATACCATTCCAGGTTTTCTTAACTTTGTAGGAAAGAGCGCACTTTGCAAGGTGCCTCTCTGGGGACCCATTTACCAGAAGCTTTACATATCGGTAGATCGTAGAAGTGCGATTAGCAGTGCCAAAAGTTATATACAATCGCAGCGGTCGCTGGCGGAGGGGCGCAACCTGGTTATTTTTCCGGAAGGCACCATTCCTGAAACCGCTGGCGAGCAGCTGCTAAGGTTTAAAGACGGTCCGTTTAAGCTGGCCATTGAGAACCAGTTGCCGGTAGTGCCGGTTACCATGCCCTACAACCACAAGTTTCTGCCCGATGTGGGGGGGCTGAAGGTGCGGTGGCATCCGCTAAAAATTGTAATTCACGAGCCAATAGAAACCAGTGGCATGACCCTGCAAGACCTGCCGCTGCTAAAAGAAAAAGTATTCCAAATTATTCAATCAGAAATAACGAAACACAACAAGACGTATGTCAACGGATATTCAGACTATAAAGAAAATAGCGCACTTAGCAAGATTAGAGTTTAACGAAGAGAAAGAAGCAGAAATGCTGAAAGACATGAACCAGATATTAGACTGGATGGATAAGCTGCGTGAGTTGGATACAACCAGTGTGGAGCCGCTTATTCATATGTCGGAAGAAGTGAATGTGATGCGCGAAGACGTGGTGCACCACGAAATTACCCATGAACAAGCCCTGGCCAACGCACCTAAAAAAGACTCCGACTATTTTAGGGTGCCGAAGGTGCTGGAGTAAGCAACTGGCCATTTATGAAGAACTTTAGATTTTGGGAAAGCTGGGATACTGATATTCGGTATCCCTATCTTTTTTTGTTGGGTCTGGCTGCGGTTGCCCTTCTGTTAGGTGGCTACCACTACTTTACCGGCGACAGCTATGCTTACGCCTGGGATAAGCTGCCGAAGCTGGATGTGGTGCAGGTGCCCGTGCAGGAAGTTACCCGCCTGCTGGAGCCACTCACCCTTTATGCCGATGGTTATTTGCTGTCGGAGCAGTACGATGTGGCACCAGCAAGCATTAACTTGGTGGCCGCCTTTCTGTTTATGGTGGTGCTGACACTCTGCCTTGTCTTTTATACGGCCGCCATCAGCACCATGAAACAGTTGCCTTATTTTGCCGGTATCCTGTTGCTTATGCTGCTGCTCGCTTCCTTTAACCTCGAAGATCTGGAGATATTCGGGTATGGGTTTGGGCAGACAACACTTATGGTTTGTATAGGTGTGCTGGCCATAACAAGTTATGTTTTTCAGGCCTTTTACCCGGATACTCGTTTTTCGGTGCGTATCCTCACGTTGCTATTGGTGGTGAGCTTTATTGGTGCCCTTCTTTTTTCGGAAGCCAATGCGTCTGCTTCACTTATAGCGCTGCACCTGGTCAATTACAGTTCGCTGGGTACCTTACTGGCTACGCTGTTATTTATGATATGGGTATCGTACGAAAACGTGAATGCCTTACTATGGATAAACACGCAGGCCGCTAAACCTGAAAGAAGGTTTAGTATTTGGCAGTTTGTGCTGGTAAGTTTACTTTACCTATCAAACCTGTTGCTGCTCTACCTGCGCCATGTAGGGTACATAAAAGCAGACCTTTTTTACGTAAATGCTTATTTTCTGTTCCTGCTTTCTACGGTCGCAGGTTTCTGGGGTATGCAGCAGCGGGAGGCTTTTTATGGAAAGATTTTCCCGTTTAGGCCAACAGGCGCTATTTTGTACCTGGTGTTTGCCACCATCTCCTTCATGAGCATTGGCTATGCCTTTGCCACTGCCAACGATTCGCTCACGGTGCTCTACCACGACCTGATTGTGTACACGCACCTGGCTTTTGGCGTGATGTTCTTCGTGTACGTGATGATGAACTTTGGAAAACTGCTGGAGAACAGGCTGCAGGTGTACAAGGTAGTGTATGAACCTAAACGGTTGCCGCTGTACACGCTCTATACCATGGGGGGCATTATTCTGGCTATTCTGGTAATGCGCACGCAGTACAGAACGTACTTTTATGCCTATGCCGGCTACTACAACTATATTGGCGACCTGTATCGGGCCTCTGAAAATCCAGTGCTGGCCGAGAGCTTTTACAAGGAAAGCGACCTGTACGATCTCAATAACGTGAAGGCCAATTACAGCCTGGCAGGTATCTACCGCGAAACGCAACAGCGCAACAAAGAAGTTATCCGGATGAAGGATGCAATCTCGAAGCGCCCGAACCCACGGATGTTTGTACGATTGGCCAACCTTTACGAGGGCAAGAAATACTTTTTCGAAAAACAGTACGTGCTGCTGCAGGGGGTAGATGCCTTTCCGGAAAGCGGGGAGCTCTATAACAACCTGGCCATGCTGTACGCAAACACCAGCGTTACCGACAGTGTAGAGTACTACTTCAAACTGGCGCAGGAACACAGCTACGACAACGACTTTATCAGGAGCAACAGGCTAGCGTTTTATACACAGCAGGCCATGCCCGATAAGGTGAAGCAGGTAGTGGAGGAAAGCAGAGGAGGCAAATACAAGCCACTTCAGAGTAACCTGGCTGCTATCAGGTTGCTCCTGGGGCTCTCGCAGGATGGCAAAATCGCTGCTGCCCCCGACTCGCTGGGGCAGGTAGAGGATTTTACTTTGTTTTATAATAATGCCATCAGCAGCCTTGCCTCTGCCGATACCTCAGCCATCAGGCACATAAACAGATACCTGGAGAACCCGGCAAACCAACTGTTTCATGAAGACTTGCTGTTTCTGAAGGCTATGGTGCACCACTCCGGCGGACGCCCAGTGGAGGCCAGAAGCCTGATGCAGTACCTGGCCGGGACCTCCGAGACCCGCAGTGGCTACTACTACCAAGTGCTGGGCATTTGGCTGATGGAGGAGGGGAACTTCCGAACGGCCGCTACTTTTTTTAAACAGGCCAAAGATCATGGGGCTTCTGCCCAGGCTTTTCTGGCGCATGGTTATGCCCTGGCCCTGGCACACCAGCCAACCGAGGCACTTACGGCCCTGGAAGAGGTCGCCTTTACAGAGCAGGAGAATGCCGTAGCCGTAGCGCGTGCACTACATGCCCTGCTGGAGCAGCCTTTGGACTCTGTTATAGCAAATGCCCCGGATGCCGACAAGGTGCAGTACCTGCAGGCATACCTGCCATCTCTGGTGCTGGAGGAAGTAGATGCTCTTGTAAAGGCTATAGAGGAGAAAGAACTGCGCCGGGTGGCCCTGGTAACCCGGATAGACTTTTTGCTGCAGAACCGGCGCTGGCGATTAGCGCACGATGCCATAAAAGAGGCGGCCACCGTGCTGCGCCCCGAAGACGATCTTCGCTCCAAGCTGAACTTGCAGCAGATGAAGCTCTGGCTCTACACGAAAAACCACGATGTTTTGCTGAACCGGATGAACAACCTGTACCTGAATGAGCGCGACAAGCGGCACAAGATTTACTTCAGTGCCAAAATTGCAGAGACAAAAGGGCGGCAGCGCGAAGCTGAGGAAAAGTACAGACAGGCAGTGGCCATGTTGCTATACGATGAGGAAGTGGTAGAGGCCGCGGCCGATTTTTTTGCCAGAACACAGCCGGGCGAGTTAGAGGCATATAATCTGTTACTGAGCGGAATTACCTATAATCCGAATTCGGTTAGGCTCTACAAAGCCTATGCTTTTGAGAGTTTAAGGCAGGGCCTGAGCAGTTATGCCGACCAGGCTTTACGCGCGTTGCAGGGTTTGCTTCCTGCAGCAGAATACAGTACATTTAGAGAGGAATTTGTAAAGCAGCGCGAGGCAAAAGATGCTGAGGCTTGGCCTACTTAATAGAACCTGTATGAGCACCATCATCCAAACCCATAATATTTCCAGAATGTATCGTATGGGCAGCGAAACGATACATGCCTTAAAATCCGTATCCATTACGATTCAAAAAGGCGAGTATGTGGCTTTTATGGGCCCCTCCGGCTCGGGTAAGTCTACACTCATGAATATTATCGGCTGTTTGGATACGCCTTCGGGCGGGCAGTACATTTTAAATGGCAAGGATGTAAGCAACATGACCGATAACGAACTGGCGGAAGTGCGGAACAAGGAGATCGGATTTGTTTTTCAGACCTTCAACCTGCTGCCCCGGCAATCGTCGCTTGAGAATGTGGCGCTGCCACTCATTTATGCAGGCTACGGCAAATCGGCACGCGAAGAAAGGGCGCAAAGGGTACTGGAAAGTGTAGGGCTGGGCAACCGGGGCAAGCATAAACCAAACGAACTCTCGGGCGGGCAGCGGCAGCGGGTAGCTATTGCACGGGCGCTAATAAACGACCCCAGCATTATTCTGGCTGATGAACCAACCGGTAACCTCGATACCAAAACCTCTTACGAGATTATGGAGCTGTTCGAGAACCTGCACGCCAAGGGCAACACCATTATTATGGTAACCCACGAAGAAGACATAGCCAAATACGCGCACCGCATCGTGCGCCTGCGCGATGGATTAGTGGAATCGGATATGCTGAACGAGAACATTACATCTTTTGCCAAGGCACAAGTTAACTAATGAAAATTTACACGAAAACAGGCGATAAAGGTACTACCTCGCTTATTGGAGGAACGCGTGTAGCCAAATCGCATTTGCGCATAGAGTGCTACGGCACCGTAGATGAACTTAATTCTTATATAGGGCTGGTACGCGACCAGGCTGTAAATGCAGGCCGGGCCGATGTGCTGAAAGAGATCCAGGACCGCCTGTTTACGATGGGGGCCTCACTTGCTTCTGACCCTGAAAAATCTAAAAAGAAAATACCGGATTTGCTGGAGGAGGATGTGCAACTGCTGGAACGCGAAATAGACGCTATGATGGCAGAGGTGCCGCCACTCAGAGCCTTTGTGCTGCCGGGCGGCCACCAGTCGGTGTCGTTTTGCCATGTGGCCCGATGTGTGTGCCGCCGCGCTGAGCGCCTGGCCATACGACTGCAGGAAGAATCGTATGTAGAGGAGCTGGTAATTGTGTATTTGAACCGCTTATCAGACTACCTCTTCGCCCTCTGCCGCAAAATGACGTATGAGCTGCCGGCGGAGGAAGTAGAGTGGAAACCACGGGTTTGAATTTTGAATGAGTGATGGAGTGAATGATTGAATGTTAAGAATTGGTTATTGCATAAAATGAACTAGCAATAATCACTCCTTCACTTCCAGATCAACAATCAGCAATTATTCTAATCAAAAAGCCCTTCCGGAGCGTAATTAACCTATTGAGGCTTCTGATGCGTGAGGGATGGAGCAGTTGTTTGAGCTCCTTTTGTAAGGCACGAACAAAAGAGCGAGCCGCGAGAATCCTACTGGCTTGCGCAGTTGCCGGCCGGCCCTGTTTGTGATTACCAGAAACGCTGACTTCTTCTAGCAGCATATTATGTAGCATACCAGGCTTAAGATTGTGCTTACGGAAAATACAACGGGTGCAGTATTTAAATTTATAGCTTGTGCATTGTTAATTGCTAAAAAATAGTTTTTTTGCTGTTCTTTCTGTTAAAGGTGGTTTGGGACTATAAATAATTATGCCTCAGAAAGAATTAGTTTTTCTTTAATTTTGAGTAATTACTTAAAAGCGTTGTTATGTCAGTTGATTCATTAACTATACCAGTACAGAGAGCGGAAAAGTCGCGTGTGGCTGAACTGGACTACGATAACCTGGTGTTTGGGAAAAATTTCTCAGACCATATGTTTGTGGTAGATTTTAAAGATGGGGAGTGGCAAAACCCTCAGATTGTGCCATATGGCAACTTGTCGGTAAGTCCGGCTATGTCTGCGCTCCATTATGGTCAGGCCATTTTTGAAGGCATGAAAGCTTACCGCGACGAGAACGGCGATATTCTGCTGTTCAGACCGTTGGACAACTTTAAGCGCCTGAATGCCTCAGCTGAGCGACTGTGCATGGCAGAACTTCCTGAAGAACTTTTTATGCAGGGGTTGGAGCAGTTGCTGCGCCTGGATGCAGAATGGATTCCGGCAAAAGCTGGCAGCTCGCTTTACATTCGTCCGTTTATGTTTGCCACCGATGAGTTTATCGGTGTAAGACCATCACTTACCTACAAATTCGTAATTATTACAGGCCCAGTAGGTGCTTACTACGATATGCCGGTAAAAGTGGCGGTGGAGCCAACCTATGTACGTTCTGCCGAAGGTGGCGCAGGCTATGCCAAAGCCGCCGGTAACTATGCCGCTGCCTTACTTCCGACTAAAAAAATGCAGGAGAAAGGTTATCATCAGCTGATCTGGACAGATGCCAAAGAACATAAGTACATAGAGGAATCTGGTACCATGAATGTGATGTTTGTGGTGGATGATGTACTGATTACGCCAAGCCTGAGCACTAGCATTTTGCATGGGGTAACCCGCAGCAGTGTGCTGCAGGTGGCACGCGACCTGGGCTATAAGGTGGAAGAACGCAAAGTGTCGGTGGCCGAAATTGTGGAAGCCCACAAAGCCGGTAAACTGCAGGAAGCTTTTGGTACAGGAACGGCAGCTATAATCTCACAAATAGCCCTGATTGCGCACGAGGGGCAGGAGTACGAACTGCCGCCAGTAGAAAGCCGCAAGATATCGCTTAGCATTGGCGCTGCCTTAGATAAAATAAGAACAGGTAAGGCTACAGATACGCATAACTGGGTGCATAGAATCAGCATCTGAAAATAAAATTAACTTACGAAGTGCTGAAGCGCAAACCCTGTGGTTTGTGCTTCAGCACTTTGCTTTTAAATAGATCATTTTACTTTAAACCTACACCATGACTACAGAGCAGGTAAAAGAGTTGAAGGGCCGTGTAGAGGCCTTGAGGAGGTATCTTTGACTACGATAACAAGATACAACAAGTAGAAGAAACAGAACACCAGACAACGGCCCCCGATTTCTGGGACGATCCTAAAGCCGCCGAAAAAGTGCTGAAGGAAATCAAAAGCATTAAAATGTGGACCGACCACTACGCTGAAGTAGAAAAGGCCGTTTCTGATTTTGAGGTGCTGTTCGATTTCTATAAAGAAGGCGACGTTTCAGAAGAAGACATAAAGACAGAGTTTAAGAAAACAGTAGAGGCGGTGGAGGGGCTGGAGTTTAAGCGTATGCTGAGTGGTGAGGAAGACCAGCTGAGTGCCGTGCTGGAAATAAATCCGGGAGCTGGTGGCACCGAAAGTCAGGATTGGGCCGAGATGCTCATGCGCATGTACATTATGTGGGCCGAGTCGCACAATTTTAGCGTAAAGCAACTAAACTATAATCCTGGCGATGGTGCTGGTATAAAGTCGGCCACACTAGAGATTACCGGCGATTTTGCCTACGGTTATTTAAAGTCAGAAATTGGTGTGCACAGGCTGGTTCGCATTTCTCCATTCGACTCCGGTGGCAGGCGCCATACCTCTTTTGCCTCTATTTTCGCTTATCCGGTAGTAGACGACACCATCAATATCGAAATCAACATGAGCGATATTGACTGGGATACCTTTCGGTCGGGTGGTGCCGGTGGCCAGAACGTAAACAAAGTGGAGACAGCGGTGCGCCTGAAGCACAAACCTACTGGCATCGTGATTGAATGCCAGATAGAACGCTCGCAGCTCATGAACAAGGAGCACGCCATACGCATGCTCCGCTCGCGACTCTACCAGATCGAAATAGAGAAGCGCAACGAGGAGCGCGACAGGGTGGAAAGCACCAAAAAGCGTATCGACTTTGGTTCTCAGATCCGGAACTACGTGCTGCACCCCTACAAACTAATTAAAGATGTTCGAACAGGCGTAGAGCGCACCGATGTGCAAAACGTGCTCGACGGGGACCTGGACGATTATATTAAAGCTTACCTGATGGAGGCGTAGTCGTTAATGAAGAGTATATAGTATAAAGCTCGCAGTGTCTTTACGGCCTGCGAGCTTTTTTCACTCATGGCGTGAAGTTGTCGCGCCTTAGGCCTAAGCCATAAAGTATAAATTTTACCTCTGGAAGGTTATTTTCATTAGAAGAATCCTTTGGCTGCGCCTAATTCAAAGTTAGAAGTTAAGGAAAGGTTGCCATAGGAGCCTGAGTACCAGTTAAAACTCCTGTGCCTTTAGATACTGAAAAGCCTCTGAAAGGCTATTTTCATTAGAATAATTTGAGCCGGATTAATTTTCAAAGTAGGTACTTATGTGCTTCTAGACTGCAGCTACTTCCATAACAACAAAACACATTTACCTGATGCTATTTTCTAACTACAGCAATTTTATTCTAGAAGCCGGCATAGACGAAGCGGGCCGGGGTTGCCTGGCTGGGCCGGTAGTGGCTGCTGCCGTTATTTTGCCTCCGGATTACAAACACAACCTGCTCACTGACTCTAAAATGCTTAAACGACACCAACGTGACCAGCTGCGCCCACAAATTATGCAGGATGCCGTGGCCTGGGCAGTAGGAGAGGCTTTGCCAGCAGAGATAGATGCTATTAATATTTTGCAGGCTACCTTCCTGGCTATGCACCGTGCTGTGGAAAAGCTGCAGGTGGAGCCGGAATTCCTGCTGATAGATGGTAATCGCTTTAAGCCTTACAAGGAAGTGCCGCACGCCTGCATTGTAAAAGGCGACAGCAAATACTTGTCTATTGCCGCTGCCTCCGTGCTGGCCAAAACGCACCGCGATGAGGTAATGGAGAAGCTAAGTGAGGAGTTTAACTTATATGGGTGGGAACAAAACGCAGGTTACCCAACTCCAAAGCACCGCAAGGCTATTAAGGAGCATGGCGCCTGTTTACATCACCGGCACTCTTTTACGCTACTGCGGCCAGAACTTTAGACCTCTAGCCGCAGTAGCGTAAATTTAGTTTAATCTAACCAAATCCAGAAACAGGCTGAAGCTGTCGAGGGAGGAGTGGCTTTTGTTAAAGCTATCGAAGGTGAGCGGCTTTACAATGTAGCCCGCCACATTCAGCTTTTGCGCAGCAAACCGGTCTGATTCTTCGTTAGAGGTAGTCATGATAAAAACAGGAATATGACTAAACTCAGGCTCACGGCGCAACTCTGCTAAAAATTCAAGCCCATTCATTTTGGGCATGTTGATATCTAGTAAAATAACACTTGGGGCAGGCGAAATTCTGTCTTCGCCCTCACCACCTCGCAGCATGTTCAATGCATCTTTACCATTTCGGGCAACATGAATCGGGTGGTTTACATTTATCTTTTTTAACTCCCGCTCAACGTTCATAATATCCAGATAGTCATCTTCTACTAAAAGGATATTAACTATTTTATCGCTCATACTTGTGTTGTTCTTGCTACAAAATTAATAATAAAATCAGACACTAGATATTTTTTGGCCAGGTAAAGCTAAATGTAGCTCCATTTCCTGGCTTCGAGTCTACCCAAATAGTGCCTCCCTGCCGTTCAATAATCTTCTTTACAATAGCCAATCCCACGCCGGTGCTCTCAACAGCATCCCGCTCCTGCAGTGTCTGAAATATAACAAATATACGGTCGTGGTACTCCGGGTCTATGCCTGGACCATCGTCCGATACAGAGAAAACGTGAAACAGTGGCTCTTCGTGGTGCGACACCGTCACTTTTCCTGCTTTTTTATGATGGTATTTAATTGCATTGCTGATCAAGTTAGCGAATACCTGCTGGAGCTGCACCCGCACTGTATACACCTCTGGTAAATTATCCTGCACATCTATTTTGAAACTTTCCGGTGGCGAGACCATATCTACCACCTCTACCAGCAGGTGGTTAACATCTACAATCTCCTCTATCTGCGATGTACGGCCAATGCGTGCCAGGGCAAGTATGCCATTAATCAGGTTTTCCATGCGGTGCACGCGCACGCGCATCATCATCAGGTACTCCTGCACATTGGCAGGTACGTCTTTGCCCATATCCTCTTCCACCCACCTGGAAGCAACCTCAATGCCACGGAGTGGCGCCTTCAGGTCATGTGATACTACGTAGGCGAACTGGTCGAGTTCTTTGTTCTTACGGTCAAGCTCGCCAAAGGTCTCGTCTATGGTAGCCGACATGCGGTTAAGGGAGCGCGAAAGCTGACTAAGTTCGTCCTGGGAAGTGTCTACAATTTGCGTTTTAAACTCGCCACGCGAAATTTTATCGGCCAGCGTTACCATTTTTACAATGCGGTTGGTAATAATGCGGGTAATGTAATACGCCCAGCTTAGCCCCAGAATAACAGATACAATGGTCAGGATAATAGACACCTTGCGGGTGTTTTCAATACTTTCGCTCAGCCGGTCAGCCCGCTGCTGGCGAAGCTTATATTCGAAGGAGTTAAAGTCACCAAAAATAGACCTGATGCTGTCCATCAGGATCTTTTCTGATAAAATCAGGCTATCTACGGCAAGGTCATAGCGGCTAATTTCGGTACTTACCGAATCGCCTCGCCTCAGGTCAATAAGCGGCTCGGCATAGTTTGTCTGCCACCGCTGCTGCATGTCTATTATATGAGCTATGCGTTCGCCTTGTTCCGGGGAGTGTACAGAGTAGCTTTTTATTTCTTTAAAGAAGGCCGGAAGCTGTTCCTTGGCCCGTACATATGGCTCCAGAAAGGTTTCGTTGCTATTGAGGAGGTAACCTCTTAAGCCGGCTTCCATGTCGATGATGTTTCGTTGCAGCGAGGCAGAACTTCGTACCGCCACCTGCGACCGCGATACCCAGCCCATGTTCTCCACTACATCTTCTGTAAGCCTGAAGTTAACAAGTGCTACTGCCGTAAAAAGAACCGAGATTAATACAAACCCGGTAAAAAGCTTAACTGATAATTTCATTTAATGATACCTAAAGCATTACAAGCCTGGGAAAAAAAGGAGAACAAATGCTCAGTTTCTTGTAATGCCAGCAGAACTACAACCGATTTCTTTTAAAGGAAAACCTTTAAGAGGTAAGAAGCAAGTAGAAATAGAAAACAAATTAAACTGTGCCGCTTTTGGCACAAGTGTCTTCTTTGTTGTAGGTATCATAGAGCACAATAGGGGCTAAAAGTAATGGTGTTTATACGTAAGTGTGAATATCAAGTTATAATTTTTTTGATGGAGAGTTTTTGTGCAGCATATCCAGAAAATGTACTGCTTGCGCTTCTTTTAGAAACTCTTTCGTGCTCTATCAGAAAGCTCCTATTGAGCCCTAGCAGTTAATTGGCATTTTTGCCTCCGGAAGGCCATTTTCATTAGAATAATTAATTTTTTACGCCAGCAGTAGCAGCCCTGTGCTAACCGCCTGCTACTGGGCTTGTTGACATTGGAGACAGATGCAAGCCAAAGGCAAAGCAAAATTTCGGATACGGTATTATTTACTTATTTTTGTCGGTCAACTAACATACTACATTAACTCATGGAACTTAAGAAAATTGCATTAAACGATGTGCATATAGCCCTGGGTGCCAAAATGGTGCCTTTTGCCGGTTATAATATGCCTGTTCGTTATGCGTCTGATATAGAGGAGCACAACACCGTTAGAAATGCAGTGGGCATTTTTGATGTATCGCATATGGGTGAGTTTATGGTAAGAGGGGCCGGTGCGCTGGAGCTGATCCAAAGAACTACCTCCAACGATGCCTCCAAACTAACAGATGGAAAAGTGCAATATTCCTGCTTTCCGAACAACGAAGGCGGTATTGTAGATGATTTGCTCGTATACCGTTTCAGTGAAAACGAATACATGCTGGTTGTAAACGCCTCCAACATAGAAAAAGACTGGAACTGGCTCAATAGCCACAACACCGGAGGAGCCGAGTTAGAGAACATTTCAGACCAGTTGTCGCTGTTGGCGGTGCAGGGGCCCAAAGCTACAGAGGCACTGCAGTCGCTTACGCCTGTAAACCTGGCAGACTTGGTGTACTACACTTTCGGAAAAGGAAAGTTTGCCGGAGTAGCCGATGTAATTATTTCAGCAACAGGCTATACCGGAGCAGGTGGCTTCGAGATTTATGTAAAGAATGAAGATGCCCGCCAGGTATTCGATGCCATAATGGAAGCCGGTAAGCCTTTTGGCATTAAGCCAATTGGTTTGGGTGCCCGCGACACGCTACGCCTCGAAATGGGTTTCTGCCTCTATGGCAACGACATAAACGATACGACCTCTCCGCTGGAGGCGGGTCTGGGCTGGATCACCAAATTCGACAAAGAATTTATTAACTCCGAAAACCTGAAAGCTCAGAAAGCAGCAGGTGTGAGCCGCAAGCTGGTAGCCTTCGAAATGGTGGACAAAGCCATTCCAAGAGCACATTATGAGCTTGTAGATGCTACCGGGGCAACAGTGGGCGAAGTAACGTCCGGCACCATGTCGCCTACCTTGGGCAAGGGCATTGGCCTGGGTTATGTGCGGCAGGAGCTGAGCAAGCTTGGTTCGGAGCTGTTTGTGCGGGTGCGTAACAAAGACATGAAGGCACAGGTAGTAAAGCTGCCTTTTGTTAAAAAATAAATTTTTGTGTAAAGGTGCAGGTATGGGTTTACTCTTATACGTTTTGCAACACAGGTTCTTGCACCTAGTTTAACTATTCGATTATGCCATCTATAGATGTTTGTGTTAGCCCGGAGCTAATCCATTTGTTTGATCTGAAGGGAAAGGCTGTTGTGGCAGTAGACATACTGCGTGCCTCTTCTACCATGGTTACTGCTTTTGCACATGGGGCAGCCTTTATTATACCGGTTACTCAGTTAGAAGAGTGCCTGGGGTTTGCGCAGAAAGGCTGCCTAACGGCAGCGGAGCGCGACGGCATAAAAGCCGATGGGTTTGATTTTGGGAACTCTCCTTTCAGCTACATGATTCCGGAGGTGAAGGGCAGCACCATTGCCATTACCACCACAAACGGTACCCGTGCCATCCGTTTATCAGAAGCGGCAGAAGAAATTATTATCGGCTCGTTTCTCAACCTCGAAACAGTGGTAAACCACCTGGCTGAGCTGCAACTGGATGTGCTGGTAGTTTGTGCCGGCTGGAAAGGCATGTTTAACCTCGAAGATACGCTCTATGCTGGTGCAGTGGCGGAACAATTGCTGGAACGTGGTTTCAGCTCTGGCAGCGATGCAACACTGGGCGCCCTGCATTTGTACCAGAACGCTAAAGCCGATTTGTTCCAATACCTGCAGGCTTCTTCGCACGTGCAGCGCATGCAGCGCCTCCATATCACCAAAGACATTCACTTCTGTTTGCAGCACAACGTGTACGATGTGTTACCTGTGTGGCAGGAGGATAAGCTGGTAAATATTAAGGCGGAAACCTTGGTGTAAAATATTTTAGAGCGAGTAATAAAGAAGAGGCTGTTCCACAAAAGGCAGCCTCTCCTTTTTGCAAATTCTTCTAATGAGAAAGGCCTTCCGGAGGTGTTTTGCCTTTGGAAAGGAGTAGGGCTTGATTAGCCTTCTCCTTTCAGCTTCTCATTTTGTTTGTGGCGGTTGCTGTCGCGGGAGGTTTTCTTTTCGAGGTTTTTTTGCAGAGCTTCTGTTAAGTCAATACCGGTTTGGTTGGCCAGGCAAATCAGCACGAACAGCACATCGGCTAACTCGTCGGACAGCTGCTTTCCTTTGTCGCTCTCTTTAAACGACTGTTCACCATACTGGCGGCTGATAATACGGGCAACCTCACCTACTTCTTCTGTTAGAATGGCCATGTTGGTAAGCTCATTAAAATACCTGACGCCGTTCTCTTTAATCCAGTTGTCTACCAGTTGTTGCGCTTCGCTGAGTGTCATGAGTGGTTTAGTTATGGGTTTAACTAAAAGCAAAAAAGACAGCAGCTGCACCCTCTGTCTTTCGCTCTGCATGCTATTCTCTGTTTTTAGAATCAATAGTAATGGTAACCGGGCCGTCATTCAGGAGGGCTACTTTCATGTCGGCACCAAACTCGCCTGTTTGTACGGGTTTGCCAAGAGCCTGCTCCAGGAGCTGCACAAACCGATCGTAAAGCGGGATGGCCAGAGCAGGCGGAGCAGCATTGGTATAAGATGGGCGGTTGCCTTTGCGGGTGCTGGCATACAGCGTAAACTGACTAATGGCTAATATATCACCTTGCACATCCTGCACGCTCAGGTTCATTTTACCTTCTGTGTCGTTAAAAATACGCAACTGAGCTACTTTGCCAGCTGTCCATTTCAAGTCTTCTTCGGTGTCGTCGGGCGTGAAGCCTGCCAGCAGCAGTAGCCCGTGTCCGATCTGGCCTTTTATCTTATTTTCAATTTCTACGGAAGCCTGTGTTACCCGCTGAATAACAATGCGCATGGTTTAAAGTTTGAATTTCGATGGAATGAATGAATTTCAATCCAAGTTCTGAAATTTTATGCTGCAGCCCAATTATTCTAATAAAAACAGCCTTCCAAAGGATTGTTAACAATTTAAAGTCAAGGGTATGAATAGCATAATTCCTATTTACCCCATCAGTCATTCAAAATTCAAAAATTAATCTACATAGCCCTCGTACCGGATGCGGCTCACTTTCCCGTTTTTCAGCAGAAAGCGTATGGCAGCAGGAGCACCGTCGGTAGTGGTGGAGGTGGCGACAATTTCGGCATTGGTCTGCAGAATGCGGACATCGAAAGTTTTGAGCTTGTTCATGAGCTCAGGCTGGCTCATACCTACCTTCATATTGTTGCGGAGCGATATGCCATTGCCCTGAATATCGGCTACCTGCAGCAACAGATCACCGGTTTGCGTGGGGGCATAGAGCTCGATCATGGAAGTGCCGAACCTGATAATGTAAATCGTATCGGTAATGTCGGCTTTGTGTATGTTCTGAATTGGCTCAGCGTCTACCGTAAAATCGCTGTTAATTTTGGCAAAGTAAGCATCTAATTTACGGCTCTGGTTATAGTCGGCCATAAAAGGGTTTCCTAAAAAATCGATCTGTACTGGCGACTTGGCAGGAGCACGTTTAGCTTTCAGCGTATCGACTTTTACTTCTACGGCACGTTCCTCCAAGGCCGCTTCCTGATCGGCTGTTTCGGTGCTGCACGCCCCTGAAAACGAACTGAACAGAAACAACAGCAGAAACAGCCGTACAGAAGGTCTGAACGGGCAGCGAAGGCTGTTGTGAAAAAACTGAAACATGTTATAGGCTAGGAAATGGGGCGTGAGACGATACCTTACTTACATACGAGATTAGCACCTCTAAAAGTTCTAGCCTTATATGATTTCGTTCAGAATTTATTACATTTAGTCGATCTGGAGAGGTAAGGAGTTATTTTTTAGCAAATATCAACAATAATGACAACACAACAAATAGCGCTTGTAACTTGTGAGAGCCTTGGCGTTTACACCAATAACGCCGACAGCGAAGATGAACGTTTGATTCAGTTTTTAAAAGACAAAGGCCTTGCGGTTTCTTTCCAGGTTTGGGACGATGAAAACATAGATTGGAGCGTTTTTAGCGCCATTATCATAAAATCTCCCTGGGATTACTTCGATAAAATAGAAGCGTTTTATGCCTGGCTACAGAAGCTGGAAAAGGCAGGGCGACCGGTGCTAAACCCCGTAAAAATTTTACGATGGAATGCCGATAAGATTTATTTTAAAGATCTGGCGCAGCAGGGGGTAAAGGTAGTGCCGTCTTACTGGATCGACAAAGGCCAAAGCTTCGACGCTGACGCTGTTTTTGCACAATTACAAGCCGACAAAATAATTGTAAAGCCGCGCGTAAGCGGAGGCGCAAAAAACACATTTGCCATTTCCAGGAGCCAGGCTGGAGCCCATGCTTCCAGGCTAAATGAGCTGCTCCAGGAAGAAGGCTTTCTGGCGCAGCCTTTCCTTAACGAGATAAATACCGGTGGCGAATGGTCTTTTCTGTTTTTTGGTGGCCAGTATAGCCATGCTGTTTTAAAAACAGCCAAGCCTGGCGATTTCAGGGTGCAACACTACCTGGGAGGGTCGGTGCATACGCCCACACCGCCTGCCGCACTGCTGGCCACTGCACAGGCCATTGCCGACCGGTTTGCCACGGACTGCCTTTATGCCCGCGTAGATGGGGTCGTTCAAGACAACGAACTGGTGCTGATGGAGCTAGAATTGATCGAGCCTTTCCTGTTCCTGTCGATGGAGGTAGGTGCAACAGAACGGTATTATGAGGCGCTACGACAAAAGCTATTGCTGCCTTAGCGCCCCTTATTAATATTTGCTGTTGTTGTGAAACACCAGGAGAGGCACCTCTGCCGTTAGCACCATTTTTTTTGCCAGGCTGGGGTGCAGAATGCTGTCGAGCAGATTTCGTTCGCGGTTGGTAAGGGCGAGTAGGTTTATTTTTTCCTGCCGCACAAAGTCATGCAGGGTTTTGGCAATATCATCGCCTTCGAGCAGCACGAACTGTATATTGCCGGCCGATATGTTTTCGCGAAGTTGCTCCTGGAGCTTCTGTAGTTTCTCCCTGTCATGCTCCTGGTCATCAGACGAAATGTGCACACAATAGGCGCTGGCCTGAAACGGAGCAAGCAGCTCCAATACCGTCTTAATGGCCGTTACGTCTGTGTTGTCGAAATCGGTGGCGTACAGTACTTTTCTGATCGGGCTGCCATTGTACTCCTGCGGCACCGTGAGCAGAGGCACTTTAAGCTCTCCCAGCACTTTGGTGGTAATAGTGCCGAACAGAGATCGCGAAAGGTCTTTATGGCCTTTGGTACCCATTATAACAAGCGAAGGCTTGTAGCGTCCGGCTTGTGCCAGAATCTCATCCTCCGGAAAACCACTGATAAATGTACGCTCTAGCTTAATATGGTTGCCTGCATGCCTCACTTTTGCGGCCAACCGATGATAAAGCTCATCGAGTTGCTGTTGCGCCTCTATTTCGTTACGGTGCAGCACCTGTTCTGTTATGACCTCAGAAGCTGTCAGATCGTCGGCGGTGGGCAATACCGGGTCGGCATCGGCCAGGTAGTCCTGGAAGCAATGTAGCAGCAGCAGTTGGGCCTCAGGCACCCCTTTAGCCAGTTCCAGAGCGTATTGGCAGGCCGCATCGGTACTATCAGAAAAATCTATGGGTAGTAATATCTTAAACATCTGGTGCTGGTTAGTGTTGGGTTCTGTATACGAGGCTGCTGTTGTAAGGTGCTGTTCTGCTACTCCGTTAGTTACAGTTGAGCAACAAAGGCTAGTGCAGGACCAGTTAGCCTGCTGCAATTGTTTTGCTTAGTTACTGCTTTCATAAATGTTTTTAGCTCCTGCAGAATAGGTTATCTGCGACGGCGCCTGCTACTTTTTATATTTTTTCATAATATTGTAGCCTGACACCGCTTCAAAATGGCGAAACGATTTGTATTTTATTTCTTTGGATTTGTGCTGCTGGCATCGTTGGCCTATTATGGTTTTCACCGTTGGAAAGATTCGCAGTCGAAAGTAGACCTGTGGACGCTAGTGCCTGAAAATGCCGCTTTTGTTCTGGAAACCAATAACCATACGGCTTTGGTAGAACACCTGCAGGCAACGGAACTGTGGGAAAGTTATACCATGCTACCTGCTGCTAATCGGCTGGAGGAGAGTATTGCCTGGCTCGATAGCATTTCTCCCGGAATAGAACGCCTTACCCGGTTCCTCGATAAAAAAGAGATTCTAACCTCGGTGCATGTGGTGGGTAGGTCGGAGCTGCAGTATGTTTTTTATGTACCGGTAAATACCGTGGGGGAGCACCGGTTTCTGCGCACGCTCACCGAAAATATAAACAGAACCAACGTATTTAAAGATGAGTCGCGCGAGTACCAGGGGTTTTTGCTAACCGACATACAGAATACGGCCACAGGAAACAGCTTTACCTACTTTTCATATCATAACAACATCATTCTGAGTCCTTCGCCTGTGCTGATAGAGGAAATTGTGCGCAGGATAAACCGGGGAAAACCCACCTCCATTGCCGCTGATTTTAAAAGCATTAATTACCTTTCGCAGCCCGATGTATATGCCAACGTGCTGGTAAACTACCGAAGCCTGCCAGAACTGCTGGGGCTCTTTGTAAGCAACGACCTTATGCCCCAGGTCCGTTACCTCACGAGCCTTTGCCGAAATGGCATGCTGGAGCTGAAGCTGGAACAGAACAAGATATTTCTGAACGGTTTTTCCAATCCCGAAGACCTGAAGGACTCTTTCCAAAACCGATTGAAGCCGGATGTACCCAAGCCGCTGCAGGTTAAAAAGTTTCTGCCAAACCGCACGGCGGTGATGTTTCATTTCGGGGCGGCGCAGGTATCGCGGTTAAGGGAATTACCCCGGGCCAAGGGCACCATTTACGCGACCACCCTCGATAGCCTTGCCCTTACCTTCAGGCAGGAGGTGGCACTCACTTACCTGGAAGCCTACAACATCAACTCCAAGCCCGAAAAAGTAGTGTTTGCCCAGTCAGCCAATACGGAGCTTACCATGAGGCTGCTCCGTAAATTGAGCAACCAAGTAAATACTGCCCGTAAACTTAGCTCCCACACCGAAAAACACGGCAACTACACCATAGAGCAACTAAACATACCTGAACTGCCGGAGCAGCTTTTCGGAAAACTATTTGGTGGTTTTGAGCAGAGCTATGTCGTGCAGCTAGATAACTATTTGCTGTTTACAGATGAAATAAGCACCATGCGAGGTGTGTTGGATGATATAAGCTCCGACAATGTCTGGGGAAAATCCGTGAACCAGAAAATGTTCTTGGAGGAGACGCTGCAAGAAGCCAATTTCAGCTTGTTTCTGAATACGGTAAATGCCTGGTATGTTATGAGCAAGTATGTATCTGAAGATGCCCGTGACGCCTTGCTGCAACAGGCCTCCCTGATCCGGCGCTTTAACCAGGTAAGCCTACAGTTTGCCAAGGTAGAGAAGCAGTATTATACTAGTTTGCTCTTCAGGAGGTTAGATAGCAACGAGCAGGGCAATTCAGGATTTGAGGAGCTGGCCGTTGTGCCCTTCGATACGCGTTTGGTTTCTATGCCGTACCCCATCCAGAACGCGACCGACAGAAGCCGCGAGGTGGTTGTGCTCGATTCGCTGAACAAACTGCACCTGGTAACAGCCAGTGGCAGCAAAGGCTGGAGCGATTCGCTTGGCAGCGATATCAGGGGGCAGGTGCGACAGATAGAATATGGGCCAGATAAAAAGGTGCATTATGTGTTTGCCACAGCACGTCGTATTCATGCCATAAATGGGCAGGGGAACCAGCTGGAGCATTTTCCTTTTAATGTAGGCGACTCGCTGCGGATACAGCACCTGGCCGTTTTCGATTACGAAAACAATGGCAATTACCGCCTGCTCGCCGACGATAACATGGGCAACCTGTATATGTATGATATGCGAGGCAATGCCATAGAAGGCTGGCAGCCACGCCGCCTCGACTACAGGCTGGCAGCTACGCCACAGCACCTGAGCATTGGCAACCGCGATGTTATTCTTATTCTGCTGGAAAATGGCTACATCTATGCCCTAAATCGAAATGGCGATCCATTCCCAGGGTTTCCGTTTAGTTTGCGGGCACCTATTACTTCTGCAGGCTTTGCCAGACTGGCAGGTGACCTGCGCAAATCAGAGGTAACGGTGGTAACCCGCTATGGCGAAGTGGTGGTGTTTAATCTGCAAGGACAGGTGCGGAGCCGGGAGCAACTACTGAGGCCAACCAAAAGCGCTATGTTTGAACTGGTACCCGATAACCGCGAAAAATCGTTTGTAATTGTGCGGCAGGACCAGGGGCGGGTCGCTTTTTTTGACCAGGACCTGAAACAGCTCTTCGAGAAGCAATACGTTACGTCGGCACCTAAACTTACACAATACTTTCATTTTGGAGGAGATCGTAAAATCTATGCTGTAACCGAAACTGGCCCTCAGAAAACCTACCTCTACGACTTCAGAGCTGAGCTTATCGGTAACAGGGCCTTGTCGAGCCAGCAACCTGTTACTATTTCCTACAACGAATCTACGGAGCGCTATACTCTGTTTAAAGTTTTCAGAAGGGAGCTGAAAAAAATGAGCTTTAGGTTGTAGCGTTTTATTATCTTGAGCCGGAAGCGCGCGTAAGCTGATGGATACAGCTTAGGAAATCCATTGTCTGGTACATGCAGGACTACAGCTCCAGTCTTGGAAATGGGTATGGCAAGTGCCGCAGCAAGCTAAAAAATGAGAAAACAGATTTATTATTTACTAAGTGTTGCTAAAAAGAAAGGAGACGCAAGCTGGTGGGTAGATCTTTTTCTGATAGCACTTATTTCTTTAAACGTTGTGGCTATTGTGCTGGAGTCAGTAGAACCTATCAGGCGGCAATACCAAACGCTCTTCGAGAGGTTTGAGCTTTTCTCTATTGTTATCTTCACCTTAGAATACGTGCTCCGGCTCTGGACCGCAAACGAGAACGATAAATTCAGACAGCCGGTTATTGGGAACATTCGCTACGCCTTTACACCCTTTGCTGTTATTGATCTGCTGGCTATTCTGCCTTTCTTTCTGCCTTTTTTAGGAGTAGATTTAAGAATTATCCGGATGATGCGCCTGTTTCGTTTGTTCCGGTTATTTAAAATAGCGCGCTACGTAAATGCTTTGCGTGTGATCCAGAAGGTGCTGGACGACAAACGGGAAGAGCTGCTCCTCTCTATTGTCTTTACCTTTTTTCTGCTGCTATTCACCTCCACCATCATGTACTATGTAGAAAACGAAGCGCAGCCAGATGCTTTTGCAAGTATACCCGAAACCATGTGGTGGAGCATTGCCACACTTACCACAGTAGGTTACGGCGATATATACCCGCTAACACCACTCGGAAAATTACTGGGAGGTATAATAGCAGTGTTGGGAATAGGATTGTTTGCGCTACCTGCAGGTATTCTGGCATCAGGCTTCTCAGAAAATCTGGGCAAAGAAATTTACCAGGAAGGTGCCTGCCCGCACTGTGGAAAATAAAGACTATTTGTAAAGCATATTCTGTTCAAAACAAATTTGCTGAAATTTCTTTCCTTACCTGGCGTTCTATATTTTATAAACTATAAAGCATATCAGAACTGGCCCGACTAAATTAAACTATACAACGGGGTAGGCCCTCATCAAATAAAAATTGTGCCTCTTTGCACTAGGTTTCTATTTTATTCTGGAAGAGAGATAAATTAAAAACCTGCACCCCCTGATTCTTATAAATATGGAAAAGCTCCTGCTTGTATCGCTCCTGTTCCTGGTTACTACTGCTGCCACAGCCCAAAGCAAGGATAAACCTGCTTACCGGCTTTTTTCTAAAGAAGGTAAACCGCTTGAATACAATAAAATGCTGGCTAGCCTGCAGAAGACGCAGGTGGTGCTGTTTGGGGAGCAGCACAACGACCCTATTGCGCATTGGCTGCAGCTGGAAGTGGCAAAAGACCTGAATAAAGCACATCAGGGAAAATTCGCCATTGGGGCAGAAATGTTTGAGGCAGATGTGCAACTGGTACTAAACGAATATCTGGCCGGGCAGGTGCCGGAAAATAACTTTGAGCAGGAGGCCAGGCCGTGGCCCAACTATAAAACAGATTACAAGCCAGTTATTCGGTTTGCCAAAGATAATGGGGTGCCGGTGGTGGCTACCAATGTGCCCAGGCGGTATGCAGCCATGGTATCGGGTGGGGGACTGGTAGCTCTGGAGAAGGTTTCTGATAATGGACAGAGATACTTTGCGCCCTTGCCGGTGGCGGTAGATATGAGCCTGTCGGGTTACAAAAACATGCTCTCCATGTTTGGCAGCAATACCCACGGCAACACCAAGGCCGAGCATATTGTGCAGGCGCAGGCGCTTAAAGATGCCACCATGGCGCATTTTATCTTGCAACAGGTGCAGCAAGAGCACAGGCTACTGCACTTAAACGGTGCCTATCATTCCGATAACTTCGAGGGAATAGGATGGTACCTGAAACAGGCGCAACCTGACCTGGAGGTGCTGACTATTACCACTGTGCTGCAAGACGATTTAAGCAAGTTACAAAAGGAGCATCAGCAAAAGGCAGACTTTATATTGGTGGTGCCCAGCAGTATGACCAGAACTTTTTGACTTTTAGAAAGCAAACTTTGTGAGGAAGCATTAGTGCTGAGTAAAAACAGGAAAGCCCGGCTTTATAGCCGGGCTTTCCTGTTTTTGAAAGAAGGGTTTTTTCTTAGGCGGAGAAAGAAGTACCGCAACCGCAGGTGCTTTTTGCCTGTGGGTTGCTAAAAGTAAAGCCACGTGCATTTAAGCCATCCTGAAAATCTACCTGCATACCGAGCACATACATGGCATGTTTCTTATCCATTATCAGGTTTACGCCATCTACATTATAGATTTCATCTGAGTCTTTTGCCTTGTCGAAGCCTAAAAGATAAGACATGCCGGAGCAGCCGCCGCCCTGCACACCAACACGCAGGCCATATTCTGCTGGTACATTTTTTTCCTGCATTATATTTCTAACCTCAGCCAAAGCTTTATCTGTAAGCGAGATGGGTGCTGTTTTTGTATCTGTTGTCATATTATCTGAAATTATCTGAAGTGCAAATTTATAGAAATATACTAAATAATTTCTTTTCTGAAGTGGCACTCTATGTTAAAGTAAACGTTTGGGGGTAGAAAATGATTCCTGCCAGTTAATTAAAATTTTGCGATATTTAGAACCTTTAGTGTCTGAAACAACATCAGAAAACAGAAAGCATGATGAATTTTATGAGCATATTTTTCTCAATTTTGCCTTTTTTGCTGCTTACTGCAGTAATTGTGTGGTTCCTGATTATGTTGGAGAAACACCTTAAAAATATGCGCCAGATCCGGATGCTGGGTGTGCGACTGAGCAAAGATGCCATTACCTTGCCAGTGCGCCTGCATGCCTATGAGCGGGTGGTGTTACTGCTGGAACGGATAACACCAGCTAACATGCTGCTGCGTGTAAGCAGTCAGGGGCTGACAGCCGCAGAATACCACCAGGTGTTGCTATCCGAAATCCGGAATGAGTTTAACCACAACATGTCGCAGCAAGTGTACATGAGCGATACGGTGTGGCAACAGGTAAAGCAGACCCGCGAAGAAGTGGTAAATCTGGTGAACCGCATGTACCATGAGTTACCTGAAAATTCCCGTGGCACCGACCTTGCCAAGCGTATACTGGAAACTATTCTGGTATCGGATGTAGATCCTACAGCTGCCGCCATACATGCCGTAAAGCAGGAAATGAAGGAAGTTTTCTAAGTTAGAAAGGTAAAAAGTTAAAGAGTTGTGGTTAGTTGTGAGGTACCTTATGCCTTGTGCCTCTAAAAAGCCTCTGCAAGGCCATTTTCATTAGAGTAATTTGATGTAAATATTAGCATCTATGGCTATGAACCGACTTGAAGAAAGAAACAGAAAGTTTTTGACCTACTGGAAAAAGAGGCGGGAGCATAAACGGAAGTATGTTGCCTTGGCAGGAGTTTGGCCACTGTTTATAGCTATATTGGCCTATCTATGGACTATTGACCTTAAATTACCTGATATAGACGTGGTGCAGTTTGGTCTTCAAATAATAGTGTATACTTCTGTAGGTGTGTGGTATGGCCTCTGGTCTTATAAGAAGCATGAGAAAATGTATCAGGAGCTTTTGGCTGCTAAGGATACTGAGCAGGCCTAGCACAATTATTCTGATGAAAATGGCCTTCCAGGGCTTCCAAAGGGCTTACTAAGCTTAGGGCTAGGAGAAGTATATTTACTTGCTCAGAATAGCTTGCCATAAAAACAGAAAGCCAGCAACCTCGATTGCCAGCTTCCTGCCTTATAACTTTTCTATTATCTTAATCTTACCCGATCAATTCCTGCAGCTTGTATACCAGCGCCTGCACCTGGCTTACGGAGTGTGCCGGGAAATTAGCGATCCGGATCTGGCTCTCTTTATAGCTGCCGTACCCACTGCCTACTGCCATATCGAAAGGAGCAAGGCGTTTAATTACATCCGAGGCAGGTATTTTGGTGTTGGCAATAATGGTGGTAACGGAGCGATGGGCTTCTTTTTGTACCGCCACCTCAAAATTTTGGCTCGTTGCTATATAGTCGTAGATTAACTTGGCTTTAGCTTCTGTTTCCTGACGCAGCGTGGCTACACCTTTTTTGTTCATCTCCTCCACCACATGGCCCAGCAGGTAAATGTTCAGCACGTTTGGTGTTTCCGGAGTCTGAAAAGCTTTTGCCTTCGGCAGCAGCGACGGAATGCTGTGGTACGAACCTAAAGAGAGTCCTTTTGCCTGCAGCGCCTCTGCTTTAGCTATGCAACGCTCGTTTAAAATCCAGACACCAAGGCCTGCCGGCAAGCCAAAGCACTTCTGTACCGAAAAATAAACAGAATCTATTTTGCTGTAATCGAAAGCAGGGTGCGGCATCGATGACACTGCGTCTACAAAGAACAGCGGCTCGGGGCCTACTTTCTCTCGAAGCGCGTTAATAGCGGCTACAGGCAGGGAGGCACCAGAACTTGTCTCGTTCTGCACCAGGGCCACCAGCTCGGCAGTGGCAGGCACTTCAATGGTGTCTACTTCAAAACCTTCGCCAAACGGTACCTCGTGTTTGGTAGCTTTTCGCCCCAGTTCCTTCGAAATTTCAAAGAAGCGTTTTGAAAAAGACCCGTTTACTAAATGGAAACTTTCCTGCTCTACAGTGTTCTGAATAGCACGTTCCCAGATTTCGTTGGCCGACGAAAGCAGCAGAATTTCAAAATTATCAGGGAGTTGCAGCAACTCGCGCAAACCTGTAACAGCATGTGCATAAATATCTTTAAACTGCTGACTGCGGTGCGAAATACTTCCGATTTTGTTAGCCATAGCCGCTGCCATATGCTGCGGCACGGTAGGGTAAAGCTCAGAAGGACCGGGTGTAAAAAAGACTTTGTTTGTCATTTTATTTAATGGCTCAATGGCTTAATTGTTAAACGGTTAAACTGTTGATATCAAATAAATTTTGAGGAACAACAATTTAAACATTCAGCAATTCAACCATTATTAGTATAGAATTCTGAACTTGATGGTAGCAGCAATGCTCTTCAACTCGTTAATCAGTTCTTTGTCGTAGGCTTTGTCTATGTCGGTGATTACGTAACCGATTTGCTCGTTCGTTTTAAGGTACTGCCCTAATATGTTTACATGGTTGCTGGCGAGTACGCTGTTGATGCTGGCCAACACGCCCGGCACGTTAGCGTGCAGGTGAATGAGGCGGTGCGCATTGTTAAGCTCCGGCAATTGTATGTTCGGGAAGTTCACGCTTTGGTACGTGTTGCCCGAGTTAATATAGTCCATGATGCGGTTCGGAACAAAGTTCGCAATGTTTTCCTGGGCCTCGCTGGTGCTGCCGCCAATATGCGGTGTCAGGATTACATTGGGTAAGCCTCTCAGCTCACTCACAAACTCTTCATTGTTGGTAGCAGGCTCTTCCGGGAACACATCTACAGCGGCACCTTTTACTTTTCCAGACTTAATGGCATCTACCAGGGCCTGAATATCTACCACATGGCCGCGGCTCAGGTTCAGAAAGATAGCACCCTCTTTCATGGCTGCAAACTCATCCACTCCAAACATATTTTTGTTGTAAGGGCGGCCATCTACGTGCAAGCTCACGATATCGGCAATCTCGAGTAATTGCTTCAGAGAAGTACATTTGCGGGCGTTACCAAGCTGCAGTTTCTCCACAATGTCGTAGTAGTATACCTCCATGCCCATGGCCTCAGCCAGTACAGAGAGTTGAGAACCAATGTTGCCATAACCTACAATGCCGAGCTTTTTGTCGCGAACCTCAAAGCTGCCATGTGCTGACTTGTCCCATTCGCCTCTGTGCATTTTTATGCTCTTCTCGGTAATGTTGCGGTTCAGCATAATAATCTGGCCAATGGCAAGCTCTACTACACTGCGCGTATTGCTGTAAGGGGCGTTAAATACGGCTACACCGGCTTCAGTACAGGCCGGAAGATCGATCTGATTTGTACCGATGCAGAAGGCGCCAACGCACATGAGTTTATTGGCATGCTCCAACACACGCTTGGTAACGTGGGTCTTAGAACGAATGCCGAGAATAGATACATTTTTGATGCGCTCACAAAGTTCGTCTTCGCTCAAGGCTCCAGCCATAATTTCTACCTGGTAACCTTCAAGCTTAAACAGCTCCACTGCTTTCGGGTGGATGTTTTCGAGCAGCAGCACGCTTATACGGTTTTTAGGATAAGAAATAGCCATGGGTAGTTTATTCTGGTAAAGAAACTCATCTAGGCTGGGCGCAATATGTTCGGCCTTGGCCACTACATTGTCGCGGCTGATGTTTTCGGTAAACGCATAGAACTTATTGGCAAGACCGGCTTCTTTGATTTCGTAGTCGGTATAGCCATCTCCAAGCACATACACATCGCCTTCAAGGGCAAGGTTTTCCAGAAGCTTAATTTTCCCTTTGTCCAGGCAGAGCACATTGGTCTCATCAAAACCTATAATGTTGCCATGCTCGTCGTAGGTGAAGGTGTTGGCATAAATGTTTTCTTCTTTTATGCCGTATTCTGTTACAATAGGAGTAATGAATTCTTTAAACCCACTGGAAACAATATAAATGTTGTCGGCAAACTCATCAAAGAATTGCTTGTTACGACTAATAGAAAGCGAAACCTTATTTTTTAAGCGCGCTATAAGTGGGTTCAGGTGCTTCTGATTTGCCCGGAGTAAAGACAAACGTCTGGACAGGCCCGCCGTAAAGGAGCTGTTGCCATCCATGGCACTGTTGGTGATGTTCTTAATTTCTGTCAGGATCTGATCTTTATTCTCATCATCCTGCAGGGTAATTTCTCCTAACTCATCTAATGCTTCTACCTGTGTAAATGTACTGTCGAAATCAATGATGAAGTATTTGTCTTTACTCATAAAAATTAGGCTGTTTCCTTTTTTGTTAAGGGTTATTACAAGCTGCCTTTCCCTGGTTAGTGTGCTCCTGAGGGTGTCGGGAACATGGGTGCCGGTTATGGCAGATATTATTATTAGGCCTAAGGGGCTAATAGGCTGTAAATATAGTAGATAAAAAAATCCGGCTACGAATAATGTGCCGGATTTTTAATAGTAGAACCGAAAATTACCTGCCGAATACCTTAAATAAGGCAAAATGTAAGGTTTTTTAGGATAATAAATCGTAGAAATAATAAATCGGAGTACTTGTTGCGATATTTATACCGATTCGTTTCTTTACTTAATATTTTTACAACAGCGCTAATTGCTCGTCTATAATGGACTGATAGTACGCTTCGTACTCTGGCAGAATCTTATCTACATCAAACTCTTTTGCTCTTGCCAGAGCATTTGCCTTAAAGGTTGCCAGGTTTTCATCTTTTAAAATGGTGAGTGCATTTTTCACCATATCTTCTACATCGCCTACGGCACTTGTAAAGCCTGTTACCCCGTGTATGTTGAGTTCCGGGATACCGCCGGCATTTGAAGAAATGACAGGCACCTCGCAGGCCATAGCCTCAAGAGCAGCCAGCCCAAAGCTCTCTTTTTCTGAAGGCATCAGAAAGAGATCTGCTATAGAGAGCACTTCTTCTACAGCTTCCATTTTGCCTAAAAAACGAACATCGGCACAAATATCCAGTTCGCGGCAGAGCTTCTCCATGCGGGGGCGGTCGGGGCCATCGCCTACCAGCAGTAGTTTAGAAGAAACTTCACGACGTACCTGCGCAAAAATCCTGATTACGTCTTCCACGCGTTTCACCGACCTGAAGTTAGACGTATGCACCAGTAGCTTCTCGTTATTGGGGCTGATGGCCATCCGGAAGTGCTCTTTTTTCTGCCGCTTAAATTTGTCGAGGTTAATAAAGTTTGGAATAACTTTAATGTCTTTCTCAATCTGGAAGTACTCATAGGTCTCTTCCCGCAAGCTGCTCGAAACAGCCGTTACGCCATCTGACTGGTTAATACTAAAGGTTACTACCGGCTCAAAAGATGGGTCTTTGCCAACAAGCGTTATATCGGTGCCATGCAAGGTGGTAATTACCGGAATGTTTACGCCGTGTGTTTTGAGGATTTGCTTGGCCATATAAGCAGCAGAGGCATGCGGAATGGCATAATGCACATGTAGCACATCCAGCTTCTCGAACTTTACAATATCTACCATCTTGCTCGAGAGGGCAAGCTCATAGGGCGCATACTGGAATAGCGGATACGTAGGCACAAACACCTCGTGGTAAAATAGATTCTGGTTAAAAAAGTCGAGTCTTGCCGGCTGACTATAAGTTATAAAATGTACCTGGTGCCCTTTTAGCGCGAGGGCTTTACCGAGCTCTGTGGCTACCACACCGCTTCCTCCAAAGGTAGGATAACAGACAATGCCAATTCTCATAGATGTATTTGGTCTATAAATAACAAAGCGCAGCCATCCGGGCTGCGCTCTTATTAAAAGTGTAAACTATTACGTTTTAGGAACAATGGATCTGTACACCACATCATGTATACGTGTACGGATATTATATTTAACCAGCTTGGTGTTTCCGGCATCAGGGTAAACCCTGTTAGACAGGAACACATAAATAAGCTTGTTCTCAGGATCTACCCAGGTGCAGGTACCGGTGAAGCCAGTATGCCCGAACGTGCTCTTAGAAGCAAGGTCTGATGTTGGTCCGTTTCCATCTGGCTCAGGTTTGTCCCAGCCCAGGCCACGGCGGCTATTAGGTAGTTGTTTTTTAGAAAACTCTGGTACTACGTTGGTATTAAAGTAGTTGTGTCCGCCATACGAGCCGTTCTGCAAGTTCATTTGCATCAGTATGGCCAAGTCGTTTGCATTAGAGAACAGGCCTGCATGGCCTCCTACGCCACCCATCATGGCAGCCCCCTGGTCATGCACTGTTCCCCATATCAGGTTTTTGCGGAAGTAGCTATCGTCTTCAGTAGGAGCAATTACTTCGCGTGGGTGCTTGAGCAGGGGAGTATAGCCCATTGTGCTCAAACCCAGCGGCGTATAAAAGTTCTGATCCATGAACTCGTTCAGTGGCTGGTTGAGCAAGCGCTCCGACATGCGCTTTAGAATATAAAATCCCAGGTCGCTGTATTTGTACTCAAAGGTCTTTTCACCTTTTTTCTTGTGCAGCAAAGGCGAGCGTACAGTCCAGGCCCAAAGTGAGTCTTCCATCGACTTAATAGAATACACGCCTGGTATTACCTCATTCGGGAAAACATCGGTCTGGGTGCTGGCATAAAAGGTTTGGTTCAGTAGTTTTTTTGAATCCAGGGTTTTCTGCCAGTGCGCCAATGTAGACTGAAGACCAGCGTGGTGCGTGAGCAGATCACGAATAATAAGGCCTTCTTTGTTGGTGCCTTTCAGCTCAGGCAGGTAAGTCGATATTTTTTCGTCAAGCTTTATTTTGCCCTGATCCTTTAGGAACATAACAGCCTGCAGAGTAGCGCCAACTTTGGTGATAGAGGCAATGTCGTACACAGTGTTGTTGGTAACAGGCCTTTCTTTTTCGTAGGTAAAGTGGCCATACGATTTATTGAATACGACAGTGCCATCCTTTACCACCAGTACCTGGCAACCTGGCGTTGCAGCATAGGCAATAGCCTCAAGGGCAATATTGTCGATCTGCTGTAGTTTTTTAGAGTCCATGCCTACACTTTCCGGAACACCATACTTCAGGCGATCTATGGCGGGAGTGGTAACGCCCATACCTGCTTTAAGAGTAGCAGAGGCAGTTACAGGCAGCTTGCCGCTAGCCCCCCGAGCCCCGAACAGCACCTGCGGTACAAATAGCTGCGACACAGCATTATCTTCGTAGCCGCATACGAGCCAGTCGCTGCCTTCAAAAAACTTCAGGCTATAGGCATTGCCCATTACAGCAACTACTACCTTTTTATCGGTGCGCTCCTGCAGGAACTTAATAAAAGCACGGGTGCCTACACCTATTCCAAAGTTGTTGGAGGCGGTAAAGTTCATGTTATGGATGCTTACAACCACAACATCGTGGTCGCGGAGCTGTGGAATAATTTTGTAGAAGGCCGAGTCGGGAGCCATCCGGTTTGGAATTACAAAGTTTGTAATAGGCGCATAGTTACTGAGCGTTTTCTGGAAAACGTTATCGGCAGGAGCACCCACGGCCACAGAAGCAATGCTCATGGTGTCAAGGTTGCGGAATGGCAGGAAAGAGTTTTTGTTTTTCACCACTGTAACAGAATGCTCATATAGCTGCTCTTGTACCACTTTGCTCATGGGGCGGTCAATTTCTTCCTGTAGGTTGGCCATTTGCACAGGTTTGTACCTGTTCAGCCCAACCCAATATTTAGCGTGCAGAATTTTACGCACACGCTGGTATACCTCCTCCTCGTTTAGTTGCCCTTTGGCCAGAGCAAGTTTTATTTCTTTGGTAGCAGTGGGCACATCTTCAGAAAAAAGCAGAATATCGTTACCTGCAATAAGTGCTTTTACATCCACTTCGCCAGGCTTATAATATTTGCTTACTCCTTTCATGTTCAAAGCATCGGTAAAAACAAGCCCTTTATACTTCATGCGTTCTTTCAGGAGCGTCGTTACCAGCGGGTAAGAAAGGGTGCTGGCGAGGTTTTTAGTGGAGTCTATCTTAGGCAGGTACAAGTGTGCTACCATTACACCCATTACACCGGCATCAAACGATTTCTTAAACGGGTACAATTCTACCTCGGTGAGGCGCTGTAGGTTGTGGGGTACAATGGGCAGCGCCAGGTGAGAATCGGTATCGGTATCGCCATGACCCGGAAAATGCTTGGCAACGGCAATTACTCCGTGGTCCTGCAGCCCTTTTATGTAGGCAATGCCACGACGGGTAACTTCTTCTTTCGACTCGCCAAAGGAGCGGTTGCCGATGACCGGGTTAGCGGGGTTTACGTTTACGTCCATTACCGGTGAGAAGCTTACGTTCACACCAAGCCGTTTCATTTTAAGCGCAATTTCGCGGCCCATCAGGTACACGTATTTTTCATCGTCGAGGGCACCCAAGGTCATTTGCTTGGCAAAGTTCATGCTACTGTCCAGGCGCATGCTCAGCCCCCACTCGGCATCCATGGCAATGAGCAAGGGCAGTTTAGCCTGCGATTGGTAGCGGTTAGTAAGCGCTGCCTGCCTCACGGGGCCTCCCTGCAGAAACATGAGCCCGCCAATGCCCCAGCGGCTTACCAGTGTGTCGAGCTCACGGTAATGTTTTTCGTCCTTGTTAGAGTAGGCAGCCACCATAAACAATTGCCCCAGGCGCTGGTCTGGGGTAAGGGAGTTAAAGACGCTATCGACCCAGCTTTTCTCCTCTGTGCTCACCACAATATCTTCTGATGGCTTCAGAGCCATCAGCGAGCTCATTCCGAAGAACGCAAGTATCAACAATCCTAAACTGAAACTCTTCAACATCCTATACTGCTATTTATACTGTTGGAACAAGTCGAAATTAAGTCTATTTTTGCAGAAGGCAGCATTTAAAGAATGAAAAAAATGCTGTTCTGCATGAACTGATCAATGAAAAAGTTAAAATCCTGCCTGACATGGCGCAGGCCAGTATTTAGGTGGAGCACGCGAAGCAGAAGCCGCATTGCCACAATTAAAATATAGGTTTTACTGCTTATTTCAAAAACAACAACATCTGAATTTTTCTGCAGGATTGTGATCTTTATTCTTAATCGGTCTGTAAATTAATAATAATTTTAATTCTGAATAAGTTCTGTTTTAGATAAAATTGTCTACACAAAAATCTGGCCGTTTGCGAACAGCCGTTTTTGAAACAGAATATTTTTGGAGAGAAGCTGAGGAACCGGATGCCCGATATCATAAATTTATTGCCTGACTACCTTGCCAACCAGATTGCTGCCGGAGAAGTGGTGCAGCGGCCGGCATCGGTGGTAAAGGAGCTGCTCGAGAATGCTATAGATGCCAATGCCACTACTATTCAGCTTATTGTAAAAGAGGCCGGAAAGCAACTGGTGCAGGTGGTGGATAATGGTTCCGGCATGTCTGAAACAGACGCGCGCATGTGCCTGGAGCGCCACGCTACTTCTAAAATAAGTTCTACAGAAGACCTTTTTTGTATTCGTACAATGGGTTTCAGGGGTGAGGCCATGGCCTCTATTGCAGCCGTTGCACAAGTAGAGCTAAAAACCAAACCTCATGGAGCTGAAGCAGGCACACGTCTGCTGGTAGAGGGATCTGCCTTAGTGTCGCAGGAGCCGGCTGTGGTGCCTGAGGGAACTTCGGTAGCAGTTAAAAACCTGTTTTACAATGTGCCTGCCCGTAGAAACTTCCTGAAATCCAATGCTGTGGAAATGCGCCATATTCTGGATGAGTTTCAGCGGGTGGCGCTGGCTTATCCGCAAGTGAGCATGTCGCTTTTCCATAACGAGGTAGAAGTTTTTAACCTGCCCGCCACCAAGCTCAGCCAGCGCATTGTGGGTATGTTTGGCAACAACTACAAAGAGCAGATGGCCTACTGCGAGGAAGATACCTCTTTTCTGAACGTTCGGGGCTATATCGGAAAACCAGAGTTCGCAAAAAAGACCAGGGGAGAACAATTTTTCTTTGTAAATAATCGCTTTATAAAGAGTGGCTACCTGAACCATGCCGTTATGCGTGCATTTGAGGGGCTGCTCCCCAAAGATAGCCACCCTTTTTATGTGCTCTTTATTGATATTGAGCCCGAAAAGATTGATATAAACGTGCACCCTACCAAAACCGAGATTAAGTTCGAAGATGAGAAAACGGTGTATGCCATTGTGCATGCCGCTGTTAGAAAGGCGCTGGGCACACACAATATTGCTCCCTCCCTCGATTTTGATGGCGATGTAAATTTTGCTCCGTTGCAGCCTATTCGCATTCAGCCTGGTATAAATGAATTTGAAAAGGACTCCGGCTTTTCTGGCTTTAACCCTCCTTCTTCGCCTAAGCGTATGAAGTCGGACGGATGGGAAAGCTTGTACGAGGTGGCGCGCGAGCAGCCAGCAGGAGAGCGACGACAGCAGCCTATGCCTACAGAAAGCCCAGGGCTGCTAGATGATGCTTTTGCACATGTAGCAGCAGCTACTAACAAGACACTGCAGATTCACCAGAAGTACCTGCTGGTGCAGGTAAAGTCGGGGGTGATGATCATAGACCAGCAGGCGGCGCAGGAGCGGATTTTGTATGAAAAATACATCGCCTCTATGCAGAAAAAGACCGGTGCCTCGCAGGCGCTGCTGTTCCCGCAGACTGTAGACCTTTCGCCAGCCGATGCAGTGCTGATAAAGGAGCTGGCGGCTGAGTTTAAGGACATGGGATTCCAGTTTGAGGAGTTTGGCGGTAACACCATTATTCTGAATGGCATACCAGCCGATGTACAGGCTGCTGGCGAGAAGGAGCTGCTGGAAGAGCTGATAGAGCAGTACAAGAACAATGCATCTACTATGAAGCTCGACCGGCGCGAAAACCTGGCACGGGCTATGGCCAAGCGGCTGGCTTCCAGGCTGCCATTCAGGATGTCGGACCTGGAAATGAATTCTCTCGTAGATAAACTTTTTGCCTGCCAGGTGCCTAATTACACTCCCGGCGGACAAAAGACTTTAGTGATTATGGAGCTTGGCCAGCTGCATGATCTGTTTCTGAAAGGCTGATCTTTTAATTTGAAGCGCATAACGCATGTTTAACATAACCCCGATGGTCAGGAACATCCTGATCATTAACGTGGTCGTATTCATACTGCAAGACAGGGTGATCCCAACGGGGCAGTTTGCCTTGTACCATTTCGGCTCCAATAATTTTCAGCCGGTGCAGCTGTTCACTCACATGTTCATGCATGGTGGCTGGACACACCTTTTCAGCAACATGTTCAGTTTGTTTATTTTCGGTCCTTTGCTGGAGCGATTCTGGGGGCCGCAGCGCTTCCTGACCTTTTACCTGATTACAGGCCTGGGTGCCAGTTTGCTGTATTCTGGTGTTAGAGCATATGAGCTGAATGAGTTGCACACCGATACAGTCCGTTATATAGAGGCGCCTTCTCCTGTAGGTTTCAACCAATATATGAACGAGCACCTGGGAGAAGGCGCAGGAAAGGGCTTGGCTGTGGCTTACGCCCGAAATGAAGATAATCCTAGTTACATTGAGAAAAGCAAGGAGCTGGTGCGTGAGGTGTACAATACCATGTTCAACATGCCTTTGGTGGGAGCCTCCGGAGCTGTTTTTGGTATCCTGATGGCCTTTGGTATGCTCTTTCCGAATATGGAGCTGTTCCTCATATTCTTCCCGATGCCGATTAAGGCAAAATATTTTGTGTTGCTCTACGGAGCTTTTGAATTATATTCCGGCTTTAACCGGGTACCAGGCGATAATGTGGCCCACTTTGCGCATCTGGGAGGTATGCTCTTTGCGTATATACTCATAAAACTGTGGCAAAGGAACAATTACCGCGACAACTTTTAAGACCCAATGAATATTCTTGAAGATATAAAACAAGCCTTTCGCCAGCCGAACAATACCCTTAAACAGCTGATTTTAATCAACATCATCGTTTTTGTGGTGCTTATTGTGCTGAGAACGATCCTGGTGCTTGTTAGCAATGCCGGTATTTACAGCATGCTGATGAGCTTTATTGCGCTGCACTCCAGCCTGGTAACTTTTCTTACCCGCCCCTGGACGCTGATTACTTACTTTTTTACCCATGAAGGTTTTTTGCACATTATATTCAACATGCTGAACCTGTACTGGTTTGGGCAGCTTATACGGGAGTATCTGGGCGACAAAAAACTGCTCAGCCTCTATGTGTATGGCGGTATTGCAGGTGGCCTGCTTTACATGCTGAGCTACAACCTGATTCCGTTTTTTGCTGCCAGGGCTTTCGATTCTGTTATGATCGGCGCTTCGGCCAGCGTGCTGGCCATTGTAGTGGGAGCGGCAACGCTGCTGCCAAATTTTACCTTCAACCTGATTTTGATCGGTCCTGTAAGAATTAAATATATTGCGTTGTTCCTGGTAATTTTGTCTATTTCAGGAGCTGTTGGCGATAATGCAGGCGGTAATATTGCCCACCTTGGCGGTGCTGTACTAGGTTGGGTTTTTGTAAAGCAACTGCAGAGTGGCCGCGATCTGGGCCGCCCGCTGCATGCTTTTCTAGACTTTATTACCCGTATTTTTACCCGCCGACCGCATCTAACGGTTACCCACCGCAGGAGCAAAGTTGCTGTGGCAAACGGTGCCAAAGGCATGAAAACGAATGCCTCAGGCAAACCCAGTCAGACAGAAATCGATCTTATTCTCGATAAAATATCCAGCTCCGGTTACGAAAGTCTGTCAAAAGAAGAAAAACAGAAGCTGTTCATGGCCAGTCAGAAAGACTAATCCTTTCCCCGTGATGTTGTATTAAAAACCCTGAGCACAGCGGCCTAAAAGGCTTTCTGTGCTCAGTTTATTTTTGTACTTTTTACTGTAATCGCAATGGCTGTTTTCAGAAATGTTCCGGAGGAGTGGCAGCGGCTAGATTGGATTCTGTTTCAGAACGGATGGGTGAGTCTCTACAAGGCAACAGAATTTCTGATTGCCGATATCAGTTGGCTTAGAAGCCAGCGGTATAGGGTTATCGACTTCAACTGGAGCAAATGGACTGAGGAGCAGGCGGCTTATGCCGATCTCAAAGCAAAATTCCGCCTGCCGGAGGCTTCTGCTCAAACGCCCAGCGCGCTCCGGGTTGCCCTTTCGGAGCAGGATGTGATGGGGGCCGGGCAAGTGATCGTATTGCATCAGTTTCAGGAAGTAGAACAGGAACTGGGGCATCAACTCCTCGATCTTTTAGCCGATAACGCCCGTCTTCACATGCTCCGCGGCGAGCGTATTCTGGTGCTGGCGCAACTAGATTCCTTCGAAACTAGTTATATCACAGCTGGCAAAAGCGCTGTGAGCTGGAACCCGATGGAGTCGCGCTAAATCTGCCGGTAATACATTACTTGCTCTATGTCAGGCCTACTGCTGAAAACCTCTGTTAAGGCTCCGGAAGGCTATTTTTATTAGCAGAATTTATTTGTTGCTAATTTTTAATTGCTGAAAAGGCGGCTGGCTCATAGCCGGATGTAAGACAGTGCAGGTAAAACCTTGCAGCGTGCGCAGTTCCTGCAAGTAATCTGCCAGAGCAGCTGTTAGAAAAAGAGGTCTAGTAGCTACCATCTCAAAAAAAACTCCGGAAGGCCAGATTCATTAGAAAAATTGATTGCTGAGCTGTGACCTGAGGCAATTTTTCTTTTTGCCAACCTCTTGCTTTGTTTTCTGGGGTAGAAATAAGTGTAGGAGGTTCAGTTTCAGCTAACAAGGATGCTTTTTTGTTAAAGTTAGGCTTATAAGTTTAATCCTATCGCTTGTTAGTGTTTATGTTTATAATTGTTTGATTATTAGTTAATAAATTAAGATTTATGTCTTTGCAGGCATTGCTTGGCTGCTCAAAATTATATAAAAGATGTATAAACCTGCTTTCTGGCAAGACTATTTTAGATTTTCGACGTAACTTTGTAATTCTATGGTTTAAGTTATGATTAAAAGTGATAGATCTTTTGAAGAAAATCCAGATGTAGTTTTAATCGGTGCCGGAATCATGAGCGCCACCTTGGGCATGATGTTTAAGGAACTGCAGCCGGATTTAAAAATAGAAGTTTTTGAGAGGCTTGATGTAGCAGCAGCAGAAAGCTCTGATGCCTGGAACAACGCAGGTACTGGCCATGCCGCCTTCTGCGAGTTAAACTACACGCCCCAACGTGCCGACGGATCTGTCGACACAACTAAAGCAGTTAACATAGCGGAGTCTTTTGAGCTATCGAGGCAATTCTGGGCTTACCTGGTGAAGCGCGGTTTTATCAAGCCTGATTTCATTAAAAGCATTCCGCACATGAGCTTTGTGTGGGGGCAAAACAATGTAGACTTCCTCCGCAAGCGCTATGCGACGATGCAGAAATCTGTTCTCTTCCAGGGAATGCAGTATTCTGAAGACTACGATCAACTGACCGCCTGGATGCCGCTTGTGATGGAAGGCCGCAAAAGAACGGAGAAAGTAGCTGCCACCCGCATGGAAATCGGAACGGACGTAAACTTTGGTGCGCTTACGCGTGACTCGTTTAGCCAGCTACACGAAATGCCAGGCGTAAACCTGCATTTTGCGCATGAGGTAAAAAAGCTGAAGAAAGAGGCCGATGGTTTATGGCATGTAAAGGTGAAGGACCTGAACACGGGCAACAAACGTAATGTAACGGCTAAATTCGTATTTATTGGAGCTGGCGGAGGCTCACTGCCATTGCTTATAAAGTCTGGCATTCCGGAAGGAAAAGGCTTTGGCGGGTTCCCGGTAAGCGGACAGTGGCTCAAATGTACAAACCCTGAAATTATTGAGCGCCACCAGGCCAAAGTTTACGGTAAGGCAGCTGTTGGCTCACCGCCCATGTCGGTGCCTCACCTCGATACCAGGGTAATTAATGGCAAGCGGGAGCTGTTGTTTGGTCCTTATGCCGGCTTCACGACCAAATTCCTGAAGAAAGGATCTCTGCTTGACCTGCCTTTGTCTATTAAAACAGGTAATATGCGGCCTATGCTCGTGGCAGGCATCAAAAACATTCCACTTACCAAGTACCTGATCAACCAGGTGCGTCAGTCGCCGGAGGACCGGTTACTGGCCCTGAAAGATTATTTTCCGCATGCTCGCCAGGAAGACTGGGAACTGGAGTATGCCGGGCAACGGGTGCAGGTAATTAAAAAGGACCCTAAACTAGGCGGTGTACTGGAGTTTGGTACAGAAGTAGTAAGTTCTGCCGACGGTAGTATTGCAGCATTGTTGGGAGCCTCTCCAGGAGCTTCTACGGCTGTTTCTATTATGCTGAGTTTAATGGAACGATGCTTCCCCGAAAGGTTCAGATCAGCTGAATGCCAGGCCAAAATAAAGGAAATGATTCCATCTTTCGGAAAATCCCTGGCAAGCAATCCGGAATTGCTCCACGAGATACGCAACTATACCAGCGAAGTGCTGGGGTTAACCAAATTGGAGCCGGTAAACTCATAACAGTAGTTTATTTCAGGCTGCAATTGGCTATAAAAGAAGAGGCGCTTCCGTTAACGGAAGCGCCTCTTCTTTTATAAAATCTGGTCTTTTAACCGAAAGTATTAAGCTTTGGCAGCCGACATTTTATCAAGTGCGTCCATCACTTCCTTTACGTGGCCACGAGATGTTTCCAGAAGTTGTTTCTCGTCTTCGTTCAGTTGCAGTTCTATTACTTTCTCAACGCCGTTTTTGCCAAGAATGACCGGTACACCCAGGTACACGCCATCGATGCCGTATTCACCTTCCAGTTTAATACAAACAGGGAATACGCGGCGCTGGTCGCGCACAATAGCCTCCACCATTTGTGCAGCGGCAGAACCTGGTGCATACCAGGCAGAAGTACCCATAAGTTTTACCAGTTCGCCACCACCGTTTTTGGTGCGGTCTACAATGGCAGTAAGTTTCTCTTCCGAAATAAGCTCCGTTACAGGTATTCCACCCACCGTAGTGTAGCGCGGCAGTGGCACCATGGTGTCGCCGTGGCCCCCCATCAGTACTGCCTGTATGTCTTTTGGCGAAACATTCAGTTCCTCAGCCAGAAAAGCTCTGTAGCGGGCTGTGTCCAGAATACCGGCCATGCCAATTACGCGGTTACGCGGGAACTTAGAGGTAATGTGCGCAGCATAAGTCATTACGTCGAGCGGGTTCGATACCACAATGATGATGGCATTAGGAGAGTGCTTTACCACGTTCTCGGTTACCGATTGCACAATGCCAGCGTTTGTGGAAATAAGATCATCTCTGGTCATTCCAGGCTTGCGCGGAAGCCCGGAGGTAATTACGACAACATCAGAGTCAGCAGTGCGGGTGTAATCGTTTGTTACGCCGACTGTGCGTGTGTCGTATAGATTTATAGGCGACTTTTGCCAGATATCAAGTGCCTTGCCCTCAGCAAAACCTTCTCTAATATCCAATAGAACTACTTCGTTCGCTATTTCGCGGTAAGCCAACACATCAGCGCATGTTGCTCCAACGTTTCCGGCTCCAACTACGGTTACTTTCATTGCAGGATATACTTTATTTGGGTTTGAGATTCAATTAACTATGGTAAAAATATAAAAACTATTCACATTTGAGGCAAATAAAAGAAGTTTCTTTCCGGGAGTTCTTTCGGCCACCGGAATAACTAGCACTCGTAAACCGCAGGATCTGTTAAAGGGCAACCACTTTAGTGCTGGTTAGCTTATCGTGCAGGTATTTAGAAAGGTAAGCAGGGGCCGTTATAAGCAGCCGGATAGCCCAGGCCACAATGGTAAAGGGCCTGGTAAAATAGCGGATGGAGGCGCACTTAAACGAAATGCGATCTCCGGTGGTGGAGGTTACCTTCAGGCCCAGCAGGTACTTGCCTAAGGTTGCCTGCCAGGGCGCACTCTCGGCTCCGGCAAAGTACAGCCAGCCCAGCAGTACATGAAGCAATCGTTCCGGTTTGAAGAACAAAGCAGATTCATCGCTGCTAATCGTATAGTAATCGGCCAGACCAATAATTGTGAAAAGCAGCAGACAGTCGATTAACAGCGCCACAACACGTGATCCTGCGTCTGCCGTTCGGGGTTTGTGGCTGGAGTTGTTGTAAACGAGCTGCATAAGGGGTTAGATAAAATGAAGCTGTGAGTTTAGCGTCTTCTTTTATACTGCCAGCAGGCAAACGGGTTGCAGGTTATTTCGAATTCTTCTTCAGCCGAAAAGCGCAAGCTGCTGCTCTGGTTTTAACACTCCTTCGTGCCGGAGTAACCACTCTTTGCGCCAGAGGCCGCCGGCATAGCCAGTCAGGCTCCCATCGCTGCCTATAACTCTGTGGCAGGGCACTACAATACACAATGGATTTTTACCGTTTGCAGCACCAACCGCCCTAATGGCTTTTTCTCCGGAAGTAGCTCTGGCTACCTGCAGGTAAGAGGCTGTTTTACCATACGGAATGGTTTGGAGGTGCTGCCATACCTGCTGCTGAAAAGCAGTGCCAGCAGGGGCAAGGGGCAAGTCGAACTGCTGCCGCTCTCCATTGAAATACTGTACGAGTTGGTTTACACACCCTTGCATACAGGCCGGCAATTCAGTCGTTCCTGGAGCTTCTGCCTCTGTAAATAGCACCGATATTATGCCCTGCGATGTGCCTGTTATTCTTATCCAGCCCAACGGTGAGTGGTAGGAGGTGGTATAAACTGTTGCTTCCATACAGGCAAGATAGTGCTTTTTACCAGAACAAAAAGCCGGGGCCAAGGGCCTGGTACTGGTGAACATTTAAACAGTCAGGGAGTAAGAGGGGAGTCGCTGCTATGCTGTGAATTTCTGATCGGATAATGCAGCCCCTTACTTTTGTATGCGCAAAAAGCCTCCGGAAAGGCCATTTCATTAGAATAATTCGCACTACTTAGCCAGTCCTTGCAAAACCATTTAACCTGAGGCATTGCCTGCAAGAGCAACGGCCATTGGTGTGTTCCAACAGCCTGTTGCAAGGTTGGTTGTTGCTGTTAATTTTTTGCGATGGTTTTTTCGACTGGTGTAAATTTCTCTATTTTACTGGCTTTTGGCTCAACGGTCATCAGGTATCTGTAGATTGCCCGCAGGTCGTTTTCTTCCATGCCGCCGTACATGCTCCAGGGCATAATGGTATTAAAGGAGCCTTCATCGAGGGTGGTGGCCATGGCTTCGGGGCTGGCAGCGTCTTTAAAGCGTTTTACAAAGGCCTCTTCTGTCCAGGAGCCAATACCTGTGTTTTTGTCAGGAGTAATGTTGGCAGAGCGCAATACGCCATTTGGCATTTTGAATTCCATGCCACCGGCAAACTCCATGCCTTCTATGGGAGTACCTTTTTCACGGGGCGTATGGCAGTCGGCGCAGGCACCAATGGTAGTAAGGTATTTACCTTTAGATTCGATACTGTTCAGGGCTGTTTCCGGAGTAGGTGTGTTGTTGGCTGGCATGGTGCGCAAAATCAGGTTCATAGGGAAATCTGCTTTAGAGGCAGGTACTTCATTTTTAATAGGAGGGAGCGTGCGTATGTAAGCAATAAGAGCACGAACATCAGCATCTGTCATTTTGCCGTACGACTGGTAAGGCATCACCGGAAAAAAGGGTTCTCCGTTTCGGCTCACGCCTGTAGTAATGGCGCGATATATTTCGCCGTCCGTCCAGTTGCCAATCCCTGTTTGTGGATCTGAGGTAATGTTGCGGGCGTAGAAGGTTCCCGGAAAGCCCATTTCCTGGTTGAACTGTTCGCCTCCTTTACCTTCTGTATGTGGTTTAACAGGTCCTGAGAACCGCGTCCAATCGCGTTCCGAGTGGCAATCGATGCAGACAGTTACATGGTTTGCCAGGTACTTGCCACGTGCCACCAAGGCCGATGTTTTGTCGACAGTGAGTGCCGGGGCAGGATCTACGTTCGGTAAGGCAAACCGTACATACAGCACACCCGCAGCAGCTACAACCACCAGAGCAACTAATGTAAATCCAATAATCTTAAATACTTTTTTCATAGAGTAGGCGAAATAAATACATACTTATATAGACTTATTATATTGGCAGATTTGAAATTATTTATTATCTAATTTCAAAAAAAAATATAATATATACAAGTAAACGAGCCTCTTTAGTAGTATAAATTTATGTGTTATAACCTTGATAATCAGATATAAACAACAAAAGCCGCAGGAGGAGGTCCTCTGCGGCTTTGAGTATGATGTAAGATGGTTTATTGAAAGGTATCCTGACTGTCTACTACTTTCACATCTTTTATATTTAGCTGGTAATTGGCAATTATGTTGTCTTCAGCTACTACCTCTTCGGGCAGGCCTTCTTTTACGAGGTTAGAGTAGCTCATAGGCGAAGGAGTGTTCTTGCGGAGTGCCTCTGCCAGCGGCTCCGCCTCACTATCGTCTGTTACAATGGTTACAAAGATGTTATTTACCTGCCAGTATTTTTTTATGGTGTTGTTTACATCGTCTACCGTCAGTTTTTCCAGTAGTGCATCCATTTCCTGCAGGTAATCTTCACGGCCATAGAACTTAGAGTCCATCAGGAAGCCAAGCTGTTTTTCCTCTGTCTGGATGTAAAGCTTCATGTAGGAGCGTAGAAATTTACGCGTCAGTTCAAAGTCTTCGGGTGTCATGCCGTTCCGGATCAGGTTATCAACTTCCCTGATGGCCAGGCGCAGGGCAAAGTGCGCGTGTCCCACAGTTACATCTTTCAGCTCGGGGTATTGCTTGCGTAGTCCTTCGGCAATCTGCACCGGTCGAATCCAGAGGGCAAAGTAGTTAGAGGTGCGGGGAACGCCCGGGTTTGGGAGCATGTTGCTGCCGCCATTGTCGTACCACTCTATATAGGAGTAGTCGCCGTAGTTCATGGATCGGGTGCTTCGGATTTTGTCGTAGAGCTTGCCGTAGCTTTTACGGTGCTCGCCCAGGTATGAGTTGGCCACCATCAGGGCTGCAAATTCGTCGGCAGTGCGGGTAATCGGCATCGGAGATCCTGTAAAGATAGCGGAGCCAAGGGCATCACTCTTTTTAATAATCTCTACCTGGATACCATTGGGCTGGTTAGGTCGGCCTGCTGCCGGTAGGTTTGGCCGTGTGTCGGGTAGCTGGGCTACATCCTGTTTCAGCTGGTTTAAAAATTCGGAGCTGTAGTTACCGGCAATGCCGAGCATTACATTATGGCGCGTAAAGAAATTGCGATAATGATTCTTCACATCTTCCAGTGTAATGTTTTTTACGCCTGCTGAGGTTCCTTCCGGTGTGTGCTGGTAATTGGTGCCCCTGAACAAAAGGTCTTCGAGCGCCTTTTTGCTGTACTCTTCATCGGAAGAGGCCCGGATAACTTGGTCTACATAATTCTGCTGGTTCGATATAACACGCTTAAAGTCTTCTTCGGCAAAGGCAGGCGTCAGGATGATGCCACGCACTACTTCGTAAAATTCCTTCAGAAAATCCTGGTGCACGGCAAAGGTCATGGTGGTTACTTCTTTGTCTACATGCACCCCGTAGTG
Organism: Pontibacter sp. 13R65; assembly: GCF_047525655.1. Taxonomy (NCBI): domain Bacteria; kingdom Pseudomonadati; phylum Bacteroidota; class Cytophagia; order Cytophagales; family Hymenobacteraceae; genus Pontibacter; species Pontibacter sp. 13R65. The sequence goes on from NZ_JBLIQL010000004.1 coordinate 292,649, forward strand.
GGCAGCCATGGGGTAGAGCTTATCTTTGATCTGGGCCTGGGTAAGGGTTTGGGTACCGCTCTCTGTCAGAAGCTGGGCGGTGGTGTAGGTGAGGCCTTCCTTGCCTGCAGGATCAGACACAGAGCCATTTTTGAACATCAGTTTTATGATTACCTTGTTCGATTCTGGACGCTGCAGCTCCACTACTTTATCAGGGCCAAATGCCAGGTTGGCATCGTAGGTGCGCGGCGATGAGAAAGTAGTAGTACCTGGTGCAGGAGTGGCCGGTGTAGCCTTGGTTTGTGTTGCCTGAGGTTGTTTAGCGCAGGAAAAAGCCGCAAAAACAACCGGAACAATATAGGCAGCTAATTTTTTTATGCTATAGCTCATTATAATAATGACTGAATTAGTGATTGAGTGGATGAGTGAATAATCTAGGGTTGTGATCTGGAATAATACCAGGCTATTTTATTCAATAGTCTTTATAATCATTTCCGGAGGCGATTACTTTACAGGAGATTTTTCGGATGGAGAAATGGTGCCCACGGTCAGGGTTTGGCTTGTGAAATACTTCTTAGCCACTTCCATCAGGTCTTTGGCCGTAATGGAGTCGTAGAGGCTGTAGGTGTTGTTCAGCGATTCGGGGTCGCCGCTGAGCCAGATAAAACGTGCCAGTGAGTTGGCTATGGCATCGGGGCTGTCCATGCTCATGGCGAAACCGTATTTAATGCGCGACTTGGTTTCCTCTATCTTGCGGCTTCCTATGGGCTTGGTTTTAGCAGCGTTCAGCGCCCGTGTCAGCTCGTTTTTTACATACTGCAGGTCTTCGGGTTTCGCTACAGAAGCCGAAATAGTAATAAGGTTTGGGTCGCGGGTAAATTGGGCATTGCCACCTATAAAGCGTGCCTTCTGCTCGTTTACCACGAGCTTGCGGTAGAGGTCGGAGTTTTCGGCAAACAAGATAGTGGTCAGAATGTGCAGCGCAGGCAGGTCTTTGTTTTTATCGGAGAAGGCGGGGCCTTTGTAGTTCAGGCTCAGGTAAGGCGGAAAACCTGCTTGCTTTACATGTGCGTAGCGCGTGCTGGTCTGCTTTGGTTCTGTTGGTATTTTAGGCACATAGCTGCCGCGTTTCCAGCTGCCAAAGTATTGTTCCGACAAGGCATTCACGCGCTCCGGCGTTACATCGCCCACCACAATAATGGTTGTGTACTCGGGGCGGTAAAAACGATCGAAAAACTCTAACGAGTAATCGTACTGGTTTGGCATATCTACCACATCTTCAAAAAAGCCCATGGTGGTGTGGGCGTAAGTATGTTTGGTAAAGGCGGTGCTAACGGTTTTTTCGTAGAGCTGCTGGTAGGGGCTGGCAGAGTTTTTCGTGTATTCGCCTTTTACAGCTCCGGCTTCTGTTTTAAAGTCGTGCACCGAGTACTGCAGGTTCTGAAAACGATCGGCTTCCAGTTCAAACATTTTGTCGAGCATTTCGCCATTGCCCGTCATGTGGTAAAGTGTGCGGTCCAGGGAGGTGTTGGCGTTGGCAGAGGCTCCCATGGCCTTCATTATATCGCTGTAGGCTTCAGTGGGGTACTTTTCGGTGCCGCGGAACATCATGTGCTCAAAAAAGTGCGCAAAGCCGGTTTTGCCTTGCTCTACCTCCTCCCGCGAGCCGGCTCTTACCAGTAGGTAAAATGCCGCTAGGCCGGGGCTGTTATAGGGTACCGTTACAATGTTGAGGCCGTTGTCCAGTTTCTTCTGGTGGATTGGGTAAGGCAGGATTTTCGTGTTTGTGCTGGTCTGTGCAACTACTGCCGGAGCAGCAAAGGCCAGGAGCAGCAGCATGGCGAGCAATCTACATTTCATAAAGCTGTAAAATTAGATGTTAGTTAGGGTTATGCTTTGGTTTAAGGCTATAAAAGTAGCAAATGTTGTACTCAATTTGCTACGGTTAAGATGCGGGTTCTGTTAAGTGCCAGTTCCAGAAGGGTGTTTTCTTCTGGATAATATAATTCTTACTGATTGTGATGTGGTTGCTTTGTAAGCATGGGATACTTCGTAGTGTGTGTAGCTTCTGCGAGCGTCTGGGAAAAGCAGTTCGAGGCTTGAGAATACTAGTTCCGGAGATAGTCTAGTGTCTAGCAGCTAACATTACCAAAATGCCTCCGGAAGGGCTTTTCCATTCGAATAAATTCATTTATTCGACAGTTGATGCGATACCGAATCCTCTTTTTATGTCAATCTCTTTTTGTCATCCTGAAAGGATCTTGTGGGCCAGGGGCAAAATCATTGACAGATCAGGGTTTAAGTTCGCATAGTAGCTTTTTCGCTGTGATAGCGGAATTGAGTTGTGGCATTGCTGGAGTCTTTGTTCTTTTTGTCTTGATACAAAAAGAACCAAAAAAAACAAGACGATTTTGTCTAAAGGGGCCCCTGCACCCAATACCTTCAGCTTAAGGATTTAAACCGTCATCCCGAGCTTGCCGAGGGAACTATCAAGTAAAAGACGGTACGAAATAGATTCTTCGACAAGCACAGAATGACCTGATGTTTTGCTTAAGTTGACGGCATTGCCCCCTGCACCCCCACTCGCTGAACGCTCTTTAAAGAGGGCCCCTTCCCCCAACAAAAAAATGTCAAATGGTGCACATGGCTCAGGTGTTCTCACTGTAGCCTCCTGCCGCAATAGAATAGCTACGGTACATTTGTACTTAACCTATAATTGGTGTCATCAGATGAATCTGTTAAATCCGTGATTATTAAATTATGCTAATGATTTTGGCCTTCCGGAGGGTTTTTTGAATCAAAACGTCCAGGGCTTTGCCTGATATTAGCTCCTCTGGTAAAACAGCCATAATTTTTAATTTCTTATTTTTAATTAGGCGCAGCTCAGCGAGCATTTACTTGGTTAATTTTTCCTGAACGGGAAGCGTAAAACAGGAAAGCTACGTATTGCAAAAATCACCAGTTCCTGTCACTGGTTCTTATAGGTAATTGTCTTACCTTATGGCAGATTGAAATAACTGAAACCACCCTTTTAAAAGCGTACTCTTATGTTATACTGGCGCATAGAAGCCCTGCACCTGAAACTGAAGTATACCTGGAAAATAGCCAGGAACGCCAGCAACGAGAAAACCAATTTTCTGGTGCAGGTGTCGGATGGCACTTTTAATGGGTTTGGTGAAGCGGCACCTAACATCCGCTACGGCGAAACGCCAGAGCTTTTGCTGAAGCAATACCAGGTGCTGCTGATGGCAGGGCTGGCTAATGTGCGCTCTATGGAGGAACTGCTGGAGCTACTAACTGAGCACACCCCGGTTAATGCGTTGCGCTTTGCCGTGGAGTCGGCTTATCTGCACTACTTTTGCCAGCACAAAGGCATTGCGGTGCACGCGCTGCTAGGGCAGGAGGCACCGCGCCAGCAGGCTACCTGTTTTTCGCTTCCGATAATGGAGGTAGGAGAGGTGCAGCAGTTTATTGATCAAAACCAGTTGTACCGGTTCCAGAGCCTCAAGCTGAAGGTAAACAGGGAGCAGGGGCTCGACCTGGTGCAGGAAGTGCTTCGTATTACCGACCGCCCTTTGGTGGTAGATGCCAACGAAGGCTGGCACGAGCCCGATGACCTGATGCACTTTCTGGAGAAGCTGGATAAGCGACGTGTTTTGTTTGTAGAGCAGCCGATGCCCGCTTCGCATGTGGCGGCCTATGCTCATATCAAAGACAAAAGTCCGCTGCCGCTCGTTGCCGATGAATCTGTAACAGACCAGGTGGATATGGAGCTGATCCGGAGCCAGTTCCATGGTGTAAACATAAAGCTGATGAAGGCAGGCGGCTACCTGAATGCGGTGCGCCTGCTTAAGGAGGCCCGTAAGTATGGCCTGATGACCATGATGGGCTGTATGGTAGAAACAACCCTTGGCATCTGGTCGGCTATGCAAATGAGCAGCTCCTTCGATTTTGCCGATCTCGACGGTTTTTTGATTCTGGAGGAGGAGCCATTCGACCTGATAAGAGAAAAAGACGGGATGTTGTATCTTAAACAGTAAGTGCCCGGAGCGGCTCAGTCAGAGAAATTAACCTGAGGCTCCTGCCTTGGTACTTGGTAAAATGTATTGAATTTGTGTTTTTATAAGTAATTCTGAAAAGAAAGAACGCTGCTGTTGCCGTATTCAGAAGCTTTTGCCACAATAGCTACAAAATTATTTTTGAGGCTGTAACTAAAATATTTCTTTCATTTTCAGTTATTTGCTTTATCTTAAATGGAATATAAATAATTGTAGCAGCGGGAACAACAGCACCAAGGCTACTTTACCATCTAAACAACTACCTAACCTAGTATGAGGATAGAGGAAGAGATTAAACAGCCGACTTTTAAAGACGAGCATCATAAAGCTTATATTAACCTGGTGTATACCTCAGGGTGGCTACAGCTGGCACAGAGTAATTTATTTAAAAAATACGGACTCACGCTGCCGCAGTACAACATCATGCGCATACTCCGGGGGCAGCACCCAAAGCCTGCCACTGTTAGCCTGCTCATAGAGCGCATGCTCGACAAAACATCTAACGCTTCGCGCATTGTAGATAAGCTGGAAGCTAAAAAGCTGGTAACCCGCAGCCAATGCCAACACGACCGCCGCACCGTAGATGTACTGATTACTGAAAAGGGATTGGCCCTGCTCAAAGAAATGGATGGCCTGGAGGTAAGCGGACAGAAAGGGTTCCAGAGCCTTACGGTGGAGGAGGCGAAGGAGCTAAACCGCTTACTCGACAAGATAAGAGATTAACAAAATAACCACCCTCAGCCGCCTATGAAAAAGTTTGCTGTTCTGACTGCCGTTGCTGCAGCCGTAATTTTTCGGCCTACAAAACCGCTACTGCCCACACTGCCACGGCCTATGCAACCGAAGTAGCCACCCTTGCCAAAGGTAAAACCTACCAGGCAGTAATAGAAAGAAGCGAGCTAAAATGGAACGCTAAAAAAGTAGTAGGCGAGCATTATGGCACCCTCAAACTAAAGAGTGGCCAGCTTACCGCTGATAAAAGCAAAGTAACAGCAGGGAACTTTGTAATAGACATGACCAGCATTACCTGCACCGACAATGCTAAGGTAGGGGCGCACCTCTTAAACGGCGATTTTTTTGATGTTGCAAAGCATCCTACGGCTGTGTTTGTTATTACTGGCCTAAAGCCAGTAACCAATGCCGTGGCAAGTAAGTTAAACTACAATGTGACTGGCAACTTGACCATTAAGGGTATAACAAACACTGTTACCTTTCCGGCCATCATAACGGTAAAGGACGGGCTGGTTACGGCCAAGGCAGATGTGGTACTAGACCGCACCAAGTTCGACATTAAGTACCGCTCCAGCAATTTTTTCGGAGGCCTGGGCGATAAAGCCATATTAGACGAATTTACCGTGGCGCTGGATGTGGTGGCACAGGCAGCAGCTATGTAAAATCTGCCGCTAAATGTTTTCAAAGCTGCCCTGCGCCGGTTTCTGATGCGGGGCAGCTTTTTATTTTTTAAATTAGAAGTTTTTCTCCTTAAGAATTATAATATTGCTGCCTTCTGAGTTTGTTCTGTTTAAGGAGCGGGTCATTGTTTGTCCGTAACTCATAAATATCACCTCATCGTTTAGTGTCTGCCAAGGTAAAGTTGTCGTGCTTTAGCCCTGGCCCGATTATGTCTAGAATTGCTCCGGAAGGGCATTTTTATTAGAATAATTGGGTTTAGCTCCGATACCTGTTACCTGCTGGTGCACTGGCAAAAAACAATTTCCAGCCAACATGAAAAAAGCACTTGTTACACTTTTTGCTTTGTTTTCTCTCTCCGTATCTGCTCAAACAACTGTGGTTAACCGCGTAGCAGAACCGGTGGAATGGGTGAACCCACTAATGGGAACGGACTCGAAGCACAGTTTGTCGAATGGGAACACGTACCCGGCCATTGCCCTGCCATGGGGCATGAACTTCTGGACACCTCAAACAGGTAAAATGGGCGATGGCTGGGCCTATATGTACAGCGCCGACAAAATCAGAGGCTTTAAACAAACGCACCAGCCATCGCCATGGATGAATGATTACGGGCAATTTGCCATTATGCCAGTTACCGGCAAACTTCGGTTCAACGAAGACGACCGTGCCAGCTGGTTTTCGCACAAAGCAGAAGTTGTAAAGCCCTACTACTACAGCGTGTATCTGGCCGACCACGATGTAACCACTGAAATGGCTCCCACAGAGCGTGCCGTTAGCTTCCGGTTTACATTCCCCAAAACAGACAGCGCCTATGTGGTAATCGATGCCCTGGACAAGGGCTCTTATGTAAAGATTGTGCCGCAGGAGAACAAGATTATTGGCTACACCACCAAGAACAGTGGCGGCGTACCCGATAATTTCAAAAATTACTTTGTCATTCAGTTCGACAGGCCTTTTGCCTCCACCAATGTCTGGAATGGCAACGGACTGCAAGGGAATAAGCTGGAGCTGCAGGCAGATCATACCGGCGCAGTAGTTGGGTTCAAAACCAGCAAAGGAGAGCAGGTGACTGCGCGTATTGCCTCCTCCTTTATCAGCCACGAGCAGGCAACTCTTAACCTGAACGAGATTGGGAATGACAATTTCGATACCGTGAAGGAGAAAGGAAAGCAGATCTGGAACAAGGAACTAGGTAAAGTAGCGGCTGAAGGCGGCACCGTAGAACAAATGCAGACCTTCTACTCCTGCCTGTACCGCTCCCTGCTTTTTCCGAGGAAGTTTTATGAGCTGGATTCCAACGGGAAAGTAGTACACTACAGCCCCTACAACGGTAAGGTACTACCTGGTTACATGTTTACAGATACCGGCTTCTGGGATACCTTTCGGGCACTTTTCCCGTTCCTGAACCTGATGTACCCTACCGTGAGCGCGCAGATTCAGGAAGGCCTGGCAAACACGTTTAAAGAAGGTGGGTGGCTGCCGGAGTGGGCAAGCCCTGGTTACCGCAATGTGATGGTGGGCAACAACTCTGCCTCGGTGGTAGCAGATGCTTACCTCAAAGGAATGCGCGGCTACGACATCAACACCCTCTACAAAGCCGTGCTGAAAGGTGCCGAAAAGGAGGGGCCTTTAACGGCTGTAGGTCGTGCCGGAGCAGACTATTACACTAAGCTGGGGTACGTACCTTACGATGTAAACATAAACGAAAACGCCGCCCGCACCTTGGAGTACGCTTACGACGATTTTGCTATTTATCAACTAGCCAAGGCGCTTAAGCGACCTAAAAAAGAGGTAAAGCTGTTTGCGCAACGAGCCTTGAATTACCGCCACCTTTATGATCCCGCCACCGGCCTCATGCGCGGGAAAAACAAAGACGGCAGTTTTCAGGCTCCGTTCAATCCTTTTAAGTGGGGCGATGCTTTTACCGAAGGAAATAGCTGGCATTACACCTGGTCTGTTTTCCATGATGTGCAGGGGCTGATAGAGCTGATGGGAGGAAATCAAAAATTTGTAGCCAAGCTGGATTCTGTGTTTTCGCTGCCACCTGTTTACGACGAAAGTTATTACGGCTCGGTAATACACGAAATACGCGAAATGCAGATTGCCAACATGGGCCAGTATGCGCACGGAAACCAACCCATTCAGCACATGATCTACCTCTACAACTATGCCGGTGAACCCTGGAAAGCGCAGCACTGGGTGCGGGAAACCATGAACCGGATGTACCTGCCAACCCCGGATGGCTATTGTGGTGATGAAGACAACGGGCAGACATCTGCCTGGTACGTGTTCTCAGCTCTAGGATTTTACCCTGTTACACCAGCTACCGACCAGTATGTGCTGGGTGCTCCTTTATTCAAAAAAGTGACCCTACAGCTCGAAAGTGGCAAGCAGCTCGTTATAAACGCCCCTGGTAACAGCGCCGAGAAGAAGTACATCAGCAGCATGCAATTAAATGGCAAGCCTTACCCAAAAAACTGGCTGAGCCATTCTGAACTGCTGAAGGGAGCCGTGCTGGACTTTGACATGTCTGCCAAACCGAATCTGGAAAGAGGAACAAAACCAGATGCTTTTCCTTATTCGCTGTCGCGGGAGAAATAAAGCTTTTCAGTACTTCTGCTCTGAGGAATTAACTAGAACCTTTGGTAGGAATTTTTCTAATGAAAAACCTCTTCCAAAGGTTTTTTTTATTAGAAGTGCTCAAGGGTAGCTAATAGAAGATCGTTGCAGCTTTCAGTCCCCCGCCCATTGTCATCTTGAAAGGATCTTGTGGGCGAGATGCATCAGCTTCTGCTATTTTTTTGTTTAAGTTAGCATAGCTGCTGTTCCTGCTGTGACAGCAGAGTGAAGCTATTTCATTGCCTGAATCTTTGTTCTTTTTGTCTTGATACAAAAAGAACAAAAAAAATCAAGACCCGCCAAACTCGCTGAACGCTCAAACAGTGCCGGCTCAATAGGTGCACCTGGCAAAGGTGTTTTTTCTGTAGCTTGCTGTCGTATAATAAATTGGAAGAGTAGGCAGCTACTATCAAAGCTAAACCATTCCTTGGGTTGAGGCGCCGGGGGGAGGGGCCCTCTGTCACGGGTTTCCGGTGCCGCGGGAGCGGCAGCCCGCAAGGGCAGGAAAGATGTGCAGCGCCGATGCCCAAGGACGAGGCCCCGCGGCCGTGAACGCTCAGAGCCCCAGCAATGCAACACATTAGATAAAGGCACCGGATAAAGTAGCTACCAAGAAAAACGGAGCCCCATATGGCTATAGAAGAAAGCATCGAAAGTGTAGCAGCAGTTACATAAAAAAATAAAAAGCCTTCTGAAGGAATTATTCTAATGAAAAACCCCTTCAAGAGGTTTTTTTTCTTAAAAAAGCTCAAGGGTAGCCAGTTGCAATTTGTTGCCGCTTACAACACCTGCAGGCCTTTCCGTCGGTACTCGCTCAGCAGCGCATCATCGGGGGCTAGTTCTGTAATAATGGTATGCACGTTTTCGATGTGCGCTACCTTGTAAGGCTGTGTGGTGTTTAGCTTTTCTGCTAAGGGCAAAGACACTACATGTTTGGCACATGCTAGCAATGCCTGCTTCGTAAGGCTTTCTTCCCGGTCAAAATCTGTAATGCCCAGGTCGTGGTGCATGCTGCGGGTGCCTATAAAGCAAATATCGGCATGCAGGTCCCGCACAAAACTAATAACATCCAGCCCCACAGCTACCTGCGCATTTTTCAGAATCTTGCCGCCAATAAAAATGGTTTCCACTTTGGGGTGCTCAGATAATTGCAAGGCAATGGGCAGGCTGTTGGTGAAAACAGTTGCCTGTAAGTCGAGCGGCAACTGGCGGGCCAGCTCCAGGTTGGTAGTGCCGCCATCCATCACCACCACAAAATCGTCTTGTATTAGCGGTACGGCTTTTCGCACGATGATTACTTTCTCATCGTGAGCATAAATTTCGCGGTCTTTGTGACTAAATGGGATATAGGCATTCTGCACGGCTCCTCCGTGCACCTTCTTTATCTGGCCGCTATCAGAAAGCTCTTTCAGATCCCTACGAATGGTGTCTTCCGATACATTCAGGTTCAGGCTTAGTTCCGAAGATAGCACCCTGTTGTGCTTCCTTATTTCTTCTAGAATGAAATTTTGCCTTTCTTGTTTAAGCATGTTCTTTCGGTTTTCTGCATGAATGGCTGCTGCAATACTATCTTAAATCTAGCAACGATCACTTGAGTTGTCTGTACTAATTCTGATTTCTAGTAAAATAGAGCTTCAATTTAGCAAATTTATTAATTAACCTTAATTGTTAGCCGCATTGGCGCAAATATCGGCAGTGTTTATGCTTGTTTTTGCGGAATTTTTGCGTGTTTGTTTTGATTTGACAATTTTTGTTTGAATATTTAAGCTGTCAGTTTCAAACAGCTTTTCCAGAAACTATAGCTTAGATGACTACAAGAAGAAATTTTATAAAAGCAACAGGATTGGCGGTAGCCGGAGTCGCGTCAGGCTTTACAGCTGTGCCCTCATATGTAGTGGCAGATCCCTTCACTACCAAACGCCCAGCCCCCTCAGCCCGCAACTTTACCAGCAAAGCAGTAGAGAAAACTATAAAGGAGGTAAAGAAAAAGATTGGAGATAAGGAGCTGGCCTGGCTGTTTGAAAATTGTCTGCCCAATACCCTAGACACTACCGTGCACTACCAGGTGCTCAACGGAAAGCCCGATACTTTTGTAATTACCGGCGATATAGAGGCGATGTGGCTCCGGGATTCAACAGCGCAGGTGTGGCCTTACCTGCCCCTGGCAAACGAAGACAAGAAGCTGCAGGATATGTTGGCGGGAGTTATTAACCGGCAGGTAAAATGTATCCTGATTGACCCTTACGCAAATGCCTTTAACATGGGTCCTACGGGCAGCGAATGGGAAAAGGACCTGACCGACATGAAGCCGGAGCTACATGAGCGGAAGTGGGAGATCGATTCGTTGTGCTACCCCATACGGTTAGCATATGGCTACTGGAAAACGACTGGCGATACCTCCTGTTTTGATGCTGACTGGGCAAAAGCCATGGCGCTTACGCTCAAAACCTTCAAAGAGCAGCAACGAAAAGAGGGGAGCGGCCCTTACAGCTTTCAGCGCGTAACAGAAAAGCAGACCGATACGGTTGCCGGTGCCGGTTTTGGCTACCCTATCAACCCTGTCGGCCTCATCTGCTCTACCTTCCGGCCATCTGACGATGCCACTATTTACCTGTTCCTGGTGCCGTCTAATTTCTTTGCGGTGGTATCGTTGCGGCAACTTGCCGAAATGAGCCAGACTATTTTAAAAGATGCCGCTTTTGCGCGAGAATGCACTAGCCTGGCAGATGAGGTGGAGCAGGCCCTGCAGAAATATGCCGTAGCAGAACATCTCGATTTCGGGAAAATATTTCCGTTCGAAGTAGATGGCTTCGGCAACAAACTTTTTATGGACGATGCTAACGTGCCAAGCTTGCTGGGTCTTCCTTACCTCGGAGTTATGCCTATAACAGACCCTATTTACCAAAATACCCGCAAGTTTGTGCTGAGCGCTAACAACCCCTTCTTCTACAAAGGAAAAGCGGGAGAGGGTATAGGTGGTCCACATGTGGGCATAGAAATGATCTGGCCCATGAGCATTATCATGCGGGCGCTTACCAGTAGCTCTGATGCGGAGATAAAAGATTGCCTGCGCATACTGAAAACAACCCATGCTGGAACAGGCTTTATGCACGAAACTTTTCATAAAGATGATGCTACCAACTTTACCAGAAAGTGGTTTGCCTGGGCAAATACACTTTTCGGTGAGCTAATACTGAAGCTGCACAAGGAACGCCCGCACCTGTTGCGCGCCTAGTCCTCCGAAATATACCTGTCAGACTTTTTTCTTTCGCATGAAGCTAGTATCATCATATCTTCTGAAGTGGACGTTATTGGTTTACCTTCCGGTGCTTGGCCTGGTGCAGGCATGTACTACTACGCATAAGGAGAGCAAAAGCAGCAACGAGCTTACCACTTTTGTAAATCCCTTTATAGGCACCGGCGCACATGGCCATACCTATCCGGGTGCAACAGTGCCATTTGGTATGGTGCAACTGAGTCCTGATAACGGAGCACAAGGCTGGGATTGGTGCTCCGGCTACCACTACTCCGAAAATACTATTTCCGGTTTTAGTCATACACACCTGAGCGGCACTGGCATCGGCGATTTATGCGACATTTCTGTAATACCCGTAACAGGGGATGTAGATTTAAGTAAAGGTCCTGTTAAAGAGGCAAAACCCGCCTATGCCTCTACCTTCTCGCATGCCGATGAAGTTGCCAGCCCAGGCTATTATGCTGTAAAACTGCAGGATTATAACATTCGGGTAGAGCTAACAGCTACCGAGAGAGCCGGTTTTCATAAATACACTTTTCCTCAGTCTGATAAAGCATCGGTTGTCTTTAACCTGGGGTTCGCCATTAACTGGGACAGCCCAACTGATGCCTTCCTGAAGGTAGAGAATGATTCCACGGTGTCAGGCTATCGCTTGTCCAAAGGCTGGGCAGAAGACCAGCGGGTTTATTTTGTGGCCAGGTTTTCTAAACCATTTAAAAGCTACAGTACAGCCATGGACAGTGTGGTGCAGACAAACACAGCCGAAGCAAAAGGTAGAATCGTTAAGGCTAAATTTGATTTCAGCACTGCGCAAGACGAAGTTATTTATCTGAAAGTAGCTATCTCGTCTGCAAGTGTGGAGGGTGCCAGAGCTAACCTGGAAAAGGAGTTGCCTCATTGGAATTTTGAGCAGGTGAAAAATGAAGCAAATACTGCCTGGAACAATGCCTTAGCCTCCATACAGGTTACAAGCCCAAACGATACCCTTAAAGAAATCTTTTACACCGCCTTGTACCATACCAAGCTTGCGCCGGTCATTTTCAGCGATGTGCAACGTAACTACAAAGGCGCAGACGGACAGGTGCACCGGGCGCAGGACTTTACCAAGTACACTACCTTCTCGTTGTGGGATACTTTTCGTGCCGCCAACCCTTTGCTAACGCTTGTAGAGGCCGACCGAGTGAACGATATCATAAACTCTATGCTGACACATTACCGGCAACACGGGCTACTGCCAGTGTGGGAATTGCATGGCAACGAAACCAACACCATGACCGGGTATCATGCCATTCCGGTTATAGCCGATGCTTATTTTAAAGGATACCGCAATTACAATGTAGCCGAAGCTTATGAGGCCATGAAGAAAAGCGCCATGCAGGACATAAGAGGCGTGAACTTCTACAAACAGTATGGCTATATCCCTTCTGATTTAGAAGATGAGTCTGTGACCAAAAACCTTGAGTATGCTTACGATGATTGGTGCATAGCGCAGGTAGCCAAAGATTTAGGTAAAACAGAAGATTATGCTTACTTCACGAGAAGGGCAGGCAGCTATAACCTGCTGTTCGATGCTTCGGTTGGGTTTATGAGAGGAAAAAATGCCAACGGAACCTGGAACCCTACCTTCGACCCAAAGCACTCGGCACACCGCGAAGGCACCGATTACACAGAAGGGAACGCCTGGCAACACAGCTGGTTTGTACCCCACGATGTGCAAGGGCTTATAAACCTCCACGGCGGTAACCAGAAATTTATAGCAAAGCTGGATGACCTTTTTAACGAAGACTCCGAAATTACCGGCGACAATACTTCTCCTGATATATCGGGTCTGATCGGGCAGTATGCGCATGGTAATGAGCCGAGCCACCATATTGCCTATCTGTATAACTACGCCGGCGCACCCTGGAAAACACAGCAGACGGTGCGGCAGATTATGCAGCAAATGTACCAGGCTACACCCGATGGCATAAGCGGTAACGAAGACTGCGGACAAATGTCGGCCTGGTATGTATTTAGCGCCATGGGGTTTTACCCGGTTAATCCCGCTGAAGGCATCTACGTGATTGGGAGCCCCCTTTTTGAGGAAGTCAACATAAATCTGAAAGATGGCAAGCGCTTTAAAGTGGTGGCCAATCAAGTATCAGACAAGAACATGTACATCCAGTCAGCCACTTTGAACGGCAAGCCGCTTAACCGCTCTTTTATTTCGCATAAAGAGATTACAGAGGGTGGAACTTTAACATTTGAAATGGGCAGCCAACCAAATAAAACATGGGCCACTGCTACGGAAAGTTATCCGCCTTCCATGAGCAGGCGGTAACACACCCAAACAACCGATTTACTAACCAACAAAAGCACCACAAACATAACAGCATGAGTAGCAGAAGGAAATTCCTGAAATTATCTGCCTTGGGCACTACTTTTTTGAGTGGCCTGTACCCAATAGAACAAGCGTTTGCCGGATCGTTAGGCAAAAAAGCAGTAAATAAACCTGTTGTAATTTCTACCTGGGACCACGGTATGCCGGCCAACGATGCTGCCTGGAAAGTACTGTCGCAGAAAGGAAATGCCCTTGATGCAGTAGAGGCTGGTGTGCGGGTGCCGGAGGGAGATCCGCACATCAGAACCGTTGGCTACGGTGGCTACCCCGACAGAGAAGGCAAGGTAACCTTAGATGCCTGCATTATGGACAAGGATAGCAATTGTGGCGCAGTCGCTTTTTTGCAGCACATTAAGCACCCCATTTCTGTTGCCCGCAAAGTAATGGAAGACACGCCGCACGTGATGCTGGTAGGAGAGGGAGCCTTACAGTTTGCACTATCCAAAGGTTTTGCAAAAGAAAACCTGCTTACGCCGGAGTCTGAAAAGGACTGGAAAGAATGGATGAAGGAATCGAAGTACAAACCAGTTATCAACATAGAAAACCACGATACCATTGGAATGCTGGCGCTGGATGCGAATGGTGACCTGGCAGGAGCCTGCACAACAAGTGGCGCCTCCTATAAAATGCACGGTCGGGTAGGCGATTCTCCTATTATTGGGGCCGGATTGTTTGTGGATAACGAGGTAGGGGCAGCTACAGCAACAGGTTTAGGCGAGGCGGTTATCCGGATGGTTGGGAGCCATTTAGTGGTAGAACTGATGCGACAGGGTAACTCACCTGAAAAAGCCTGTAAGCTGGCAGTAGAACGCATTATAGCCAAGCATAAAGATGTGTCAGACCTGCAGGTGGGCTTTATTGCCTTAAACAAGCGGGGCGAGTATGGTGGGTATTGCATTCACAAAGGATTTAACTATGCGGTGCACACAAACTCGGGTAAACAACTGATAGATGGAAAGTACAAACTTTAGTTTTTCTGCCAGAAAGAAGCCAGTGCTGGAGGTTTGCGTAGATTCTATACTCTCTGCTGTGGCAGCTGAAAAGGGGGGAGCACAGCGCGTGGAACTGTGCAGCGGTTTGTCAGAAGGCGGTCTGACGCCCAGCTATGGCTTAATCAAAATAGTCAGGAAAAGCATTAATATTGGATTGCATGTGCTCATCAGGCCCAGAAGGGGTGACTTCTTGTACTCTGAGCTTGAGGTAGAAATCATGAAAAGAGATATTGAAGTTGCCAAAGAATTGGGTGCAGACGGTGTGGTGGTGGGAGCTTTGAAACCAGATGGGCAAGTAGATGTTGAACTGATGCAGTCCTTTATGGCTGTGGCCAAACCACTTTCCGTTACCTTTCATAGGGCTTTTGATGTTACCCCCGACCCCTACAAAGCCTTAAACGACCTGATAGAATTAAATGTAGACCGATTACTTACTTCAGGACAGCAAGGTACGGCTTTGGAAGGAGCAGCTTTGATAAGTGAATTAATAGAGCGTGCAGGAAATAACTTAACAGTTATGCCGGGCAGCGGCGTAAATGAGCGCAACATGCAGGAGCTTCTAAAGTTAACCGGGGCAACAGAGCTTCATACCTCTGCCCGGAAAAAGATTGCTAGTGACATGCTGTTTCGTAGAGATAACCTGCCCATGGCAGGAATGCAGCAACTCTCTGAGTATGAGAGCTTAGTGGCAGACGAACAAAAGATAACGACTATTTGTAGGTTGGCAGAAGCTGAGATTTAACTACGCTGTACCTGGCTGGTTTTGCCAGGCGTTCAGGCCTAATGGAAAGTCGATTCCAGGTAAGACTCCAGGTTCTGTTGCGTTATAATTTCTAACGGAAAAAGGTCGAAGTGTGGCGGCGCCTTTTTAAGCAATAAATGGTTTGCCAGATAGTTTATTCCTAAAAAAGCCTGGCGTTTCGGATTCTGGTTTATCAAAAAGTCGATAATGCCAGACCTTAGGTAATGTATATTTTCCTTGAGCAAATCGTAACCAACTAACCTGATATCTTTTTTTCCGCTCTTCTCTAATATAGATGAAATCAGAGAAGTGCCTTTGGAGGTGGAAACCAAAATACCCTTCAGCATTGGGTCTGAGAGCAGATGCTCTACTTCCTTTTCTATAGCTGTTTCTTTTAAACTGCCTAAGTCCAGCGTTTTGATGTTGTAATCGGCTCCGTTATGCTCAGCAAAGTACTCTTTAAATCCTCTTTCTTTTTCCAGCAAGTGTATGGAGTTATGGCTGTCTTCGTTTATGTGCAGCACAACAAAATTGCCCGAACCTCCTTGGCCTAGGCACATCAGTTCCGCTCCAACTTTTCCGCTGCTATATAAATTCTGGCCAATAAAGCTTAAGGGTTCTACTTCAGGTATATTCGTGTTAAACAGAATATAAGGAATGCCTAGATCCTTAAATTTTTGGAAATAGGGGAGGGCCTCATGGTAAAAAATGGGTGCAACCAAAATACCGTCGGGGTTTGCTTCCGTTAGTTTTTCTGCTACGCTTCTGAATGATTCTTTTTCGTATAAGTTGAAATAGAAAGGTTCTATAGAGAATTCGTACTGCGCCCACTCGGCTTCTGCCTGTTTGATGCCTTGTACAGATTGAGCCCAATATTCATCTAATGAGGGATCTGGAATTAACACAGCTATTCGGTATGTCTTTTTTGAGCCGAGGGTGCGTGCGATCAGGTTAGGTTTATAGTCCATTTGGTGCAATGTTTCCAGCACTTTCTGCATCGCTTCGTCAGAGACCCTGCCTCTGTTATGCAATACACGATCTACAGTGCCAATAGAAACACCTGCCAGCTGGGCAATATCCTTGATCCTAATTTTCTTCTTTTCCATTTAATCGTATGTAGCAAATGTTCAGGTATCTTTGCTGTGTTTAAATGTAAGGTTTATAACTATTTAACCTGCTACCCTATCGGATTAACTAAGTAACATTATCAATTTTAGCAAACTGATCTTTTCTTTTTTACCAGCCCTGCTTCTTTTTTAGCCAAAGTGAACTTAGTAGTATGCTGTTTCTGAAAACAGTGTACGAAAAAAGTTTCTGAGGTGGGTTGAAAAATTACATGCAAAAAGTAAACCTTTTGTATCAGTGTCCATCCTTATTAAGGCCTCCTTTGGGAAAAGCAGAGATTTGAAGCTTGCTTTTACTACACACCAGTACTGCTATTGGAGTAAAGGTAAAGCTTCTTTTTAAAATTCATGTTTCTTTGCCAGCTACGTTGAGAAAGTATCAATTTCCTCATACCATGTTTTAAACATCCAGTAGCTTTTTAGGAAATAAATTCTTTCTTAGAAGCCACCACGCATCCTGAGGGGACACATTTTTGCTAATCCCGCCCCTAGTGCCGCTTTGCCTGATGTAGTGAGCAGTTGGTGTTGTTATCCAGAAAAGAAATCTTTATAGCGAGTCCTGTTTTATACAGAACATATCTGGAAGGCTGTTTTGATTAGAATAATTTCAACTTACAACTTAGGAGGTTCCTGTGTGTTGTTTACAGAAAACACTGCTGCTGACTTGATATTTAAATTACTCTAATAAAACTGTACTTCCTGAGGTTAATATGCTCGTTTTGGCATCTTGATTCCCGGCAAATGCTTTTAACTGCTGTGTATTTTGCAACCCAGCTGCCTTTATTACATTATAAGGGTATGTGGCTAAAGGTACTCACCCTTATAAAGATGATACCAATTTTCCAAAAAACAAAATTATTTTGCAACTTTTCCTTTCCCATGTTTCCGTGCACAAGGGTGGTGTTGCCGGACACATTATTTTTTTGTAAAATTTATTTTTCGGAAAAATGTTTCTTTTTGGCCTTGTTCAAATAGGATAGCAGTTATAGAAATTTTCAGCATCAAAGACATTGTTAAAACATAGTTGTTAAACCTTTTAAAAATAAATCTGCTTTCTTAGCCGGCAAATGGCCTAAATAGAAATATTTTTGAGTTTTACCTAAGTTTACTCTATTGTAACAGAGGAATAGATCAGGCTTTTTAAACAACGTGCACTCGTTAGTGTTTCCGCACACAGGTAATGTGTTACCGCACACATTTGTTATTTTTAATTTGTTTTTCTGAATTTAGTTCTCTACCTTAGGTACATCAATAGAGATCTATTATCATAATAGCTATTGTACTTTCCGGCCAATGTGTAAAGTCTAATCCAAGTTAGATTTTTGAGTTTCTTGAGAACTTGTTGAGGTACTTAAAAATTGTGCTTTATACGGTTGTAGTGTAGCAATAAATCCCAATTAGTAAGAGTAATAACTGGCGTATCTTGTACTGGATATGTGCAGATGTTTATTAATTCAGGCAATTGTACAGTATCTTATTCGCCACTCTCCAGAACAAAGTTAACTTCTTTGTTTTAGGATAATTTATATTTGTAAGTTAATATTTTGCTTCGAGGCAACAGGTGCGGGCATTCCGTTCATCCTAAATTATTTATAAACTAACGATTTTAATATATCCACACTTACCTAACATAATGCACATTTAACTCTAATTATTTACTTAATCTAAACCAATATGAGAAAATACATTACACTGTTTTTTAGTGTCTTGTTGGTGTTTTCGTTCCAGATGGCATGGGCTCAGCAAGTCATTACAGGAAAGGTTACCGATGAGAAGCAGCAACCGTTACCTGGCGTTACAGTTTTGCTAAAAGGTACGACTACCGGAACATCTACTGATATAGATGGTGCATATTCGTTGCAAGTACCCAATGGAAGCGGTACGCTTGTTTTTTCATTTATAGGTTTTCTTGCAAAAGAGGTGCCTGTCAGTAATCGTGCGATTATAGATGTTGTCCTTGTTTCCGATTCAAAAACACTTAACGAAGTGGTTGTAACCGCTTTAGGTATTTCTAAAGACCAACGTGCGCTTGGTTATGCCACCAGCACGGTGAGCGCCCAGGAAATAACTCAGGCTGGTAACACCAACTTTGCTTCTGCATTGTACGGTAAAGCTGCCGGTGTTAAAATTACCACTGCGCCAGGTGGTGCCACCAGTGGGGTAAACGTGCAGATCAGGGGTATTAACTCACTTTCTTATAATACACAACCACTTTATGTGGTAGATGGGGTGCTTATCCGGAACAACAACGAGCGTGGTGCCAGTGGTAGTAACAACGGCGGTTACTGGGATGACCAAAGAATTAGAGGCAATGGTATTTTAGATATAAACCCTTCTGATATCGAGTCTTTGACCGTGTTGAAAGGTGCCAGTGCCACAGCACTTTATGGTTCTGATGCGGCAAGTGGTGTAATTGTAATTACAACTAAAAAAGGATCATCCAGACAAGGTTTAGGAGTAGATGTGAACTACACGTACAATGTAGAGAATGTTGCTTTTACGCCTAAATACCAGAACATCTACGGACCTGGTTACGACAGAGCTACAAACGCATCAGTAGGTGCTACAGAAGAAGGTTGGATTCCGGTTGACTCAAACGGTGATGGAACACCTGACGGTATCCGTCCGAACTTTAGATCCTGGGCGCAGTTTGGCCCTAAAATGGAAGGGCAGGAAGTTTACTGGTGGGATGGTTCCAGAAGAAACTTCAATGCCCAGCCAGATAACTATAAAGAGTTTTACCAGACAGGCTTTAACTCTATTATAAATGCAGCGCTTTCTAACCAAACGGATAAGGCAACTTACCGCCTCTCTTACACCCGCAACGATTACGAAGGTGTGCAGCGTGGTGGTAGCATGACCCGCAATACCTTTAACCTGAACAGCACGCTCAAAATATCTAATAAACTGACTGCTGACATCGTAGCGAATTATGTAAACAGCTATGTTAAAAACCGCCCGATGCAGATAAACAGGCTCACTGCTTCTTACGACGGATTTTTAGGTCGTTCAGAAGATATGTCAGTTTGGTTAGATAAATACCAAACATCAGAAGGTTATAAATACGTGTTACCAGCACAACGCGAGCGTAACCCACAAGAGGCCCTGGCATACAATATTCGACCTGAAATACTGAATTTCCTTTGGAGCCAGCTGCGTAACAGAGAAGAGGAATTTGAGGACAGAATTATCACCAGTGCTACCTTGAATTATGAAATTGGAAAAGGCTTCCGCCTGAGAGGTCGTGTAGGTAACGACTTTACCAACCGCGCTATCGAAAGCTTCCAGTACAACGAGTATCCTATAGCCTTTAACCAAAGCAACAGTACCGGGTATTATGGTACTTCAAAAGGCCGCTATGCTACTTTCTACGGCGATGCCTTGCTCTCTTATTCAAAAGATATAACTGAAGACTTTGAATTTACAGTAAACGGTGGTTTCCAGGGTAGAACAGAAAACTACAGCGACCAGTCTTCCGGCACCAGAGACGGTTTGACTACGGCTAACTGGTTTAGCTTAAACAACTCATTCAACTTGCCAACTACAACGGCTTCGCGTGCAGAAGTTACCAAGTATGCCTATTTGGGTACTATGAGCTTTAACTACAAAGACTTCCTCTTTGTTGAAGGTACAGGCCGTCAGGAGTACACCTCTACGCTACCTACTGCTAACAACAGTTACTTCTACCCATCAGTGAACGCTGGTTTTGTTTTCACAGATGCTATTGCGTTACCACAATTCTTAAGCTACGGTAAATTAAGAGCTTCTTATGGTGTGGTAGGTAATGCTCCTCCTTATTATAGAGCTAACATTACCTATAGCCAAACACCATTGCAAACGATAAATGGTCCGGTTCCATCATTGAGCTCAAATAGAGAATATGGAAACGAGTCGTTGGTAGCAGAGAATAAGTATGAAAAGGAATTTGGTTTAGATACCAAGATTCTGAACGGCCTGATTGGCGTTGACCTTTCGTACTATACTAGTCGTGTAAAAAATCAGATTCTTCCTTTGGCGCTGCCAACCAGTGTGGGTGCCGGAAACCGAATATCTAACATTGGTGAAATACAAAGCTATGGCTGGGAACTTGCTCTGAACGCCGAGCCTATCACCTCCGCCGCATTTAACTGGACTACCCGCTTCAATTTTGCCATTAACCGCAGCAAGGTAAATAGCCTGACCGACGGTCTGGAAGAGATTGTGTTTTACGATGCTGAGCAGAGCGCTGTACGTGTGGTAGCCAGAGTTGGCGAAACAATCGGCGACATCTATGTTTTCCCGCGTGCAACAGATGCTAACGGAAACCATATAATTGGCTCAAACGGCTTGTATGTAATCGACAAAACACGTTACGAGAAAGCAGGTAACATTCTGCCAAAAGTAGTTGGTGGTTTCTCTAACACCATGTCTTTCAAAAATTTCTCTCTTGACTTCCTGGTGGATTACCGCTTAGGTGGCCAAATCGTATCTACTCCGCTGAAATATGCTTATGGTGCCGGTATGTTCGAAAACACTATGCAATACCGCGACGAAGCCAATGGTGGTTTGCCTTACTACATGGATGGTACTACCAAAGTGCTGTTGCCTAGCCACAACGCTACCGCTCCAAATGGCAGTACTGTTTACCACGATGGTGTGCTGCTGGAAGGTGTAACTGCTGAGGGTGAGACCAACACAACTGTTGTAGATGCTGCTTACTACTACATGAATACTTTCTACTGGGGTGCAGATGCCTGGAATGCGAAAGGCTCTGTGTATGATAACAGCTATGTTAAAATGCGCGAGCTGGTGTTAGGTTATAACCTGCCACAAAGTTTTGCACAGAAAATGAAGTTCCAGAACCTGCGTGTGTCGTTAGTTGGTAGAAACTTGTTCTACTTCTGGAGAACGCTTGAGAACCTTGACCCTGAAGCTCCAATTGGTTCGCAGTGGTACCGCCAAGGTATAGACGAAGGTTCCAGCGCTGCTACCCGTAGCATTGGTTTCCAGATTAATGCTAGCTTTTAATTACTGGTAAGGGACTTAAAACTTAATTAGAATTTAGTTATGAAGAGAATTTTCATTTATATAGTTACGTTAACAACTGCCTTTACCAGCTTAACGGCTTGTAAAGACCAACTGGAGGAGAACTTCATCAACCCCGACCAAACAACCAATGCGTCGATAGGTGGTTTCTTTACAGAGATGCTGGACAACAACCGGGTTCGCCCTTCTTATTGGGATGTTCGTACGTTTATAGCCCAGCAGCCTGGTGTGTATACCCAGTCGCTGTCTTTCCAAAACTCCAACACCATGTACCAGCAAAACCCTGGTTATATCCAGAACCGTTGGGACGATTTTTACAGACCAGGTGGCGATGGCGGTGGTGCCATGGTGCATTACCGCGCCATAGAAGCCGCTTATGCAAAATTACCTGAAGCCGACAAAGCCACTGCAGACATTTTCGTGCAGGCTGCTAAGGTAATTATGCTCGACGAAGCGTCTGAAATGGTTGATATGTGGGGTGACATTCCGTTTAGCGAAGCTGGTAGCTTGGCCGCGACCGGAACAATTGTGCGACCTAAATTCGACACAGCCGAAGAAGTGTATGCCGCTATCTTTGCTGGGCTAGAAGAAGCATCCACTTACTTCGCCACTGCCCAAACCAACCCTTCTTTTCAGAAGCAGGACATCATGCTGAGCGGCAACGTAGACAAGTGGAGACGCTATACCAACTCGCTGTTGCTGCGTTTGTACATGCGTACTTCTTTTGTAGATGAGGGAACTTCTCAAACTAAAATTATGGCCATGCTGAGCAATCCTGCTCAGTATCCGCTGGTTGATGAGACAAGCCATAACATCCTTTTGGCACCGCTCACAAACTATACTGACAACCTGAATAACGCCTTGACAGAGATCAATAGCTTCTCGGCACCGGAATACATGCTGGAAACAGTATTAAAGCCTGCTAACGATCCGCGTATAGATGTGCTGTTCGATAAATATGGCAGAACTGTTAACGGTAATTTTGTGCCGAACCCAGAGTTCAAAGCTATGCCGATGAGCCTTGGTGCAGAAGAGCAGGTACAACGTAGAGAAGAATTTGCCATTCTGGATTCAGCTACTTTCCTGAATAACACCAGCTTGCCTGGAATAGTAATGACAGCTGCAGAAGTTAACTTCCTGAAGGCTGAAGCCTTTGAGCGCTGGGGAGGAGGAGAGGCAGAAACGGCATACAAAATGGGTATTCGTCAATCTGTAGAATTTTACTACTACCTGCACAGCCTGAGCACAATTGCAAACGAGACAGCACCAACTGCTGAGGAAATCACGGCCTTCCTGGAAGGTGCAGCTATTGCCTACACAGGTACTGCACAGGAGAAACTAGCTAAGATCTGGACTCAGAAATGGGTACACTTTGGTTTCCTTCAGGCTGTACAAAGCTGGTCTGAGTACAGAAGAACAGGTTATCCGCAGCTAACATTCAGACCTGCAACGTTAGCCGGCTTCGAAACCCCTCCGACTCGCTTAATGTACCCAAGCAGCGAGAACGCCTACAACAGCGACAACTATCAGAAGGTTAGAAGCAAAGACATCCGTACCGGGAAAATTTTCTGGGATGTAAACTAATAAATATGGTCAGAAGAGATTGCTAAGCTGGCTGCTTGGCAATCTCTTTTTTCTTACATCACACGCTTATACATAAATCAAAACCTAGAGCAGTAGCGCCTTACTACCTAACATGAGAAAAAACAGCTGGTTACTAGTCTTCCTATTCTTTACTTTTTACATTCATGCCAAGGCACAGTCTTCGCACCAATTTACAAAAGGTCTTGTCGTAGAAAACAGCCACCAATATGGGCGGGAGGCGCTTTACACAGATCAATTGGCTTACCACTTGTATGGTAACACCCTGAAAAAACCAGCGGAAGGAAAAGCCGCATTTAATGGAACTGCCGGGAGTGAAGCCATCTGGCGCACCATGGTAGTAGATAGTACCACAAAATTCAAAGGCAAAGAACTTGCAAATGGCTACTTGTATCTCACGTATGAGTCTGACCTTGAGAGAACAGCTTTGCTACAGGTTGCCGGCCATAATATGCTATACTTTAACGGCCAGCCCCGCACCGGCGACATCTACAGCGATGGGTGGTTGCAACTGCCGGTGCAACTCAGAAAAGGAACAAACGAACTTTATATAAGAGGGTCCAGGTTTTCGGCCTGGAACGGTATATCAGCTAAATTAGCATTCACGGCCAAGCCAGTACTTCTAAATGTAGAAGATCCGACACTGCCAAACGTGATAATAGGGGAGCAGCAACAGCCAGTGTGGGGAGCCGTGGTAGTAATTAATGCTACAGCCCAACCCTTAACTAACCTGCAACTAAAAAGCCAACTGGCTGGCAAAGAACTTGTAACAACCGCACCCACTATTCCTGCCATGGCCATCCGAAAAGTTGGGTTTAAGCTAGATCCTTCGGGTGTGCAGCAAAAAGGAGATCAGACTGCTGCTATCAGCATCCTGCAAAAAGGAAAAGTGCTGGATGCGCAGCAAATAAAACTGACTGCTGTAGCACCACAAGAACACTATAGCAACACCTTTGTGAGCGATATTGATGGCAGTATTCAATACTATGGGGTAGCACCGCAAAGCCAGAAAACAACAGGTGGTGCATCAGCCTTATTCCTTTCTGTACACGGAGCCGGTGTAGAAGCCAGCGGACAGGCCAGAGCTTATAAGCCAAAAGACTGGGGAGTAGTGGTTACACCAACCAACCGGAGGCCACGCGGCTTTAACTGGGAAGACTGGGGCAGACTCGATGCCCTGGAAGTTTTTGAACTAGCTAAAACCAAATTCAAACCCGACCCAAAACAAATCTATCTCACCGGCCACTCCATGGGCGGGCACGGTACCTGGTATCTGGGTGCGACGTACCCGGGCAAATGGGCTGCTATTGCGCCTTGTGCCGGTTACCCAACGCTGCGCGAGTATGGATCTGCCGATGGCAAAATTCCGGAAGCTGGTAGAACAGGGATGGAAAGCTTGCTGCTACAGGCCAGCAACCCAAGCAATGTGCTGGAGTTGGCGCAGAACTATAATGCAGGCGGTATTTACATCCACCACGGCGACAGCGATAAAGTAGTGTCAGTAGATTATGCCAGGCAAATGAAAGTTTTGCTGGCTGGTTTCCATAAAGACTTCAGCTATTACGAGTATCCGGGCGGTTCGCATTGGTTCGGCGATGAGAGTGTAGACTGGAAACCCATCTTCGACTATTTTAAGTGGCATACCATTCCCAGCGACAGCGCTGTGAACAAAGTGAACTTCAGCACAGCTAGTCCTGCCATTTCCTCATCGTACCATTGGGTATCTGTATTGCAGCAGCAACAAGCGCTTAAGTACAGCCGCGTGCAGCTCGAACGCAATAAAAAGCTGAAAACCATCACCGGCAGTACCGAAAACATAAGTATACTGAGTTTTGCTCTAGGTGATTTTCAGAAAGGGGAGAAGCTAACGATTACTCTGGATAAGCAAGCACCTATTATCTACGAAGTTAAATCAGAAGGAGATATCCTGTACCTGCACTACAACGGTAACACCTGGAACACAGGAACGAAGCCGCAACTAAGCAAGCAAAAAGGAGCAGGCAGAAACGGTACGTTAAAGGAGCCATTCAATCACCGGATGGTATTTGTGTATGGCACGGCTGGCAACCAGGCAGAAAACGAATGGGCGTATAATAAAGCGCGTTACGATGCAGAAGTATGGTATTATCGTGGCAACGGAGCAGTAGATATGGTAGCAGACAAAGATTTCAAAGCTGCTGCTTATGCCGACCGTGGTGTTATTATTTACGGCAATGCCACCACTAACAGTGCTTACAAGAAATTACTAGCAAAGTGCCCTATACAAGTGCAACGCGGAAATATTAAGGTTGGTGACAAAACCTACCAGGGCGATGACCTGGGGGCTTACTTTATGTGGCCACGTGCCGACAGTGAAGTAGCTTCTGTAGCAGTTATTACCGGAACCGGATTAAAAGGCATGCAGGCAGCTGACGCAAACCAGTACTTTGCCGGTGGCAGCGGTTTTCCTGATTACATGGTATTCTCGCTCGATATGCTCCGCGATGGTGCCAAAGGAATGAAAACAGCCGGCTTCTACGGCAACGACTGGAGTATAGAAAAAGGCCAGCAGGTAGTGCAGTAGCCGAAAGAGAGGCAGCTTTAAAGCAAAGTTTGACGCTTGGATTAAAAACAGGAAAACAGCTCCAGAAGGCTATTTTATTAGAATAATTGGATTAGTTGTTGATTGCTGAATTGTCAAAAGGTTTAGCTGTTAAATGGATGATCTTAGATTAATGAAAGTAGCCACTGGTGCGAGCTTGTAGCTCGTACTATTTTAGTAAAGTACGAGCTACAAGCTCGCACCAGCAAGAAGATTGCTCTTTCAGCCCTTGACCATATTTGTAACTGAACACCTCCTGAAGGCCAAAATCATTAGAATAATTTAACAGAAGGCTAACCTAAAACAATGTATTGCGGCAGGTAGCAACGAAGCGAATACATCAGCCAGGTGAACTTAATGAGGCTCCACTGTTTGAGCGTTCGGCGAGTGGGGGTAGGGGCCCTCGATTTGGAGCATCTTGATTTTTTTTGTTCTTTTTGTATCAAGACAAAAAGAACAAGAACTTCAGCTATAGAACAAATTGCAGCAGTTAACACCTTAGTAGCAGCAATGCAAACTTGGACTAAACCCCCAGTAGCCGAAGCTAACGGATCTCGTCCAAAAGATCCTTTCAGGATGACAAAAGAGGAGGAAATTAAAAAGAGAAAAAGTAGGAGATAACCTAAAGTAGAAGATAGATTAAATAAAATAACAAAAGAAAAGTAAATGCCATTTGCTTCCGCACAACTTAAGTTAAAATAATTGATTTCAGATCTTCAAAAACACTCAGCTTGAAGATCTTTACCATTATAAAAAACTATTACATGCTTTACCAATACATTAAACAACCCACACTAAAACGACTTCTGACCCTTTCGCTCCTCAGTGCAGCCTTAGCAGTGCCTGCCCTGGCGCAAGAGCAAGGAGTTCATCATCAGTCCGCGGAATACGAAGCGCCTACCGATCCGCTGGTGAAAAAAAAGCTGGAGAAGTGGCAGGACCAGAAATTTGGGATGATTATTCACTGGGGACTGTACGCAGTGCCAGGCATTATAGAATCGTGGCAACTGTGCTCCGAAGACTGGATTGAACGCGACAGCACCATCGCCTACGAAGACTACAAAAAGTGGTACTGGGGCCTCAGCAAAGACTTTAATCCGGTGAATTTTAACCCAGAGCAGTGGGCAAGTGTGGCTAAAAAAGCAGGCATGCGTTACCTGGTGTTCACGACCAAACACCACGATGGCTTTAACATGTTCGATACCAAAGAGACTGATTTCAAGATTACGAACGGCCCTTTTAAAGATCATCCAAAGGCTAACGTTGCCAAGCATGTGTTCAATGCTTTCCGGAAAGAAGGCTTCATGATCGGTGCTTACTTCTCCAAACCCGACTGGCACTCCGAGTATTTCTGGTGGCCAAAATACGCTACGCCAGACCGGAACGCCAACTACGACATCCGCAAGCATGAGTGGCGCTGGAACCAGTACAAACAGTTTACTTACAACCAGATCAGCGAACTGATGCACGACTACGGCTCCATGGATATCCTGTGGCTCGACGGCGGCTGGGTAAGACCTTCTGAAACCGTAAACGATGAAGTCCGCTCCTGGGGCGCAGCTATTCCTGAATTTAGCCAGGAAGTAGACATGCCACGCATCGCCACCATGGCACGGGAGGCGCAGCCGGGTTTGCTCATCGTAGACAGAACGGTTCATGGTCCTTATGAGAATTACCAAACGCCGGAGCAGCGCGTTCCTGAAAATAAAATAGATAACCCTTGGGAAAGCTGCCTGACCCTGGCCAACAACTGGGGCTATGTGCCGAACGATAAATTTAAGTCATCTGCAAAAGTGATTCACTCTTTAGTAGAAGTAGTGGCCAAAGGAGGTAGCATGCTGTTGGGAGTAGGTCCGAAACCAGATGGTACACTGCCTGAAGAAGCTGTGACGCGCCTCGCAGAAATAGGTAAGTGGTTAGATGCGAACGGAGAAGCCATCTACAACACCCGAGCCACCGACCGCTTCCAAGATGGTACAACTTATTTCACGCAAGGCAAGAAAGGCACACGCTATGCCATAGCCCTGCTACCAGAAAATGCAGCTGCACCAAGTGTTATAGAATGGACCGGCAATACGCCAAAAAAAGGAAGCAAAATGAAACTGCTACAGACGAACAAACAAGTAAAATGGGTTAAAGAAGGCGATAAAGTAAAAGTGTTCCTCCCCGCTTCTATGGCCGTTTCGCCTGCTCTGGCTTTTGCCTTTACAGCTGAGTAGTAGCAAGTAGCTGAGTCCGCGCAGCAATTACTAAGGGAGGAAAAGTCCCCCTTTTGAAGCTGATCTTGCAGGTATTGTACGCTGGTGCGAGCTTGTAGCTTGTACTTTCATCTGAAATAAGGTACGAGCTACAAGCTCGCACCAGCGGCCTTCAGGCTCTATTAAGAGAAGCAGACAAAGAGACTTCTTTCAGCAGCAAGTACATTTTTAATAATGAAATGCTAAAACATACTTCATGAAAAAATACAGACAGTTGGCCCTTGCCACTGCCTTGGCTAGCACCCTGTTTTCCTGCTCAACGAGTAGCACGGCACCACAAGCCGTTGCTCCTCCTCAGCCTGTGTTGCCTGTGCCTACAGAGGCACAGATGGCCTGGCACGAAATGGAAATGAATGCATTTGTACACTTCACTACCAATACCTTTACCGACCTGGAGTGGGGCTACGGCGACGAGAGTCCAACTATTTTTAACCCTACCGCTCTGGACGCGGACCAGTGGGTGCGCACGCTAAAGGACGCCGGTTTTAAGGGTGTCATTCTTACCTGTAAGCATCACGATGGCTTTGCCTTGTGGCCGAGCAAATTCACAGAGCATTCGGTAAAGAACAGTCCGTATAAAAATGGAGAAGGCGATGTGGTAAAAGAAGTAGCGGACGCCTGTAAAGCACACGGCCTGAAGTTCGGGGTTTACCTTTCGCCTTGGGACAGGAATCGGGCTGATTACGGGCAGGCCTCTTATATAGAATATTACCGGAACCAACTAAAAGAAATATTCAACGCTTACGGACCTGCTTTCGAGATGTGGTTTGATGGCGCAAACGGAGGAGACGGTTACTACGGCGGTGCCCGCGAGAAACGCACAATAGACCGCGCCACTTACTACGACTGGCCTACGACCTTAGCGATGGTCAGTCAGGTGCAGCCAAATCCCAAAGTCTTGTTTTTCAGCGATGGCGGACCCGACCTGCGCTGGTGCGGCAACGAGCAGGGGATAGGCGGAGAAACGAACTGGAACACCATCAGCAACGATACTTTGTATGCCGGTAAATTCGGTGTGGAAGAGCTGCTGAACACAGGTTCTGAGGATGGAGACAAGTGGATACCAGCAGAAGTGAACACCTCTATTCGGCCCGGCTGGTTTTATCATGAGAAAGAAGACTCACAAGTAAAAACGCCGGAACAGCTGTTCGACTTGTACCTGACATCGGTTGGCCGTGGCTCTACGCTGCTCCTGAATCTGCCTCCAGATAAACGTGGCCTTATTCACGAAAATGATGTGAAGGCGCTGCAAGGCTGGCGAAAGCTGCTCGACCAGGAATTTAAAACAAACCTGGCTGCAAAAGCAAAAGCTGACACCTACAGAGGCAACGCCAAAGCATTCGCAGCAGCCAACCTAACCGACGGCGACAAAGAAACCTACTGGACTACCGACGATAACACCACCTCAGGAAGTCTGGAGATCGATTTAGGCAAGGTGCAGCCCGTAAAGTATGTGCTCCTGCAGGAGTACATCAAGCTGGGGCAGCGTGTAAAATCTTTCTCAGTAGATGTGTGGCAGGAAAACACCTGGAAACCTGTAGCTACAGCTACAACCATCGGGTACAAGCGCATTCTAAAACTCGATGATCCGGTAAGCACCAGCAAAATCCGCATCACAATTCAGGATGCCAAAGCCAGTCCTGTTATTTCGGCTATAGAGGTATATTAATAGCCCTTAGCTTTACGGAAGTAAAATAGCTCTGGAAGGGCTTTTTTATTAGAATAATTGGGTCTGTTGATTGTTGGTCATTAAATGGTTGAATTGTTAAATGGTTGATCTGGTCAAACTTTAAGAGGTTGCGAGAATCTGCCGCTGGTGCGAGCTTGTAGCTCGTGCCATTTTAAGCAATCTTATTTTGTTTATGCCGAAGAATCGTGGAATGGAAGTACGAGCTACAAGCTCGCACCAGCGAGATAATTATTCTTTCAACCCTTGACTATTTTGCAACAGAACACCTCCGGAAGGCCAAAATCATTAGAATAATTTAGCAAAAGGCTAACCTAAATTAATGTATTGCGGCAAGGAGCAACAGCATTAGCCAGGTGCACCTATTGACGATTTTTTGTTTGAGCGTTCAGCGAGTTCAAAATCGTCTTGATTTTTTTGGTTCTTTTTGTATCAAGACAAAAAGAACAAGAAAGCCAGCTATGCAATAGCTTCAGTTTGAAGAAGCAAGGAAAGCAGCTATGCGAACTTAGACTTCATCAACAATAGCCGAAACTATCGGATCTCGCCCACAAGATCCTTTCAGGATGACAAACGGGGCGGTGAAAAAAGTAATTAGAAATGTTTGCTACCGCAAAAGCTGAGTTCTATTATTTGGTAATGAAACAGATTACCTGAAATTAAAATTAAACAGCAGGAAATAAACAGACCAATGAATACGTCCTGTGTCTCATTACAAAGTTTACTTATGTTACAACATAAATTAAGATTTTTACTAGGCTTCTGTAGCTGCATTTTTTTGCTGGCACTTGGCGTTAACGCTCAGAAAAAGCAAACATTTGAAATTAAGAACGGAGAGTTCCTGGTCAACGCAAAGCCGGTGCAGATTCATTCGGGCGAAATGCATTATGCCCGCATTCCGAAAGAATACTGGCGGCATCGGCTAAAAATGATGAAGGCCATGGGACTGAATACCGTGGCAACCTATGTGTTCTGGAACTATCACAACACCGCCCCCGGTGTCTGGGATTTTAAAACCGGCAACCGAAACCTGGCGGAGTACATCAAAACAGCGCAGGAAGAAGGTTTGTACGTCATTCTTCGGCCGGGGCCATATGCCTGTGCCGAATGGGAGTTTGGCGGCTACCCGTGGTGGCTGCAGAAAAACCCTGACCTGGTAATTCGGGCTAATAACCAGCCTTTCCTGGACTCCTGCAAAGTGTACATTAACAAGCTGGCAGAGCAGGTGAAAGGGCTGCAGGTAAGCAAAGGCGGCCCCATTATCATGACGCAGGTCGAGAACGAATTTGGCTCTTACGTGTCGCAGCGCGAGGATATTCCGCTGGAAGAACACAAGAAATACAATGCGGCCATTAAAAATCTCCTGACCCAGGCCGGTTTCGAAGGACCATTCTTTACCTCAGACGGCACTTGGTTATTTGAAGGAGGAGCGATAGAAGGAGCCTTGCCAACAGCCAACGGCGAAGGCAATATTGATAACCTGAAAAAAGCAGTGAACGAGTACAACGGTGGCAAAGGTCCTTACATGGTCGCTGAGTTTTATCCAGGCTGGTTAGACCATTGGGGAGAGCCTTTCGTGCGCATCGGCTCCGATCAGATTACAAAACAGACGGAGGTGTACCTCAAAAACAAAGTGCACTTTAATTACTACATGGTGCACGGTGGTACCAACTTTGGCTTCACCTCCGGCGCAAACTACAACGAAGAACACGATATTCAGCCAGACATCACCAGCTACGACTACGATGCCCCCATCAGCGAGGCAGGTTGGGCAACACCAAAATATACCGCCATCCGGGAGCTGATGAAAAAGCATGTGGCCTATGCCGTTCCGGAAGTACCTGCTCCGATTCCGGTTATTACGGTACCTGCTGTTAAGTTTACCAAAACAGTAGATTTATTTGATCTGAAGAAGGATATAAAGCCTGTCAACAACGACACGCCACTTTCTTTTGAAGACCTGAACCAGGGCCATGGCTACGTGCTGTACAGCAAACGTTTCAACCAGCCGGTGCAGGGCAAGCTGCAGGTAAAGGGCCTCCGCGATTATGCCACGGTGTATGTAAACGGAAAAAAGGTAGGAGAGCTGAACCGGCAGGAGAACAAGTACGAACTGGATATTCAAATTCCATTTAACGGCATGCTGGAGTTGCTGGTAGAGAACATGGGCCGCATTAACTACGGCTCCGAAATTGTGCACAATACCAAAGGCATTATCTCTCCGATCCTGATCAACGATTTTGAGATAACCGGCGACTGGAACATGTACAAAATGCCCTTCGACAAGGTGCCTGACCTAACAAAATATACTTCCAAAAACAAAGAAGGCAAACCAACGCTTTACACTGGCTCTTTTGAGCTAAAACAAACCGGCGGCGATGTGTTCCTGGATATGCGCGGCTGGGGCAAAGGCATTGTGTTTGTAAACGGACACAACCTGGGGCGCTACTGGAAAATTGGTCCGCAGCAAACGCTATACCTGCCGGGCTGCTGGCTCAACAAAGGTAAAAACGAGGTGGTGGTGCTCGATCAGCAAAACGACGTGCTGCAGAAAGAGCTTCGGACTGTAGACAAACCCATTTTAGAAGAACTTCAATAACGGTATTCATTTTCCCCTGCTCCTTCTCAACAAGCAGGAGCAGGGAAAGCCGGAGGAGAGTTATTGGCTCTGGGAAACTTCCTGTTTGCCAGATTAGCCTTTGTTCCCGCTGTTAAATTTTACTTTACATGATTAAATACCTCTTACTCTTTATCAGCGTTACCTGCAGTACATCAGTAGTTGCACAGCAGGCAAAGCCACTGTACAAAAACAGCAAAGCTGCCACTTCCGACAGAATAAACGACCTGCTGGGCCGCATGACTGTGGAGGAAAAAGTGGGCCAGCTCTCTACCTTGCTCGGCTGGGAAATGTATGACAAGCAGGCAAAAAAAGTAACCACCAGTGCCGCCTTCAGAAAAGCGGTGGACGAACGGCATATTGGTATGTTATGGGCTACCTTACGAGCCGACCCCTGGACAAGGAAAACCCTGTCGACTGGCCTGAACCCGACACTGGCAGCCGAGGCTACCAATGCACTGCAGAAGTATTTGGTAGAGAAAACCCGCCTGGGCATACCGCTGCTGCTTGCCGAAGAATGTCCGCACGGGCACATGGCCATTGGGACAACTGTTTTCCCGACCTCTATCGGACAAAGCAGCACCTGGAACCCCGCCCTGATTCAGCGCATGGCCACCGCTATTGCCGCTGAAGCCCGCGTGCAGGGAGCACACATCGGCTACGGTCCGGTGCTGGACCTGGCACGGGAGCCACGCTGGTCACGAGTAGAAGAAACGTACGGCGAAGACCCGGTGCTGAACAGCCAGATGGGCATAGCCATGGTAAAAGGCTTTCAGGGCGATAACCTGAAAAGCGGCGCAAATGTTATTTCCACACTGAAACACTTTACAGCTTATGGAGTGCCGGAGGGAGGGCATAACGGAGGCAGCATCAGCACGGGGCATCGGGAACTACACCAGAGCTTTCTGCCTCCTTTCCAGGCGGCTGTAAAGGCAGGTGCACTTTCTGTCATGACAGCTTATAACTCCATCGATGGCGTGCCATGTTCTTCAAACGAGTATTTGCTGAGTGACCTGCTCCGGAATCAGTGGGGCTTCAACGGATTTACTGTGTCAGATTTGGGCAGCATCTCTGGTCTGGTGAGCAGCCACAAAGTAGCCGCTACGCCTGCCGATGCTGCTGCCCTGGCGATAAATGCTGGCTTGGATGCCGACCTGAGCGGCTACGGCTACGACAAAGCTTTACTCGATGCGCTAAAAGCAGGCCAGGTAAAGGAGGAGGTGCTGAACGAGGCGGTAAGCCGGGTGCTCCGCCTGAAGTTCGAGATGGGCTTGTTCGAAAACCCTTACGTAGATGCCAAAAAAGCGGCGAAGCTGGTCAGAAACACGAGCCATGTGCAGCTGGCGCGACAGGTAGCGCAGGAGTCTGTTGTATTGCTGAAAAATGAGAAGGAGGTGCTGCCGCTGAGCAAGAGCCTGAAAAGTATTGCTGTTATCGGGCCGAATGCAGATAATATGTATAACCAACTCGGCGACTATACCGCGCCGCAGCCGGAGAGCAACGTTGTAACGGTGCTGAAAGGCATCCAAAACAAAGTCGGCTCCAACACCAAAGTAACTTATGTAAAAGGTTGCGCCATCCGCGATACAACGGCTGCCAACATAGCAGAAGCCGTTGCAGCAGCTAAAAATGCCGAGGTAGCTGTGGTGGTACTCGGTGGATCGAGTGCCCGCGATTTCAAAACAGAATACCAGAGCACCGGTGCTGCTACCGTTACAGCAGCTGCCGGTGCCGAGGCCATCAGCGATATGGAAAGTGGCGAAGGCTACGACCGTGCCACGCTGGACCTGCTGGGCAAGCAACTGGAGCTGTTGCAGGCAGTTGTAAAAACCGGAACGCCGGTGGTGGTGGTGCTCATCAAAGGCCGTCCGCTTAACCTGAACTGGCTGGCTGCCCATGTGCCTGCCATTCTGGATGCCTGGTACCCGGGCCAGGAAGGTGGCAACGCCATAGCCGATGTGCTGTTCGGCGACTATAACCCTGCCGGACGCTTGCCTATATCGGTGCCAAAGCACGTGGGGCAGCTGCCGGTGTACTACAACGCCAAGCGACCTGCTCCTCACGATTATGTGGAGACCGATGCAAAGCCGCTCTACAGCTTTGGCCACGGCCTGAGCTATACCAAATTTGAGTACAGCAATGTTCAGGTAAATGCAACCGAGCAACAAGGTGCAATTCAAGTAAAGGTGCAGGTTATGGTAAAAAACAGCGGCTCCCGCGATGGCGATGAGGTGGTGCAGCTCTACCTGCGCGACAATGTAAGCTCTACCGTTACGCCAGTGAAACAACTCAAAAAATTTCAGCGGGTGCACCTGAAGGCTGGGGAGCAAAAAACAGTAGAACTGGAACTGAATGCAGAGGACCTGATGCTGCTCGACACAAAGATGCAGTGGGTCGTGGAGCCAGGTAAGTTTACCGTCATGGTAGGAGCTTCCTCAGAAGATATCCGGCTTACAACTGAATTTGACGTGCAAAATGCCATTCAAATATCGGTTGCAGGGAAATAAGAATTCAAACAGGAAAAGTTGCTCGGGTTGTTGCCGAAAAGCAGTAGCCTGGGCATATCACACCCAGAAAGGGCGATGTCTCACCACTGTTAGCCTTACGCGTTTTGCTGCGAATTAAAATATGATTACTACTATTACTTACAAAGGATTTATGAGAGCAGGTAAGGAGATATTCAATGCCAAAGGTTTGCTTTGTTTTGTGCTGTTTCTGCTGCTGTTGACAACAACAGCGGGGAGGGCGCAATCGCCTTTTGCCGGACTGGAACCGTTGTTTACACAACCAAAAAGCTACACCGCTTACTTTGCTGAGAAAGCCCCCGTTATAGATGGCAATATCAACGACGAGGTGTGGAAAAAGGTCAGCTGGAGCGAGCGTTTTGAAGACATTGAAGGAGACGCCAAGCCCAAACCAACTTTCGAAACGCGCGTGAAAATGGTTTGGAATGACACCCATTTATTTATAGCCGCTGAATTAAAAGAACCACATGTGTGGGCTACGCTAAAGCAGCACGACGAAATCATTTTTCACGACAACGATTTTGAGGTTTTCCTGGATCCTGAAAATACCACGCATGGGTATTACGAAGTCGAAGTAAACGCTCTTAATACTATTTTCGATCTGTTCCTGCCCAAGCCTTACCGCAATGGCGGGAGTGCCATGATTCCGTGGAACCTGCATAAGCTGCAGTCGGCGGTGCAGGTGCAGGGTACGCTCAATAACCCGAAAGATACCGACCAAGGCTGGACAGTAGAAATGGCCATTCCGTTCCGTTCTGTCTCTATGGGCAACGACACCAAAGTGCCCGATGAAGGAAGCATGTGGCGCATTAACTTTTCGAGAGTAGAGTGGGATGTGGAGGTGAAGAACGGAAAATATGTAAAGAAGAAAGACAAAAACGGACAGCCCTTGCCCGAACATAACTGGGTGTGGTCGCCGCAGGGAGTTGTGAACATGCATTACCCGGAGCGCTGGGGCTACCTGCATTTTACACGTCAGAAAGCAGGAGGCAAAGCAGTGGCCTTTAACCTGCCATACGCCGAAAAGCAAAAGAAGTACCTGTGGCTGGTTTACTACCGGCAACAGGAGTATTACGAGAAACATAAGCTCTATGCTACCTCTCTGGCGCAGCTAGGCTTTGAGGAAGAGGAGCGGGTTGTTATAGAAAACCAGCCAAACCAATTGCAACTCGATGCCACCCGGCATCAGTTTATGGCCACCATACAAGGTCCCAATAATGCTGTGTGGAGCATTAACCAGGAGGGACTCATTCAAAAGCTAAAAAATACCTTATGAAAACCAGAAGAACTTTCCTGAAAACCAGTTTACTGGCAGGTGCTGCCGGTATGGCCGCCAGTTTGCCTGCTACATCGCTGGCCGCCCCTGCCAGCAAAAAGAAAAGCTGGAAACATTGGGTATGGATCAACCCGAAACACGACGAGACAGATGAAACGCTTCAGAAAAAATACAAGCAGTATTACGATGCCGGTATAAGGGGCATTTTTTTCGAGGCTGACAGTGAGGTCCATTTTCGGGCTGCTAAAAAACAGAAACTGGAAGCACACCGCTGGATGTGGATCATGAACCGGGGCGAAAAAGAGCTGCTGCAGGCGCACCCGGAGTGGTATGCCCGCAACCGCAAGGGAGAGTCCTGTGCCGACCAGCCGCCTTACGTAAATTATTATCGCTGGCTGTGCCCGTCCCGCGAAGAGGTGCAGCAGTACCTGGAGGCGGATGTGCGCAATACATTAAAAAAGGATTATGTAGACGGCATACACCTGGACTACATTCGTTTCTGCGATGTAATTCTGCCGGTGAACCTCTGGGATAACT
The DNA here is from genome assembly GCF_047525655.1 of Pontibacter sp. 13R65. Taxonomy (NCBI): domain Bacteria; kingdom Pseudomonadati; phylum Bacteroidota; class Cytophagia; order Cytophagales; family Hymenobacteraceae; genus Pontibacter; species Pontibacter sp. 13R65. The sequence continues at coordinate 329,320 of NZ_JBLIQL010000004.1, forward strand.
ACAAAATTGAGCAGACAAAAGAACTGCCGGAGTACGACTACTGCTACTGCGAGGTGTGCCAGACAAAGTTTAAAGCATGGCGCGGCGATGACATCACCAAAATACAATACCCTGAAGAGAGCTTATCGTGGCGGTTGTTCCGCTACAACGCCGTGAATAACATTGTAAACAAGCTGGCTGCTGTTGCCAAAGAACATAAAAAAGCGATAACCGCAGCTGTGTTTCCTACGCCGGAAGTAGCCAGGCGCATTGTGCGGCAAGACTGGACGAACTGGAACCTGACCGGCGTTTGCCCCATGATCTACCATGGCTTTTACAAAGAAGACGTTCGCTGGATTGGCGATGCTGTAACAGAAGGAGTTCATTTTCTGGCGGGCCGGTTCCCGCTTTACGCTGGTCTTTTCCTTCCGGATTTCAAGAGCAACACAGAATTGCAGCAAGGCATGGAATATGCCATGCAAAACGGTGCAGGCGGAATATCTTTATTCGGCGAAGTAACGGATGATGTACTTGCAGCCTTGAAACGTGCTTCTGCAGCTGTTAAAGTGTAATGTTTAGTGTCAAATTTAAATTGAATTTCATTTGAATCGATATTCTGCTATCCTGCTCTTGCTGTTGCTGAACCTGGCTGGTGCCGCACATGCACAAACTGCCTGGACAAAGGTAAAGGAGGAGCTTGTTTTTGAAGACGCACCCTTTAAGCAATGCCATGCCTCTACTATAGTGGAGGTAACAGGAGGGAAGCTGTTGTTATCGTGTTTTGGCGGATCGGCAGAAGGTAGAAACGATGTGGATATCTGGCTGAGTACGCTCGATCAATCGGGAGTTTCTTCACCTGTAGCTGTAGCCAATGGCATTATAAATGATACGCTGCGTTACCCGACCTGGAACCCGGTGCTGTTTAAGTCGCGTGAAGGAACACTGTTTCTTTTTTACAAAGTCGGGCCTAACCCCAGAGAGTGGTGGGGCATGGTAAAAACATCAGAGAACGAAGGGCTAACCTGGTCGGAGGCCAGAAGGTTGCCGGATGGCATACTGGGTCCGATCAAAAACAAGCCGGTACAGCTTGCAGATGGTTCTATTATATCCCCTTCGAGCATAGAAGAAAGCACAGAGCGCTGGAAAGCTCATATTGAAAAATCGACTGACGGCGGCATGACCTGGCAACATATTCCGGTCGATACCAGCTCCGGTGTGGAGGTGATTCAGCCAAGTGTTTTGTTCCACCCGGGTAACCGCCTGCAGCTCTTGTGCCGCAGCAAGCATGGCAGTGTGATGCAGGCCTGGTCGGCAGATGCAGGTAACACCTGGGGGCCACTCTTCAAAACGCCTTTACTTAATCCTAATTCAGGTACGGATGCCGTAACGCTAATAGATGGCACGCAGGTAATCGTTTACAACCCGGATGTGCCCGGCAATGACTGGTTTAACGGCCGCGGAAAGCTCTACGTTGCCACCTCCGCTAACGGCAGAACCTGGAAAGATGTAGCGGTACTCGAAAACGGTGACAAGGAAGAATACAGTTACCCCGCCGTTCTTCAAACCAGCGACGGCCTCGTGCACATTACCTACACCTACAACCGGCGCAACATCAAACATGTTGTGTTTCGGCCGTAAGATATTTTTTTCGTTTTTTGGATAGTTTAGTTTATATAACCAGTGCATCCGGCACTAGATGCCAGAAAACCCTAGCCCTTCTGGAACCAATAAAAGCTCTGGAAGGGCTTTTTCATTAGAATAATTTAGTGGGAGCAGATCTTATATATTGCTGGTAAGAGCTTGTAACTCGTACTACTTTTAATCCTGACAGTCTGATCTTGCTCATATTCATTAATCATAAGAATGAAAGTACGAGCTACAAGCTCGCACTAGCGAGAAAAGAATTCTGTTAACCCTTAAGTAAAAAGCTTAAAATGGCTCTGGAAGGCCAAAATCATTAGAATAATTTCACCGAAAGATAACCTAAAAAAATGTTTTGCGGCAGTCAACAACGGTGCAACAGCTTTAACCAGGTGCACCAATTGAAAACAGACTGTCTGAGCGGTCAGCGAGTTTCTGTTTTCTTGATTTTTTTGGTTCTTTTTGTATCAAGACAAAAAGAACAAAGACTCCAGCAATGCAATAGCTTCAGCCTGATGAAGAGGTAAACAGCAGCTAACGGTTCTCGCCCACAAGATCCTTTCAGGATGACAAGGTGAAAACAACTTAGCGGTAAATTGAAAAATAAGTTGGAGGAGTTTCAAGAAGATTAGTTGGAGTGGTGGAAGAAAAAGGCTGTAAACTTTAAAGTTACGATACCAAAAAGCTATAAAAACAAAAGGCTCCTCCGCCATAACAGCAAAGGAGCCTTCTCCATTCAAATAGAAAATTACTTTACAACTGAAGCTGGCCTATCTCCTTTTGCCACACCCCATGTGGTGCTAGGCTTGCTGCCCATTTCAAAAACTAAGCTGCCGCCCTGCACCAAGTCCTGGTGCAGGATGTAGGATTTGCTGTACGGTTTGCCGTTGAAAGAAATGCTTTGAATATACTTGTTCTCAGAGCTGTTGTTCTTCGCTTCAATGGTAAGGGCTTTTCCGTTTGCCAGTGTTAACGTGGCCTGGTCTATGGCAGGACTGCCGAATACATAGGCACCGTTGGCAGGGTTTAACGGGTAAAAACCCAGCGTGGAAAAAATATACCAGGCCGACATCTGGCCTACATCTTCATTGCCAATAATGCCATCTGGTTTAGCGGTGTAGAAGTTATCCAGAATAAACCTTACTTTCTCCGCTGTTTTCCAGGGCTGGCCTACGTAGGCGTAGAGGTAGGTGATGTGGTGACTGGGTTCGTTGCCGTGGGCGTACTGCCCGATAAGGCCGGTGATGTCGTTAGAGGCTTCTTCTCCCATGTCGCCTTCAGCTACAAACAAAGAATCAAGCTTTTGAATAAACGGTGCTTCTCCGCCGAGTAAAGTTACCAGCCCTTCCACATCCTGCGGAACCAGCCAGGTATATTGCCAAGCATTCCCTTCGGTAAAATCGTCTTTCATGTGGCGCGATACAAACGGATTGAAAGGTGTGCGCCACTCTGTTTTCGAGATCCTGCCACGCATAAAACGCGTCTGCTTATCGAAGTAGTTCTCGTAGTTTTTAGCGCGCTTGCTGAAGTAGTTGTAGTCTTCTTTTTTGCCCATTTTTTTAGCCATCTGGGCAATGCACCAATCGTCAATGGCGTATTCCAGCCCTTTTGCTACGGTTTCTACTTCGCTATCGGCCGGTATAAAACCAAGCTCCTTCACGTGCTTCAGCCCGAAATCGTCGCGCATGGCGGTGGTTTTAATGGCCTCGTAGGCCAACTCCGCATCGAACCCGGTGAAACCTTTCAAGTAGGCATCTACCACCACTGGCACGGCACTGTAGCCTACCATGGTGTTGGTTTCGTTGCCCATCAGGTGCCACACAGGCAGTTTGCCTTGCTGTTGGTAAATGGCCAGCATCGAACTGATCATGTCGTTAACGCGGTCTGGCTGCAGCAGGGTAAACAGCGGGTGAGCCGCCCGGTAGGTATCCCAGAGCGAGAAGGTGGTGAGGTTGGTGAAGGGGGCATCGGTATACACTTTTTTGTCGGTTCCCCGGTAATCGCCGTTATGATCGTTGAAAATGGAAGGAGCGATCATGGTGTGGTAGAGGGCGGTGTAGAAGGTTTTCAGCTGCGCTTCGTCTTTTGTTTGGATGCGCACCTTCTGCAGTTCCTGGTTCCAGGCGACATCGGCTGCTGCTGCTACTTTACCGAAGTCCCAATGCGGAATTTCTGCTCTAATATTCTTTAAAGCATTTTCTGAACTCACCGGCGAAAGGCCAACCTTCAGCTTTAACTGTTCACCTGCCTTTGTTGAAAAGCTAACCACGCCTTTTATCTTGTTTCCTTTGGAGGCAGCCACTGCAGTACCCAACGTATCGGTGACCTGGTAGCTGGCGAAGTTTTTCATCGGCTTGGAGAAAACAGCAGCAAAATACAAGCGCTGATCGGGTGCCCAGCCTTTGGAGTGGCGGTAGCCTGCCAATGTGCTGTCGTTTACTTGTTCTATAAACGTGTCGGTGGCCTGATCCCAGCCAATGCCTTCCTCCAGATCAAAAATGATATGCGAAGTATCTGAGGCAGGAAAAGTATACTGATGGAAGCCAACCCGTTCGGAAGCTGTCAGTTCGGCTTTTATGTCGTAGCGCTGCAGCTGCACCGCATAGTAACCCGGAACGGCTGTTTCTTGCTCGTGCGAGAAGAGTGAGTAGTACCCTAGTTCCGGGTTTTTCAGTGGTCCCTTTATCAGCTTCAGTGTACCTGTGGTTGGCATAACCGAAATGTCGCCTAAGTCGCCGATGCCGGTGCCGCTTAAGTGCGTGTGTGCAAAACCCACGATGGTGGAGTCGGAGTAATGGTAGCCGGAACTCCAGTCCCAACCTTCCGACATGTTGGTTGGCCCCAGTTGTACCGCCCCAAACGGCACGTTGGCTCCCATAAACACGTGGCCATGAAAACCGGTGCCGATATAGGGGTCGACGTATTGGGTTAGGCTGACAGCAGAAGTATCGGCAGCATCTTCTTTCAGGCTTTTGCAGGCTGAAATCATGCTGGCTGCCAGTGCTACGAGTGCCACAGTTTTAATATAGGATGGTATGTTTTTCTTCATGAAGAATGATGTTATTTCTTAATGGCTGATGCCGTTGCGTTGTCTTTATGAATCAAATTATTCTAATGAAAATGGTCTTCCAGAGGCTTTTTACTCAACTATTCACTCAGCCTTTTTTCCTCTCCTGTTTTTCCAGTATGTAATCTTCTCCACTCTGTCATCCTTAAAGGATCTTGTGGGCGAGATCCTTTAAGCAATATTTTTTGTTGTTTAAGTTCGCATAGCTGCTTTTCTTGCTTTATTGAGACTGTAGCTGTTTCATTGCCTGCTTACTTGTTCTTTTTGTCTTGCTACAAAAAGAACCAAAAAATCAAGACGATTTTGAACTCGCTGAACGCTCAAACAAAAAATCGTCAGTGGGTGCACCTGGCATTTGTGCTCTCTTCATTGCCTCCTGCCGCAATACATTTTTTTGAGTAAACTTTCGGTGAAATTATTTCAATGATTTTAGCCTTTTGGAGGCTTTTTCACAGTTAAAGGATCAAGGCTTTTTCGTAGTTTGTTCTTACAACAAGTCAATCATAATTTTAAATTTCTAATTTTTAATTTGGCGCGGCTCATTATCTCTACTGATGAATTTGGTCATCCAGAGGCCTTTTAGGAGTTTTAAACCTCCTAAGCCAGTTGCTGCGCCTCTAGTGTTTTAGCCAGCTTTCTGGTAGTTCCTGTGGAGTACTGCCGTCTTTGCTGTAGGTAAGTTTTAGGGTGTAACCGCCGCCTCCTTCTATAAAGTCTAAGGCGATGGGTTGCAAGCCTTTTGTGAGCGCCACTTGTCCGCTTTTTTCTATGGCGGAGTGCAGGCCGTCGTTGTCTACGACCATGCGGTCTGCTATGCGTAAGATGCCGCCATCGTCACAGGTCAGGTAGAAGGTGTAGATGCCTGTTTCCGGTATATCTAGGTAGCCGCGGAACTGCACGCCAAATTTATCAGCTTTTGCCTGTGGTGGCACCTGCACTGTTTTTACCGTAACCGTATTCTTGTTGCCTGCTGTCTTGGATATATCGTCGGCCGATTTAAAGGAGCCAGCTACATAGGTGGCCTGTAAACCAGCTTTTGTGGCAGTGGCTTTAGCTGGTGCGGCATAGTTTTGCTTTTTGTAATTGACAGTGTAAGTATCTCCTTTTAAACCTTCCGGCGTAAAGGCTGCGAGTTTGATAGTGGCTGTCTGCGTAATCGGGAGTGGCTTGTCGAGCACTGGAGAAGTGTTGCCTGGTAAGCTGCCATCGGTGGTGTAGCGGATAGTAAGGTTATCGAGTGGCTTTTCTACCTGCAACGTTGCCTGGTCTACAAACACACTTTCTTCTGAAAAACCAGTCAGGTCTGGCACGCGGTAGTGTACATCCAGCGCGGCTAATCGTTTGTAATGCTCCTTTAGCCTGGCCTGGTAACCGAGGTAGTCTTTTTTGTTGGTCCAGACTACTTCGGCCAGCGCTGTCATGCGGGGCATATACATGTACTCGGCCCTGTTTTCGGATGGGATATATTCGGTCCAGATATTGGCCTGGGCTCCAAGCACCAGTTTTGCTTCTGCTGTGTTTAAACCATCTGGAATTACCTGAAAATCATAAACCTTTGCGAGTGAGTTTTTGTCTGGCAAGGCATCGAAGTAAAGTGTGTTCACTGGTGTCATGATGATTTGGTTGCCGTTTTTAGCGGCTTTGAGTGGGGCATCTGCTTCCCAACTGCGCCAGTACATTACTACTGCCGAAGGATTTACGCCGCCATCCAGCATTTCGTCCCAGCCAATGAGCTTTTTGTTTTTCGACTGCAGAAATTTTTCGATGCGGTGCACAAAATAACTCTGCAATTCATTTACATCTTTTAAACCTTCTTTCTGCATCAGCTCTTTGCAAGCTGCCGATTGTGTCCAGGTTGTTTTTTCAACTTCATCGGCTCCTATGTGCAGGTACTGGCTTGGGAACAGATCAGCTATTTCAGTAAGTACAGCTTCTGCAAACGTAAAGGTGCTCTCGTTGCACGGGCAAACGGGAATAGAAAAATCTTTGCCCCAACCTGTTTTTTCATCGCAAGCCAGAAACGGATAGGCATTTATGGCAGCCATCATGTGGCCCGGCATATCTATTTCCGGAATAATTTCGATGTGTTTAGAAGCAGCGTAGCTGATGATCTCCTTCATCTCTGCCTGCGTGTAAAAGCCACCATACATGATTTTGCCATTGCGCTGCACCAGGTGCTTCTCCTCCAAGGCAAAATCGGGGTTCTCTTTCGATTTGGCAATCACAACAGAATCGTGGTTGTTGAACGTGCGCCAGGCACCTTCCTCTGTCAGCTTCGGGTATTTTTTGATTTCAATGCGCCAGCCCTGGTCATCGGTCAGGTGTAGGTGAAGCTTATTGAACTTGTAGAGCGCCAGCAGGTCGATATATTTCCGCAGGTAATCGGTAGAAAAGAAATGGCGGGAAACATCTAAATGCATGCCGCGCCAGTCAAATGCCGGCTGATCTTTTATTTGTAAAGCAGGTAGCACAAGCTGTTGCTGCTGCTTTTTTTCGATAGTACTTGGCAGCAATTGCCGCAGCGTCTGGATGGCCCGGAACATGCCTGCAGGTTCTTTGGCGGCTAGTGTAACTTGTGCTGGTGTTACCGTTAAATGGTAGCCTTCCGGCGCTGTAATAGTTTTGTCGTACTGCAGCAAAATGCTGTTGTTGCTTGCCTTTTTTGTGGTTGTTAATTTTTTGCCAAGTCCATTGCTTAGCAGCTCCTGCAACTGCCCCGCTTCTTTCTGAAATAGGCCAGCTTCTTTTGGTAAGGCTAATTTTGTGCTGCCTGTAATCATAAAGCTTCCCGCCTGCGGAACCAGCGATTCAGGATAGGGGATAAGTGCATGTTGGGCTGTTGGTGCTTGTTGCTGTGCAACGGCAGCAAAACTACAGGCAAACAGCAGGAGCAGGCAATAAAGGCTTTTCATAAAGGAGTTTGTTTTGGTTAACCAAAGCCTTGACTCTTTTCAAGTCTAATATGCTTTGGAAGGGTATTTTTATTAGAATAATTGCTGGTTAGTGATGGTTTTATTGTTTAATGGTTAATTTGAGAGTGAAGGGTAAATTAAGAATTTCCACTTATGTCTCAGGCCAATCTCAATCTAGTTTCTTTAGCTTTTACCCAATTCTTCAACTTTCCCAACTTTGTCATCCTGAAAGAATCTTGTGGGCGAGATCCGAAAGCAATATTTTTTGTTGTTTAAGTTCGCATAGCTGCTTTTCTTGCTTTTTTGAGACTGTAGCTGTTTCATTGCCTGCTTTCTTGTTCTTTTTGTCTTGATACAAAAAGAACCAAAAAAATCAAGACGATTTTGAACTCGCTGAACGCTCAAACAAAAAATCGTCAACGGGTGCACCTGGCAAAGGTGTTCGCTCTGTAGCTACTTGCAGCAATACATTGTTTGATATTAGCTTTCCTTTCTTTCGGTGTAATTATTCTAATGATTTTTGTCTTCCGGAGACTTTTTGAGGTTAAGTGATCTAAGGGTTAAGACACCTTTTTCTTAATCTTCCATTCTAAATCTACTAAAACAACCATTAAACAACTAAACCTTTTAGCAATCAACAGTTAGAAATCAACAACTAATAACCTAGCAATCAATCATAAAAGAAAAGTCATGCGTCCTGTGTCCAAAGTCCTGTGTCTCCCAAGAATTACTGCTTCGTACTGATCACCTGTTTCTCCACGTTCCAGCCTTCTATGGTAACGGCTGGTAGGGAGCCATCGGCGGCAGGTGTGTATTCCATAGTGATCACTTTCTTTTCGCCTGGAACTACTGAAATGTAATTGTCGCTGTAGAACACGGGCAGTAGGCGCTGCTGCGTTTTAGCATCGACAAGAGCAAGCCTGTTGAAGAAGGCTACTGTGTTGGTGGCTGGGTTGGTAACGGTTACCTCTATTTTGCCTTTTGCAGTTTGCTGCGCCTCCAACTTTATAGTTGCTTTGGGCATTTCCTTTAAGCCGCTATATTCTCCTTTGGCATCTGGTAGCCAGTAAAAGTTATCGCTAATCACCTGCTTGTTCAGGTCCAGCAGCTGCAACGACAGGAACATACCTTTGTCTTGAGCCAGTTTTTTGATGGCAGCATTTACAGGTATGTATTTCTTGGCCATAGAGGGATTGATCTCGGAAATTACCTGGCCCATCGATGTTTTTTTACCTGCCATGTCGTAAGCGTTTACCACCAGCATCATGTCCCGTTTCATCTCAAAGGTGTTGTTCACCATCATCACCATACTGTCTACGGGGTCGTACATCACATGAAGCGGTTCACCTCCAGTACGCAATCCGTAGAGGCAGGCATTCGGGTCGAGGTAGTAATCGTACATCTGCCCGCGCATGGCAGTCCAGGGGTTTTGCGTTTTCCAGATGATGGTGCCGGTGTACCAGTCCCACATGTGCGAGCTGAAGCCTTCCATCAGGGCTCTGTACTGGTCGTAGTTTACTAACTGTGCTTTGGTGGCAAAGTCTTTTACATCTTTGGGCGCACCATAGGGGAGTATGTGGTGTTCGTAGCCAACGCCGGTGTAGGTGTGGTATTCCCAAACAGAATCCACTTTCTCAGAAGGTTTTTTGTCAGCACCCAGGAATTGCGGTGCCACCAGGTTCTCTTTTGGAATGAAACGCACCAGAGATTCGTAGTCGCCCACACCTACTGAACCCACCTCAGAGTTAAAAGGATAAGTTTTAAAGGCCCAGAATTTATCAATAGGTTGTATAGTATAAGGCCCGTCGCCGTTGCCGCCCAACGTATTGTAAGACATGCTGTCGGAGTTGGAGTAGGGGATAAACCAACGGGTTCCGTCGAGGCTTGGCAGGATAGAATCTTCTAAAGCTGTGAGAATATCTTTGGGAGGTGTAATTTCGTTGCCGCCGCACCACATGGCCAGCGAGGCAAAATTACGAACCATTTTTACCTGGTCGGCCGCAGATTTTATAAACAGTTGATGATCGTCCGGGTACTGGCGGCGTGTCCACTGGTCCTCCAACTTTAGTGGATCGATCCAGCGGCCGTTGGCATCGCCCGACATCCAGAAGTCCTGAATCACGAGCAAACCATACTTATCGCAGGCAAGGTAAAACTCCGGGCGCTCCACCAGAGCACCTCCCCAAATCCGGATCAGGTTCAGGTTCATGTCGCGGTGGTAGCGAATTTCGGCATCGTAACGGGCATCTGTAAAGCGGAGCATGGCATCCGATATAATCCAGTTGCCGCCTTTTATAAATACCTTTTGCCCGTTAACCTTTACCTGCTTGCTTTGGGTTTTGTCGTTCCATTCAGTTTGAATTTCTCTAACACCTACCTGCACCGTTTCCTCATCCGATATCGTTTTGCCTTTCACCAGGAACTGTAGCTTCAGTTGATACAGGTTTTGCGGTCCGTAGCCGTTTGGCCACCATAGCTTCGGGTTTTGTAAGGTTAAATCTTTTAAGCTGATCTGTTGTGTAGAGCGTGCCGGTATACTCACTTTCTGCGATACTGTTTGCCCGTCCAGCGTATATTGGAGTGTACCGCTTACTGTTTTTGAAGTAGGATTTTCTAATTCGGCAGATACTTTGATGGTGGCAGGTTGTTGCGGCCCTTCTGGTTTTCGAACGCCGGGCACCAGAGTAATAACGTGCGGGTTCTTCAGGTTAACCTGTTTTGTTTTTTCGATAGTCACCTTGTCCCAAATACCAGTGTTGCGGTCACGGATAGGCTGAATCCAATCCCAGCCAGCCACATACTGGTGCGAAACATTTTTGGCTATGGTGCCATCGCCGGCTTGTCCGCCATTGGGGTTGCCAACCGGGTCGGGCGGGTAAACAATTACGGCGAGCCTGTTATTGCCATCTTTGGACAGGTGAGGCGTAACGTTGTAGGTTTGCCGCAGAAACATGCCGTAATGCGTTTTATCGTTTAGCTTCTGCCCGTTCAGAAATACCTCGCAGCTGTAGTTTACGCCCCTTAAGTGCAGCCACACCTGCTCATCATCAGAAGGAGTTGCTTCTTTAAAATCTTTCACGAACCAATAGGTGTAGTAGTCTCTGCCCGTGTGGTAAATGTCCGGAATGCGCTTATTGTTCATCCCGTAAAACGGGTCTGGAATTTCCTTGTTTTCCAGTTGGGTGGTTAACACAGTACCCGGAACAACGGCAGGTTGCCAGCCAGCTAAATTATGTGAAGGTTGTGAGAGGCTCTGCCCGTTTACAGTCACTTTTGTTTTTGGCATACACTTCCAGTCTGTATTAAGCTCATAAGTATTTTGAGCGGCTACAGGACCGGCTATAGAAAAAAGAAAGACAAAAAGAATGGAAAGTTTAAACTTCATAAGGTAAAAAGTTTGACAAAAGCTTTGTTACTTCATTTAGGTGAGCAGACGGTAAAAGAGGCATACCCGTAAACAGGACCTTCGCCTCTATCTTCTTATTTTATGTCCTACACTTCCGTAAAACCATAAAAATAAGTAGCAGGGTATTACAAGCCAGTAAGCCTGTTGCGGGTTAAATTCATCTGCCAGGTAGCCATAGATAAGTGGTAAAACAGCACCGCCTGCAATGGCCATGATCAGGAAGGAAGAACCGATTTTGGTAAACCTGCCCAAGCCCGCAATGGCAAGTGGCCAGATGGCAGGAAAAACAAGTGAGTTAGCCAAGCCCAGTAGTGAGATAAAAAGAACAGAGGTGTAGCCAGTGGTAAAAATGGCTCCCAAACCAAATAGTGCACCTGTGATTGCCGATATCTGCAAAGCTCTTTCTTGTGTTATGTACTTCGGGATAGTAACAATGCCGATAAGGTAACCCACAATCATGGCTCCAAGTGTAAGCGAGGTAAAGAACTTAGCCGTAGACAAGGCAATGCCTTGAGAGGCACCATAGCTTATGATTGTATCGCCTGCCATTACTTCCACACCTACATATAGGAACATAGCCAAAGCACCCAACATTAACTGAGGAAACTGGAGAATGCTGGTTTTGCTGGTATTCGCTGCCGCCACAGTTTCATCTTCGTGGTCGGTATCGATTTCGGGTAGCGAAGAAAGGTAAATTAGCACAGCCAATAGTACCAGCACAGCTGTCATAATGATATAAGGTGTAATAACGCGTTCAGCAAGTGCGTTCAGTTCCATTGCTTTCTGAGCCAAGTCCATATGAGCCAGTCGGTCTACCAGGGCATCAGCATCTTTTAAGGCAATGGCTCCTAAAATGATAGGGGCAAGTGCTCCGGCTATTTTGTTGCAGATACCCATAATGCTGATGCGCCGGGCGGCACTTTCCCGCGGCCCCAGAATGGTAATGTATGGGTTAGCAGCTGTTTGCAAAACAGCAAGGCCAGTGCCTTGTATAAACAGACCCAGCAAAAATAAGCTGTAGGTCCGCGTCATGGCGGCAGGTAAAAACACCAACGCGCCTATTGCCATTACCACCAAACCTGCCGACATGCCCTTTTTAAAGCCTGTAACTTTAAGTACCCAGGCTGAGGGAATGGCCATAACTAAGTAAGAAATGTAAAAGGCGAAGGCCACCATATAAGACTCAAAGTTGTTTAATTCGCACGCAATTTTGAGGTAGGGAATTAAAACAGAGTTGAGCCAGGTGACAAAACCAAATATGAAGAAAAGTGCGCCGATAATAATAATCGACCGGATTTGAGTAGTAGAGGTAGTCGTTTCTGGTGACTTGTCTTGTGCAGATGGAGCTCTTTTTAACATAATTTAATTTTCTTAAGTCAGCAATTAATTTGCATACAATAGGGAAGTGTTCTTTCTCAACCATAACAGGTATGAGAAACGACTTTATGATACATTTTTCAGTTTCCTGCAGGAGAAAATAATCATGATTTTCTCCTGCAGGAAATTGCTTTTACTTCACTACAATTTCATCAATAAACAGCCAGGTGCTTGGAGTTTCAGTGTCTGGTGCCTGCGCGTTTTTGGCAGTTACTTTCACAAATCTAGCTTTTGTTTTAGGCGCGTCTGCCGTGTATTCTTTTATAAAAGATCCTTTTTGTTCAGTGTCTGCACCCGTAGTTATTGTTTTGAGCTTCTTGTACTTCTTTCCGTTTCTGGAAATCTCATAGGTGATGGTAGTTGGTAAAAATATTTTATCGAAATCGTATTGTAGGTAAGAGCTGCTGATGCTCGTAATGGGCATCTCTTTCTGCAGGTCTATCACTACTTCGAGATCGGAGCCTAAGAATCCGAGCCATTGGCCATCGGTATGGCTTTTAGAGCCGGATAGTCCGTTTACCAGTGTTACTGGTCCTTCTCCCTGGTAGGCCTGGTATGGCTGGTTCTTTAGCTTTACCGGTTTGGCAAAAGCCTTGTGCACCTCAAAGGTGGAGGTACTTACTTTGCCCGCTACCTTGCCATCGGCAAAGGTAGCCGCTTTTACCACAGCAGAAGTTTTGAGCGGGAAAGGCGCTGTGTAAGGCTGCGATTTAGGTGTTGGCTCAGAGCCATCTAAGGTGTAAAATATTTGCGGACTAGCAACATCTGTTTGGAAGCTAACAATAGCAGCTTGTTGGGTAGTATCCGTCGTTATTTTCTGCCTTACGTTGAAGGAGCTTTTGGCGTAGTTAGCGCCCATGGCATCGTAGCGCTTGTACTGCTGCTGCATCCTTACTGTAAAATCGTCCCAGTTTTTCTGCTTGGCAGGTGTCCATAATACTTCAGAAAGCGCTGACATACGTGGTAGCACCATATACTCCACATGATCTGTGGTAGGAATGTATTCAGTCCAGAGGTTGGCCTGGGCTCCGAGTATGTATTTCTTCTCGCTTTCTGAAAGGTCTGCAGGAGTGGGTTCAAATGCATATACTTTTCGGAGGGGAGTATATCCGCCTATAGATACCGGCTCTAAACTGGCTTCGCCTTGGTAATGATCGAAGTAAACATGTGAGCCGGGTGTCATGACTACATAATGCTTTTGCTTAGCTGCTGCTATACCGCCTTCGGTACCTCGCCACGACATAACGTAAGCATTTGGTGCTAGCCCACCCTCCAAAATTTCGTCCCAGCCTATAATGGTTCTTCCTTTTGAGTTCAGGAATTTCTCCATGCGTTGCACAAAGTAACTCTGCAGCTCGTGCTCGTCCTTCAGGTTTTCATCGGCGATGCGTTTCTGGCATTTAGGGCATTCTTCCCAGCGCACTTTCGGTGACTCATCGCCGCCTATATGAATGATCTTGCTTGGGAACAAAGCGATTACCTCTGTCAGTACATCTTCCAGAAAATGAAATGTTTGCTCGTTGCCGGCACAAAACACATCGTCGAATACACCCCACAGCTGCTCTACTTTAAATGGCCCGCCTGTGCACGAAAGCTCAGGGTAAGCAGTAAGCGCAGCTACTGCGTGGCCCGGCATTTCTATTTCAGGAACAACAGTTATATAGCGGTCCTGGGCATATTTTACTACTTCTTTTATTTGCTCCTGGGTGTAGAAGCCGCCGTAGCGCTTGTTATCGAACTGGTGTGGTTGGTCGCTGTAGTGGCCTATCAAGGTGCCATCGCGCCAGCCACCAACTTCCGTTAGCTTCGGATACTTTTTGATCTCGATGCGCCAGCCCTGGTCATCGGTCAGGTGCCAGTGGAAGGTGTTCATCTTGTGCATCGCCAGGTAGTCGATGTATTTTTTAACGAACTCCATGGGGAAGAAATGACGCGTCACATCGAGGTGCATGCCGCGCCAGGAATATCGTGGCTTGTCTGCAATTTCCACGGCTGGTAGGCTCACCATGGTAGCAGCTCCCATGGTGGGCATGAGCTGTCGTATAGTTTGCGTTCCCAGAAATACCCCTTGTGGGGTATTAGCCACCAAAACCACCTGCGACGGCTGTACCTTTAGGCTATAACCTTCCTGACCTAAGGTATCTATAGGCTGGGTAAGTGTCAGGTAAATATAGTTCTCGCTCTTTTCGTCCGGTTTTTTCTGCAGCACCTCCGGCGCAATGGCCGACACTTTTTTAAACTCCTCTGCCAACGCCAAACCAATAGCCTTTAGCTGATCGTTTTTAGGATCAACATAAATTTTGGTGGTGCTTTTAACCACAAAATTCCCGTTTTGCTGTGTAAGCTTCACTGGTTTAGGAATAACGGATATTGTTTGCTGCCTGGCACTGCTTTGCTGAGCGTATGTAGCCGGTACAGCGCTACTAAAAAAATGTGCAACACTTAAAATGGTGGCCAGCGATGCGAAAGCTTTTCTGATTGACATGCTATACATTTTGAAGTTCGGATCTGTTTTTTTGTCTCATGTGGCAGAGAGCTGCAGCTCCTAGGATGGCTACATTTTTTAAAGAAGAAGGCGCTACCACAAGCCGGTCTGTTATAGATTTAAATGGAAACTGCTCTATGCTGGCATGCATGGCCTCCTTATAATAGAGGTAACCGCTACTTGCCGAACCTCCTAAAAAGATAGCCTCAGGCGAAATGGCATACAAAATAATCTTTATGGCATCGCCTAAATGTCTGCCAAATTGGGCAAAAGCTTCGAGTGCTTTGGTATCTCCGTTTCTGGCGAGAACTTGCATTTTGTGGCCCGGTATACCGTACTGTTTCATGAAGAACTTGCCGCTGCAGTAGTCTTCTATCGTTTGGTCGAGGTAAGGTATGCCGCCAAACTCCCCGGCGCTGGAGAGGGTTCCCGTGTAGAGTCTGTTATTGAGAATAATGCCTGCCCCAAAGCCGGTCCCGAGTGTAATGCCGACTACGTTACTAAACTCTTTTGCTTTCCCGTAAATTTTCTCCCCGAGTACAAAAGAATTAGCATCGTTCGTAATAAAAACAGGCTTTCCCAGCCTGCTTTCCAGGAATTGCTTTAGGTGCACTTCTCTCCAAGATGGTATGTTCTGAACATTTAGCACAATGCCATTCGGCTCATCAACTAAGCCTGGTACACCTATGCCAATACTTGCCACATCCTGATCTAACAGCTTTTCTATGTTTTCTGCCAATTCAGCCAATATCTGCTCTTTGGGAGCATGCGCAGATGTTTCGAGCCGTATTTCATCCAGTATGCACTCGTCCTGAACCACACCAATATGCATTTTGGTGCCTCCAATGTCTATCCCAATAAGTTTTTGCTTTCCCATAAAATTTTGCCTCCGTGCCATGAGTTTAGAAGTGGCAGAGGAATAATAAATAATAGTGTTAATTCGGTATCGCTACTTGTTTCTGCAAGTGCCTTCTTACCTATGGCCTTTTAAATAAGCGGAAGCTGCCGAAGTGTTAGAACTTCCACCGTACAAAAGCCTCCATGGCTTCGTAATTTGCCAGACCTAAATTATCGTACATGGCGGCTGTTTCTCTGTTCCGGTCTTCGGCCCTCATCCAGAACTCCCGGGCATCTTCTCCAGGAAAAACAGGTGTATCTTTCTGGGATTGGTGCTTAAAGATCGCATTTCGTTTTCTTTCCACCTCCTGTGGCGAAAGTGGCACGGCCATTTCTATTTCATGTGTTTCAAATTCGTGCCAGGCGCCACGGTACATCCAGAGCCAGCAGTCGTTTGTCCATTTCTCGGTCTGGCGCAACCTGTTCATGGCTTCTAAAATAATATTGAAGCAAACTATGTGTGTTCCGTGCGGATCGGCAAAGTCGCCGGCAGCAAATATTTGGTGCGGTTGTACCTTCTGCAAAAGCTCCATGGTCAGTTCCACATCTTCATCCGTAACGGTGTTCTTTTGTGTTTTGCCTGTTTCGTAGAAGGGGAGCGCCATAAAGTGAATATGGTCGTCGGCCAGGCCGGCATAACGTGCACCTGCTATCGCTTCGGTTTTACGGATAAAGCCTTTTACATTCCGTATCTCCTGGGTGTCGACCTGGTTAGGCTGCTTTGTTTCTATAAAGCTGCGCATATCGCCGTAGATCTTTTGTAAATGGCTACTGTCTTTGCCTATGCTTTCGTTAAAATCGATGGCAAATTCCATGTAGCGCAGTACATCGTCGTCCCAAACGGCGGTGTTGCCGGAGGTTTGGTAAGCTACATGTACATCGTGCCCCTGGTCGGCCAACCTGATAAAAGTGCCACCCATTGAGATTACATCATCGTCGGGGTGGGGAGAGAATATGATAACACGTTTTTTCTCAGGCTGGGCGCGTTCCGGACGTTGCTGGTTGTCTGATCCGGGCTTGCCGCCAGGCCAGCCTGTAATGGTACGCTGCAGCTTATTAAATACGTCGATGTTAATGTTGTAGGCAGGTCCTTTTTCAGTGGCCAGTTGGGCCATGCCATGGTTGTTATAGTCTTCGTCGGTGAGTTTCAGAATAGGCCTTTTCACCGTGTTCGATAACCAGATTACTGCTTTCTTAATTAGCTGTTCGTCCCATTCGCAATCCTTAACAAGCCACGGCGTATTAAAGCGAGTCAGTTCAGAGGCTGCATCTTTATCTAGTACAAACTCAACGTTTTCGGAGAGCTGCAGGTAAGTAGCAGGTACTTCGCTGGAAATTTCGCCTTCTACCGCTTTTTTAATGATGGGGGCTTTCTTCCCATTCCAGGCCATCAAAATAATTTCCCGGGCCTTAAAAATGGTGCCGATGCCCATGGTAATGGCCTTGGTAGGCACATTTTCTTTACCGCCAAAGTCACGGGAGGCATCTCGGCGTGTGAGATCATTCAAGGTTACCAACCTTGTGCCGGAGTTAGGTGCGGAGCCTGGCTCGTTAAAGCCGATGTGCCCGGTTCGGCCTATGCCTAAGATTTGCAAGTCTAAACCTCCGAGTTGTTCTATCTTTCGCTCATACACCAGGCAGTAAGCGTGCAATTCTTCCTGAGGCAGGGTGCCGTCCGGAATATGGATGTTGGCCCGCGAAATGTCGATGTGGTTGAACAGGTTCTCGTACATAAAGGTCACGTAGCTTTGCTGTGCGGTAGCCTGCATCGGATAGTATTCGTCCAGGTTAAAGGTAACCACATTTTTAAAGCTCAGGCCTTCCTCGCGGTGCAGCCTAACTAGCTCTGCATACACCTTTAGTGGCGTAACTCCGGTAGCCAGGCCCAGTACTGCCAGTTCTCCCTTGGTTTGTTTCTGACGAATAAGCGAGGCAATGCGCTGTGCCACCGCTTTAGAGGCAATCTGTTGATTCTCATATACCGTTACCGGTACTTTTTCAAAGCGAGTCTCCTCTAATAAATTTAATCGTGCCATTTTAAATACTTATATTATTCAATGATAAACATTTGGCTTTAGGTATGTCTACTGTATGTACTACCAGCTAAGTGCAAAAGAAGCTTGCCGCTTGCCAGGCGAAACGAGTAATTATGCTAATGAAAAAGGCCTTCCGGAGGCATTTCCTTGTTTTTCTGATTAGGGTTCTAAGCTACATCTTCTCATTTAGTGTAGCTACTTGCTTTTTCAAGCAGCTTTCTTGCAGCCTTATGACTCCAGGTGTCCCTCAAAAACATTCTCCATTACCGTAGCCACAGAGCCCATTATTGCTGCGTCTTTTCCTAGCTCCGATACAGCTATGGTTACCTTTTCGCGCAGCTGCGACATGCAATAGGCATTAATGGAGTGCTGTATCGGGGTAGTAATAAACTGTTTTGCTTCCGCTATCTTTCCTCCAAGAATGATTAGCTCCGGGTTAAATAACTGAATGAGAATGGCAATGCCTTTGCCAAGGTTCATGCCTACCTCCGAGAGTATGTTGATGGCAAACTGATCGCCGTTGTTGGCGGCATCAATTACGTGCTGCGGTTCAAGGTGCTCTAGTTCCTCTTCAGATAATTTGTTCAACAAAGAGTTTTGTCCTGCTTGTATGCCTTCTCTGGTCTTTTTTACCAGCGCAATGCCTGAGGCCACGGTTTCCAGGCAACCCCGCTTTCCGCAATGGCAGAGCGCTCCTTCGTCTATTAAGGGGATGTGTCCAAACTCACCTGCAAACCCAGATGTGCCGCTGCGCAATTTGCCATCCAGCATTATGCCCATACCAATTCCCCAATCCATGGAAAGTACCAACACATCTCTTCTGCCGTTGGCTAGCCCAAAATGATACTCTGCCAGGGTGGCGCTTTTAACGTCGTTCTGAAGATAGACTGGCTTTTCGAATTGACGTTCCAGTATTTGCTGTAGCGAATCTGCTGTTTGCGAAGTAAGCAGATAGGTGTTGTTGTTGCCTTCTTTCGAAGCTACCAAACCCGGCATGCTAAACCCGATACCGACTAGTTTATTTTTGTCTATTCCGGATGAAAGTAAGAGTTGGTCTGCGTACTGATACAGCTCTTCTAAGACACGGAGGTCTTTGGTTATTTCTATTGGATAAGTTTTTACTCCTGTTATAGCATTGTTGTTATTATCGAAAATGGCAATGCGGGTTTTAAAGCGATCCATATGGATGCTCATCACAAACAACGAGTTGTCGCGCAGGCCATATAGCTCTGGCTTACGGCCGCCCACAGACTTACCTCTGCCTTGTTTCTCTATCAAGCCCTCACCAATAAGCTCACCTAGCAAGGCCATGCTGGTAGGGGAGCTTATTTTAAAGCGGGTGCAAATGTCGGCATTGGTTTTAGCTCCTTTAACATACAAGTACTTTATGATCTTAAGCTTCTGTAGATGCTTCTTGCGCTCAATGTTATTGAGCCTGTCGAGGTGGCTATCTTCCAGGGCTATTAATGAATTCATGCTGCGCTATTGTTAAGGATACCTTAAATAAATAAAAAAAAATGTAAATGAAAAGAACTTTTGTAAAAATTTTACAAAACTATTTGTGAATAGCCTAAATAGTGCTTTAACAACAAGGTTGTTATTTTTATTTTATAATTTTATGGAGGAAATTTAGGTTTATTCAAAGTGTTTATGGCAGATACCAGTAAATAGCTGTCTGCCAGACCTGATGAGAAGCTGCAGCCGGTACCAGTTCCTGGAATTGGCAATGGCCATTAAGTTTTTTCTTAAAACTTAATGGTTGCTTTAGAAGCGTGCTGCTGTATTGCTGTTAATATTATATATAGCTTAATTTAGCGGTAATCTGGCTGGTCTAATCTTTGCTCTTAAGACAGCTTATTAGATTATTATACCCATCTTTGAAACTTTCCGCTTCTTTTGTTTGTACATTAAATGTATATACATATATTTGCAACGCATTCGACAATATAAAGAGTGAGAATAGAGGAAGAGATAAAACAGGAGCAGTTCAGAAATGAGTACCAGAAGGCCTACATTAACCTGCTGTATACTTCTTCACGGCTGCAGGTAGAGCAGGCGGCTTTGTTTAAGCCATTTGGGCTCACATTGCCGCAGTTCAACATCCTGCGCATTTTGCGTGGGCAGTACCCTAAGCCAGCCACCATTAGCCTGCTCATAGAGCGCATGATGGATAAAACATCTAACGCATCGCGAATTGTGGACAGGCTGGAGGCAAAAGAACTGGTTACCAGAAAGCAGTGCCCCGAAGACCGCAGAACAGTGGATGTGCTGATCACTGAAAAAGCCCTTGCCTTGCTTCAGAAAATGGACGAGTGCGCAGGAAGCGGGCGAACAGGCATAAACAACCTGTCGGAGACGGAAGCGCAGGAGCTTAACCGCCTATTAGATAAAATACGAGAGTAACCTAAACAACCCAACATAATAGTCAATTAAAACCAAATCCAATGAAAAAGACCGCAATTTTAGCTTCATTTGCTGCCGTACTGGCGCTTGCTGCCTGTAACGAAACTGCTAATACCACAGCAGATACTGAAACAGTTACCAGCGAAACAACTGCTGCCACAGGCGAAGGCGAAGCTTATAAAGTAGTAGCTGACCAAAGCGAAGCCAAGTGGCACGGTACCAAAGTAGCTGGTGAGCACTTCGGGACTATTGACATTAAAGACGGTGAGCTTTTAGTAGCTGATGACCGGATAACAGGTGGTGAGTTTGTTATCGACATGGCCTCTATCCAAAACACCGACATTGAAGATGCGGAGAACAATGGCAAGCTGGTAGGGCACCTGAAGTCTGACGATTTCTTTGGCGTGGAGAAATATCCAACTGCGACCTTCAAAATCAAAAGCCTTACGCCAATCGCCAATGCAGCTGCTGGCCAGCCTAACTACAACGTAGAAGGCGACCTTACCGTGAAAGAAAAAACTAACCCAGTTTCTTTCCCGGCCACTATTACAGTAGAAAATGGTGTTGCTAAAGCGAAAGCCGATGTGAAAGTAGACCGTGCTAAATACGATGTTCGTTACGGCTCTAACAGCTTCTTCGATAACCTTGGCGATAAAGCCATTTCTGATGAGTTTACTGTATCGCTGGATCTGACAGCAAGCAAATAATTAGTAACCTGTTTTCGATTTTTAGTAGCCCTGGCTCTCTTATAGAGCCAGGGTTTTTTTATAAACCAGTGGTGCTACCCATGTGCACCGCTGGCGGTAGAAGATTTTTTTCCAGGCCAAAAATAAAATCATTAATTATGTTTGTACATTAAATGTATATACATATATTTGCAGTGTAAAATTTAACAATCACTGACAATAGAGTCAGCAATCAATCAGAAAATGAAAAAGACAGCCATTTTAGCGTCATTTGCAGCCATGTTCATGTTCTCTGCATTTACAGGCAACACTACTATTACTACCACTCCAGCTGCCAACACAACCTCTGAGGTAGCAGCCCCCGCTAAAGCCGTTTCTTACAAAGTAGAAGCAGGTAAAAGCGAAGTGAAATGGCACGCCAAAAAAGTAACTGGCGAGCACATGGGTAACATCAAACTCAAAGAAGGACAGATACTGGTAGATGGCAACAAGCCAACCGGAGGTAATTTCGTAATAGACATGAACTCCATTACCTGTACTGATATTGCCGACGCAGAGTATAATGGTAAACTGATCGGCCACCTTAAAAACGACGATTTTTTTAGTGTTGATAAATTCCCGACATCAACCTTTAAAATCACCAGCCTGACGCCTGTGAAAAATGCGGCTGCCGGCAAGCCAAACTATACCGTAAAAGGTAACCTTACTATTAAAGGTATTACCAACCCAATTGAATTCCCAGCTGTAATTACTGTGAAAAATGGTGCAGCCTCTGCCAAGGCAGATGTAGTGGTTAACCGTGCGAAATATGATATCCGTTACGGCTCTACCAGCTTCTTCGATAGCCTCGGAGACAAAGCCATAGACGACAACTTTACCTTGTCGCTGAACATTGCTGCCAAGCAGTAGTCTTTAAACTACACTACTTTCTGCAATCGCCCCTGCTCCGCAAAAGAGCCGGGGCGATTTGCTTTTGTGCGATCAGGCCAAGGCAGGTAATGCCCGAAGCAAAACAGTTTTACCTCCGGAAGCCATTTTTTATTAGAATAATTGCATGGTAGCCGCTTTATCCATAACAATTTGGTGGCGAATGCGGTTAATAAGCGTACAGTTGTCATTTTGTTGCCTTAACATGTAGTTCGCTATGTTCTTTTTTTTCAAACGTTTTTATAGGCTGTATGCCGTGCTGCTGGTGTCGTTGCTGTGTGCCTGCGATCCTACGGAGCCGGAGGTGCGGCAGCTGGTAGAAAATACTATAAGAGTGCATGGGCAGGCTGATTATAAAGGCGGTGTCATTTCCTTCCGGTCGGGTGAGGTGCTGTACCGGGTGTTGCGCCACCACGATGCGTTTGTTTACAGTCGCACCTTTCAGGATGCTAATGGGCAGCGGGTGCACGATGTAGTACAGAACAGTGGCTTTAGCCGCACCATAAATGAGCAGGAAGAGAAACTGAGCCCGGAACTGAATATTGAGCTTGCCGCAGCTGTGTCGAGAGAAATATTTTTAGCGCTGTTGCCTTACAACCTGAATAACCCCTCTGTGCAGCAGAAGTACGAGGGCAACTTTGAGCTTAAAGGGCAGGAGTATCATAAGGTAAGGTTTACTTTGCCGGCCCAGCGAGAGATAGCCGGAGAGAAACTGGAGCTTATAGGCTGGTTCCATAAACAGCAGCACACCCTCGATTATGTAGGTTTTAGACCAGAAAAGGACGGAGCTGTGCAGTTTTGGGAAGCTAAAAATCCTCGAAAGATCGGAGGCATCCGTTTTCAGGACTATACTGCTTATTCTACTACCGACCGCATTTCTATAGAGCGGCTCGACCAAGCCTTCGATTTAGGAAGGCTGCAGCAGCAGTCAGAAATCGCGCTCACAGAAATAAAGACAAACTCCCTGCCTAACCCTTAGTGCCAAACTGCCTGAAAAGCCTCCGGAAGGGTTCTTTTATTAGGAGAATTGGTCTTTTCCGGAATATGCTGCCTAAAGCTGGTTTATTTATTTAAACCTGATGCGCCCGTATTTGTAATAACCCAACCCAATGCCCAGTACAATAAACTCTTTTTCTGAAACGGGATAGGCCGAAGTTGGTCTGAGGTAAAACTGCTGTTGCTCCCGGCCAGTTTTAGTTTGGTGCAGGGGCTTTACCTGCTGCTCGCCATTCGACATGACGGTGATTAGCACAGGCTCCCGGTTATTGGAGTTCTCGCCGGCTATAATAAGCTTGTTGTCGTCAGTAAAATTATACTCAAAATCGATGTAGAGCAGTTGCAGGTAGTTGCCGGCATTGGTGGCTAAAAAAGAGCCTAAGCCTTCGTTATTGGCGGGGCTGGCCTGTTTTTTAAAGATGCTGGTGGTGTAGTAGGGGGTACCATCTGTTTCGAGCATTACGGCCAGCACATCATTTGTGTGCTGTACCTGTGAGTTTTTGCTGCCTTCGGAGTAGGTTACTTCTCCTAATATAATTATATCGCCGTGCGGCACCGGCACCAGCTGTCGCAGTTTTAGGCTACGGAGCCATTTAGTGCTATCTGTCTCTTGCCGGTAGCGGTTGTGTTTTGCCAGTTCTACTTTGTTGAAAGGAGCATAAGTGGCTACCTGTTGCTTTGTCTGATCTTTCTGAAAACGATAATAAAATGTACCGGTTAATACCGGATCTGAAGCTGATGCCTCTGTGCCGGAGCTATAATATCCTGCCACTACTACATCTTGTGCGGCTGTGGTGGTAAGGCTGGCCTGTTGTAGGCGGTGCTGCTCATGGCCAAGCTCTATTTCGGTGGGTTTTGCACTGTCGGGGTGCAGCCGGTACAGCATAAAACTTTTGGTAGAGGGAGCGGCCGGAAGCGATTTTGCCAGTACATAGGCCGTGCCATTGTCGAGCAGGTGTGCCTGTAGGCTGCTTGCGGCGGTGGCAAATGTTTTGCTCCACTGGGGCTTCAGGTCCTGGGACAGCAGCGAAGCCGTGATAACTTTTTTAGCAGGGTCGTACAAGGTTGCCAGCAGGAGGTTGTGTTGGCGCGAGGTAGTGAGTAGCAGGTTACCGGCGTGCTTTGCCTGCAGGAGCAAGTGTACCTGGGGAACGTAATTGCCGTTGGCCGTAATTTCCTGCGCAAACACAGTGGTAGTTCCTTTGTGCTGCCGTGTCGAGATCATAAAGACCTTGTGCTGCAGCACCACCGCATCCTGAAAAACAGTAGCCTGGTTATCAGTTGATCGGGGTAGGAGCGCTGTTGCCCACATGCGCTGATTTTCGTAGTTATAGCGCTCTAAGGTAGCTTTTCCTTCTTCTGTGTAAATAGCATAGAAACCACTGTCCTGGCTAATGCCCACAACATGCATGTTCTCGAATTCCCGTGGTTCCCGGTCTATGGCAGTCCCCCAGGTAAAGGTAGGCTCCTGAGCCAGAGATGGAAGAGCTAAAGTCAGGAAGGCGTACAGAAACAGGGTTAATCGTATCATATTAGGTCTGCAGAATCAGGTTATTAAAGCATACTACGTAATAAGCCAGGGCCTTACCTAAATTTGTTGTTTAAATTATACTAATAAAACAGGACTTCGGGCGGTGTTTTTTAAGACCCAAGGCATAGGGCACAAGCTCCAGGACTTCTATTTGTTCCAGAATTTACTCTTTCATTTATCTGCTTCCAGGTACAAAGGCCTCCATTTTACCTTCACAAACAAATCCATCTCCAAAGCCTTTACTTAGTACTGAAACATCCGGGTTTACGTTCTCGTGCTTTTTACTGTGCTATTATTTTACCAAGGTTTTGTCGATGCGGGATGGCGTATCGCGGCCGTTTACTACCCCTTGTGTGGCAAGTGCAATGGCCTTTATCATGTTGGTGAGGTGGCTCATGTGCAGCAGTTCAAACTCATCTTTTACAGTGTGGTAGGTTTCGTCCTGATCTATCTGCACCGAGGAGATAGTATGTGCCGGTACGCCCAGGCGGGCAAGGGTGGCATTATCGGAGCGATAAAAGAGATTCTGCTCCGGGTATGGGTCGGGGTGTATGGCATATGGCGAGCCTTTTAGCTGCTGCTGCAGCAGGGTGCCCAGGTCAGATTTATCAAAACCCGTGAGGTAGGCGGTATTCGGGCCAAATTTAGACGGCTTGCCTACCATCTCGATGTTAAACATGGCTACAATCTGATCCGGATTGAGCTGCTCAGAGAAGTAACGGGAGCCGAAACCTCCTATTTCTTCTGCAGTAAAGGCAACAAAGATTAAAGTGCGCTCCGGCTTAGGCTGTTTAGCATAATAGGCTGCCAGCATCATCATGGCGGTGGTGCCAGAGGCATCGTCGTCGGCACCGTTGGCTATGCTGTCGCCGGCAACAGGTGCTGTAATGCCAATGTGGTCGTAATGCCCTGAAAAAACAACAATCTCTTCTTTTCTTTTACCCTCTATCATGCCTGCTACATTAAAAAGTGGCAGCTGCTCCACCCGGTTCTGCACCGAAATAGTATAAGCCGGAAAGCTCGATTGTTCTGTTAGCACAAATACCTTGCTGCTGCCTTTGTCTTTTTCTTGCCTGGCCCCAACCCCCTGGAAGTGGTGCTGATAAGCGTTAAACAGCTCCTTGTGCACAGGATGGACAAGTACCAGCGCATCTTCCTGAAGCTTGTTTAGGGTAGAAAAGGTTTCTCTGAAATCGTTGTTCTCTCCGATAACAGTTACGTGGCGACTGGAGTCGGCGGACCAGTTGAGCGCCGTCTGACTGGTATTTATAAACACCTGCTCCGGACTAATGGCTGTACCCCCGGCCTCTACACGCGGCGTGCCTGGTGTAAACTGGTAGAGCTGGAACGTCTGGCGATAGTTGCCTTTGCCCGATTTGTCGCGGGAGAGTGGTGTAAGGCCAATGCGTTGGAATTCCTGTTGTATAAAGTCAGCTGCTTTTTCTATGCCTGGTGTAAAGGTGGCGCGCCCCTGCATGTTGTCGGCGCTCAAGGTTTTGACGAGGCGTGTTGTTTCCTTTTGGCTAATGGTGGAAAGGTTTTGCCCCTGCGCCAGCGAAGCGGTGCCTAGCAAAAAGGATAGGGCCAATAACCTAAGTTGGTGTATCATGGCTAAGTATGTTTCTGTTGTAGGTTTATTCAATAAGTCCAGTGCTACCTCCCGCTTATGCTAGTAGTACGCAAGCTCAATATACTTACTTTATGATTAGAGGCATCTATCTGAATTAGTTAATATTGCTGTTTTCCTTGGTACTTCACTCGGTGGTGCTTTAGTTTGGCTGGTTTATGTTTCCTTCAGCTATTCGTTCTTCGCGGGCCTGTCATTGTTGTATGGTTACTGAGCCCCTTAAACAAGGCGCTGCCAATTAAGCTTGCCTTGGAGGCGGATATCAGCAGACTATTTTATTTATGATTTTGAATTTTTGTTTCTATTAAAGAATAAGCAGCGAAACCTTTAAAAAATTTCGGGA
The DNA here is from genome assembly GCF_047525655.1 of Pontibacter sp. 13R65. Classification (NCBI taxonomy): domain Bacteria; kingdom Pseudomonadati; phylum Bacteroidota; class Cytophagia; order Cytophagales; family Hymenobacteraceae; genus Pontibacter; species Pontibacter sp. 13R65. The sequence goes on from NZ_JBLIQL010000004.1 coordinate 355,633, forward strand.
TTTTTATTTTGCAGCGAGAATACTTTCAGAATTGTCGGCTTTTTGAGTAGCTTGCCATTTTAATGCCTTAATGTAGCCAAAGCGTGACTGAAAACATTTATATAGGGCACGGCGCCTTGCAACAGTTGGAAGTGTTGCTGCAGAACCGTGCTTTCTCGAAAGTGGTGGTGCTGGTAGACGAAAATACCCTGCTTCATTGCTATCCTGAGCTGAAAAAATACTTGCCGGAGCACCAGCTTATTCAAGTTAAAAGCGGCGAAGAACACAAAACACTGCAAACCTGTGAGCATATCTGGCAGGAAATGACTAATTTCCACCTGGACCGCTGGGCGGTGCTGGTGAACCTGGGTGGTGGAGTAATTGGCGACATGGGCGGTTTTTGTGCGGCTGTATATAAGCGAGGTATTTACTTTGTGCAGGTGCCCACTACTTTGCTCTCGCAGGTAGATGCCAGCGTAGGCGGCAAAACCGGCATCGATTTTCATGGCCTCAAAAATCATATCGGCGTATTTAAAGAGCCTCGTGCTGTTATTATAGAACCTGCCTTTCTGCAAACCCTGCCAGACCGACAAATTAAGTCGGGTTACGCTGAAATTGTAAAGCACTGGCTCATAGAAGATGAGGCTAAGTTCGAGGAGCAGCGCCATGTAGGGCTGTTGTCTGCCGATTGGGAAGAGCTTATTCCGCACTCAGTGGCTATAAAAGAAAAAGTGGTGGCAGCCGATCCGCTGGAAGGCGGTTACCGCAAAGTGCTCAACTTTGGGCACACCGTTGGCCATGCCGTAGAAAGTTACCTGATGGAGAAACCCGGTCGTGAATTGCTGCATGGCGAGGCTATTGCTGTAGGTATGCTCTGCGAAACCTGGCTATCGGTAAAAAAAGGCCTGCTCTCGCAGAAGGAGCTGGAGCGGATAGAAACCTTCCTGATGACGGTTTATGAAAAAGTAAAACTAAACGAAGCCGATCTGGTAGATATTTCGGCCTGGGCACTTCAGGATAAAAAGAATTCAAAATCAACAATTAACTGCACCTTGCTTAAAAAAATCGGACAGGCTGTTTATGACCAACCTGTTACGCTGGCCGAAATACAGGAGTCGTTACGTTACTACCAATTGCTATGACCAAAACTGTTACCCTCACCCATCCTTCAGGCATCCTGAAAGGATCAATCAAACTGCCTGCTTCTAAAAGCGAGGCAAACCGGGCCCTAATTATTGCAGCTTTGTCTGGAGAGGCTTCTGAACTAGACAATCTTTCTGAGGCAAACGATACCCAGCTCCTGCAGCGCCTGCTCAAAAGCGATGCGGTAGAAATAAATGCCGAAGACGCAGGTACTGTTATGCGCTTTTTAACAGGTTACTATGCCGTTACAGGGCAGGAGAAAGTACTTACCGGTACGCCCCGCATGTGCCAGCGCCCCATTAAAGTGCTTGTAGATGCGCTGCGGGAGCTAGGTGCCAGCATCGAATATTTAGGTGAAGAAGGTTATCCGCCCATGAAGATCGGAGCCTTTAAAGGGAACGGCAACAACAAACTGAAAGTGCGCAGCGACATCAGCAGCCAATATATTTCTTCGTTGCTGATGGTTGGACCGGTGCTGCCGGAAGGATTGGTGCTGGAACTGGAAGGAAAGATCGGCTCCCGGCCCTACATAGAGATGACACTCTCGCTTATGCGCCACTTCGGCGTGGAGGCCGACTTTACAGGCAATACGATTACCGTGCCGCATCAGCCCTACAAAGCAGCCAGCTACAGCATTGAGCCCGACTGGTCTGCATCGAGTTACTGGTACAGCCTGGTGGCGCTGGCACAGGAGGCCGAAATTGAGCTTCCGGGCCTGAGAGAGCAATCTTTTCAGGGAGATAGCGCGATTGTGGGTATTATGGAACACTTGGGGGTATATACAGAATTTACTGGAAACGGTGTAAAGCTGATTAAGCGCACACACGACCACCACTTCGCCTTCGACTTTTCTGATTGTCCTGACCTGGCGCAGACCATTGTGGCACTATGTGCGGCAAAAGGCATCTCGCTGGAGCTAACCGGCTTAGAGAGCCTTCGCATAAAAGAAACCGACAGAATACAGGCGCTGCAGGTGGAGGTCCTGAGCTTTGGCTGCTCCCTACAGGAAGTAACAGATGGTGTGTTCCGGCTGGAACTGGGCCTGATCGAAAACAAAGAATTTAACTTCAGAACATACGAAGATCACCGCATGGCCATGGCTTTTGCACCGCTAGCCCTGCTACGCCCTACTACTATACAGGAGCCGCGCGTAGTGCGTAAGTCATACCCGCGTTTCTGGGAAGACCTTGAGAAGGTTGGGTTTGAGCTGACGTTTGAGGAATAACAAAACATGGTATGACCTCGCAGCGTCTTAAAGACCTGCGAGCGTCTTGTTTGCTACGAGGCGAAAAACCGAATTAGTATTAGCAGATCATAAGGATTAAAACTTTTGTAGCAGCTTTACAATTTATTCTTTTGGTAACGAAACAGAGGGTGATTTCTTATTGAGAGGTCACCCTCTATATTTCTGTTAAGCCCAGGAGTAAGTCCTGTTTGTAGGTTGAGCGCCAAACAATACCAAGGTCAGAGGGAAGTAGGGGTTCTAGTTTGTTAACTCCTGCTGCACCTCATTTATTACCTTTTGCAGGTAAGCTGGCGCCTGCAGCAACCTGCTGCCATACCAGCTGAACATTTCTCCATCCACTACCTTTACCACTGCTTGCGGGCACATTTCCTTAAACTCGGCTATATGCTTCTCCCGGAAAGGATAAGGCTCAGACGAAAGCAGGATCAACGTTGGGTGAGCCTGCTGCAGATGTTCTGCTGTAATCTCTGGGTAGCGGGAGAGGTGGGCAAAGCAGTTGCTAAAGCCGCAGCGATGCAGCATGTGGTCTATGATATTGTTATCTCCAACTGCCATATAAGGTTTGCGCCAGATAAAGTAAGCCGTAGAGACAGCAGGCGAAGCAGGAGCAAGAGCTGCAAAACAAGTACGGATGGAGCTGATGAGTGCTGCCGCTTTTGCCTTGGTTGCCGTTATTTCTCCGAGCTGCTGTATCATCTGCAGGGCATCTTCTATTGTAAAAATATCGCTCATCCAGACTGGGTACTGCTGCTGTAGCTGCTGTATTCCTTCTTTGTAATTTTCTTCTTTGTTGCCAATAATCAGGTCGGGCCGGAGTTTTTCTATGGCCTCGAAATGAAAGTTTTTTGTGCCGCCAACAACAGGTTTTTGTTTTACCTGCTCCTGTGGGTGCGTGCAGAATTTGGTAACTCCAACTATACGGTTGCCAAGCCCTAGATCGAAAAGCAGTTCCGTTTGCGACGGCACCAGCGACACAATACGCTGTGGCAGGTGTGGCAGCGTAACCTGGAAACCCATTTGGTCGGTAAAGGTGCGGGGGTAGCTCATGCGGAAAGTTAAGAAGGCCTGATCGATTATTCTATAAAACTCCTTCGGAAGGCCATTTTCATTAGAATAATTTAATGGTAAAGGTATGGCTCTTTGAGGGGGAGTCAGACAGCCTTTGGAACATTTTTAGAGCCTACCTGGAACGGGCGGTTATAAAAAGAAATGTAATGGCACACACGCTCCGGCACTCCTTTGCCTCTCATTTAGTAGAGCAGGGAGCAGGTTTGCGCTACATCCTGCCGCTACCGGAGCTCCGCAGCAGCAAGACCACCAATGCATTTGATAAAATTGCAAGTCTGCTGGATAATCTATGATAAAAATTCTATATTGGTTTAGGATACGTATGAAAAGGCAGCATCCAAGAGAATAAACACCAATAGGTAAACAAAGAGCAGCAACTCCATACATAGTGCAGATAAACCGAATATTCGGTTTATCTGGTAGTTGTAGGTAAGCTAAATAATGAAAATGACTGCAAAAGAAAAACAAAAGGAATTTGTTAAGGCCTATCTCAAACCGAGACTTAAAGAAGAAGGCTTCAATACTTCCGGCCAACACTGGTGGAAGAATAAGGGAGACTTTTTTCTAGTCATCAATTTGCAGAATTCACAATGGAATAGTAATGATAGCTTGAGCTTCTGCTTTAATATTGGAGTTGCATTGACTGAGAAGCTAAATGACCCATCAAAGAAAAAAGCTACCTTTTATGATGCTGGTGCAAACATTCGAGAAGAGGGCTTTCTGCCAGAAGATAGGAAAAAGCATAAGTATAGGAAAGATAGTTGGCTCGGATATTTGTTATCTAGCGAAACTGACCTTGAAGAATTCACGGAGGAACTGAAGTTAGACTTTGAAGAATATATTCTGCCCAAACTGAAAAACTTAAATACCCTATTTGATTGCATAATCTTCTTTAAACAGTTTGGCTTTTGGGGAGAAAGCCTTAAGAGACAAGTTGAGGAATTAAACCAGATAGAAAAATAGAAAGCCTTACCTACAACAAAGTTTAGCAGTACGGCTTGCTGACGCTGCGCCATTCTGCTACACTAACACCGTTGGGCATAAGTTGAATTATGAAAAAACGCATGAAGGTAATATTAGGAGTTTCTATAGCTGTTGTAGCTATTGTTGCATTCCTAATCGTCAACGGACTTCAATTAATGGCAATAGAAGACCATTATGGTGACCTACAAAGTGTTTACTATAAATCCAAAACAGGTTGATTATTGACAGCAATAAAAGAGTAGGATTTATAAAGAAGTTCTCTGACAGAATTTATGTGGAAGAGAATGGTTGTATGAAAGACTTATATAATTGGGTTAATCAGAATCAGCATTCAGTTAGCCTCAGCGTTTACAGACCAGAAGTCTCGGGGACTTTGATAAATCATCCTTCTTTTGAAGAAGTAAAAAGCCTGATTCAAAAACAGAAGCTTGAGCCGATAATAAGCATATAAAGAAAACCTTTGCCCAACAAAGCTCAGCTTTAACCCTTGCTGCGCTTCGGGCTTCAGCTGCACGAATACCGTTAAAAATATTTTACCCTATCTATAGCATAACTTAAACCAAGAGTAAGAAAATCTGCATGGTGGAGGATAATAAAGGCATACTAGAAAAGGCAAACAAAGCTATTACTGAAGGTGACAATGAAAGTTTTCTATCATTCTGCACCGACGACATAGAATGGACTTTTGTAGGTGACCTTATCTTACGAGGGAAGGAAGCCATTTGGCAGTACATGGCCATGGTGTACATAGAACCACCGAAGTTTATAGTTGAAAACTTAATCTCTGAAGGTGATTTTGTTACAGCCCTCGGCAAAATCAGATTAAAGGACAGAGACGGCAAAATGGCTGAATTGAAGGCTTTTGTTATTAAAACTGACTAAAAGCGAAAAGTACTAACCTTACACTAATGGCAGTAAGCACTCCTTGCATTAACTAGCCACAGATTAAAAAAGTAATGCCCGACTATCTTTAAAAAGCACCTGGGTACTTGTAAGCACATGTAAGTATGATGGCAGAATTTTGGGAGTTAAGCTTTACATACAAAAAGAACTCATTTTGCTAAATAATAGCCTCACCGCCGTTTGCACATTAGTGTCTCAAATATTTTCAATATTAATAATCATACTCAACATAAATCAGATGATAAGACAAATTCTATTAGTTCTGGCATTTTTATTTACGCTTGATGGAAGCTATGCCCAAGTGGTAAAAACGAAGACCATCGATAATGGAAGTAATGGCAATTACAAAGCCGGAGCGGTAACAGAAAAATCGCTTCCTGATTTTGTGGTGTACCGTCCTAAAAACATAAGCGAGGCTGTAAAGAAGGAAGGAAAACTCCCGATTTTAGTTTGGGCAAATGGAGGATGTATGAATTCTTCTATCCATCATGAACGATTACTTTCGGAAGTTGCCTCTCATGGGTACATTATTATTGCCATCGGTAAACTACAGATGACGGTTGAAGAGCGGGTGCATGAGCACACACCGGATGATGAGTTATTAAAAGCAATAGACTGGATTTCGAAAGAAGAAAATGCCAAAGGAAGTGATTACTACAAAAAAGTTGATTTAGAAAAGATTGCAGCGGGCGGACAATCTTGTGGAGGTGCACAAACCCTTCGGGTAGCCGATGATAGCCGGATTAAAACGTATATTATAGTTAATGCCGGAATGGGAGATATGACAATGGCAGGGGCAAGTGCAAAATCATTAGAAAATCTTCATGGCAAGATCGTTTACATTATTGGTGGAGAGTCTGATGTAGCGTATGCAAATGCCATTCTCGACTACGAGAGGATTGATAACGTTCCTGTTGCTTTTGCTAATCATACAACTGCCGGGCACGGAGGTACATTTGCCGAGGAGTTTGGAGGTTCGTTTGCTTCTATGGCTCTTGATTGGCTTGATTGGCAATTTAAGAAGAAAGACAGTTCTAATGTGTTTGTAAAGAACGATTTATCAAACTATCCAGGATGGACAATGAAATCTAAAGGCTTTGATGCGAAGCGTAAAGGTTCAACAAAACAGTAGCTTAGTAGACCCAAAGTAGAGTTTACCTTCGAATTGGACATAACAATTGACCAAGCTGTGACTTCAGAAGCTACTTTTCATGGCGAATATAGTATTATCCAAATTTTGTGATATTAACCAGATAGAACTCATTGTTACTAATTAAAAACATTCAGAATGAAATTATCACAAATAGTTGTCTCATTACTATGTTTATGGTTAACAATATCGTGCTCCAAAAGACCTATTGATATAGTTAAAGAGTCCATTGATACAGTAAAAGTTAAAGGAGGCTTGGTTCAGGGAGTAAAGGAAAACGGTCTCACAGTTTTCAAAGGAATTCCCTTTGCAGCACCACCGGTAGGAGAACTTCGATGGAAAGCTCCACAACCTGTTGGTAAATGGGAGGGAGTGAAGCAGGCAACAGCGTTTGCTGCGTCACCTTATCAAGCCGGAAATCCTCCGGCAGGTAAAAGCGAAGATTGCCTCTACCTGAATGTCTGGACTCCGGCCCAAGCATCTGATGAAAAATTACCTGTGTTGGTCTGGATATATGGTGGCGGTTTTAGCTTTGGTTCAACTGCCGAACCAGTATGTACCGGAGAGCATCTGGCAACAAAAGGTGTTATAGTGGTAAGTATCGCCTACAGGGTAGGAAAACTAGGGTTTCTGGCGCATCCTGAATTGAGTGCAGAAAACTCGAACAAGGTCTCCGGGAACTATGGATTACTTGACCAGATTGCAGGCTTGCAGTGGGTGCAGAACAATATTGCTGCATTTGGTGGCGATCCTAGTAAAATAACCATTTTCGGTGAATCAGCCGGAGGAATTTCGGTAAGCATGTTATGTGCGTCACCTTTGGCTAAAGGATTGTTCTGGGGGGCTATTTCTCAAAGTGGTGGATCATTTGGTCCAACCCGGCCAACAACCTATCCTGGTGAAAACATGAAAACCTTGCAACAGGCAGAAGCTAATGGAGAAGAATTTTTACAAAAAGCAGGTGTTACCTCCATTGCTGCATTGCGCAAGCTTAAGGTGGATGAATTGCCTATGGAACCAGGCATGGGCGGTGCCTGGCCAATTATTGACGGCTATGTAATACCTGATAACCAATACAAACTGTACGAAGAAGGTAAGTATAATGATGTAGCCGTGCTTATTGGCTATAATTCGGATGAAGGCGCTAGTTTTTCGCGAGAGAAAACACCCGAAGAATATATTGCCAATGTTCAGCAACGCTTTGGCAAGTTTGCGGATACATTGTTAGAAGCGTATCCTGTAGGTGAAAACAATGTGCCAAGAACAGCACGGGATTTAATGCGCGATGCGGCTTTTGGCTGGCACACCTGGTCTTGGGCGCGGTTACAATCACAAACCGGTAAATCGAACGTTTTCTTATACTATTTCGATCAACATCCCGAATTTCCCAAAGATTCACCAAGGTATGGGTTTGGTTCTCCACACGGACAAGAAATACCATATGTTTTTATGACATTGGACAAGAATAATCCTCAAACCACCGAAGCTGATATTAAACTTTCCGAAATTATGAGCAGCTATTGGACAAATTTTGCCAAGTATGGAAATCCCAATACAGGTGGTTTACCACAATGGCCAAAATTTAGCAAAGAGAACCAACAGCTTATGTATTTGGATGCTGAACCTCATTCTTCATCAGTTCCTGATGAAAAGTCACTTAAGGTTTTGGATGCTTATTTTAAATGGAGGTTTACTCAGGAAGGTCAGGACTGGGCGAAATAATCCTAGGGCTCACATTTTAGAATAATGGCCGTAAATTATAAAAAGCCTCACAGGCTGGTAGCACTGTGAGGCTTTTGCTGCAAGAGTAAGCCTATTTCAGGTATCTGAAATCCTGCTTGTCTTCTATCTTTAAAAGTGTTTCGTAGATCAGCTTTGTTACATTATCCACATCGTCTTTGTGCACAGTTTCTACGGTAGTGTGCATGTATTTGAGTGGGAGTGAGATAAGTGCAGAGGCCACACCAGCATTAGAATATGCAAAAGCATCGGTGTCGGTGCCAGTGGCGCGTGAAACGGCTGCTCGCTGGAATGGAATTTCTTTTTGCTGTGCTGTAGAAATAATCAGGTCGCGCACGTTGTTCTGTACGGCTGGGCCATAAGATATAACCGGACCTTTGCCGCAGTGTATGTCGCCGCTGGTTTTTTTGTCGTACATCGGCGACTGCGTGTCGTGGGTTACGTCGGTAATAATGGCGACATTTGGATTAATGCGATGCGCAATCATTTCGGCGCCACGTAAGCCAATTTCTTCCTGCACGGCGTTTACTATGTATAGCCCGAACGGAAGCTTGTGGTTATTTTCTTTTAGCATGCGCGCTACTTCAGCAATCATATAACCGCCAATGCGGTTGTCGAGGGCGCGGCCTACGTAGAACTTTTCGTTCATTACAGTAAACTCATCCTCAAATGTTACCACAGACCCTACATGTATGCCCATAGCCTCTACTTCTTCTTTGTTGCTGGCACCACAGTCCAGGAAAACAGTTTCTACAGTAGGTGCTTTTTCGTTTTCCAGTTTGCGAACGTGTATGGCGGGCCAACCAAATATTGCTTTTACAACACCTTTGCTGGTATGAATGTTTACACGTTTAGAAGGGGCAATTACGGCATCGGACCCACCGTTGCGCCGCAGGTAAATGTAGCCTTCGTTCGTGATGTAATTCACGAACCAGGATATTTCATCGGCATGTGCCTCTATTACAACTTTGTATTCAGCCTCCGGATTTATTACGCCTACCACGGTACCATAGGTATCCACAAAATATTCGTCGATGTAAGGCTTTATGTATTCCAGCCACAGTTTCTGGCCTTCTGCTTCAAAGCCGGTAGGGGAGGCATTGTTCAGGTATTTTTGTAGAAAATCGAAAGATTCTTGTCGCATATAAATAGATTAGAAATTAAAATTAAAAATTATGATTCGTAGAAAATTAGAAAGTATATACGGGCCATTTCTAATTTCTAATTCATAATTTAACTAGAGTGGAATATTGCCGTGCTTTTTTCGTGGAAGCTGCACTGCCTTATTCTCAAGCATTTTAAATGCTTTTATAAGTTTTGTGCGGGTTTCTGAAGGCATTATTACCTCGTCTATAAAACCACGGTGCGCTGCCCGGTAAGGTGTGGCAAATTTGTCTTTATACTCCTCCACCTTTTCGGCTAATTTAGCTTCCGGATCTTCGGCCATGGCTATTTCGCGCTTAAAAATAATTTCGGCAGCTCCCTGTGCACCCATTACAGCAATTTCGGCTGTTGGCCAGGCAAAGTTCATATCGGCGCCAATATGCTTAGAGTTCATTACATCGTATGCGCCACCATAAGCTTTGCGGGTAATTACGGTTATGCGTGGCACGGTTGCCTCGCAAAAAGCGTAGAGCAGTTTGGCACCGTTGGTAATAATGCCGCGCCATTCCTGATCGGTGCCTGGCAAAAAGCCCGGAACATCTTCGAGCACCAACAGCGGAATATTAAAACTGTCGCAGAAGCGGACAAAACGGGCTGCTTTGGTGCTGGCGTTAATATCGAGTACACCTGCCAGTACGGCTGGTTGATTACCTACAATGCCAATGCTGCGACCAGCCAGGCGTGCAAAACCTACCACAATATTATCGCCGAAGTTTTTATGCACCTCAAAGAAGGTGTCGGTATCAATAATGCCTTCCACTACCTCCCGAATATCATAAGGCTGGTTTGGATTTTCCGGAATAATGGAGTTCAGTACTTCGCGGCTCTCGTTGCCGCTGCTGGTATAAGGCACGGCGGGCGGAAGTTCCTCACAGTTTTGCGGAATGTAGCTGAGCAGTTGTTTTATGTAATTGATGCATTCTACCTCGTTGGCGCAGGAGAAGTGGGTAACGCCGCTTTTGGTGCTGTGAGTGCTGGCACCGCCTAGCTCTTCGGATGTTACGTTTTCGTGAGTAACTGTTTTTACCACGTTTGGCCCCGTTACAAACATATATGAGGTATTTTCTACCATCATCACAAAGTCGGTAATAGCTGGCGAATACACGGCTTCTCCGGCACACGGCCCCATAATGGCAGAGATTTGTGGTATAACACCTGAGGCAAGTGTGTTGCGGTAAAATATATCGGCATAGCCTCCCAACGAAACAACACCTTCTTGTATACGGGCGCCACCGGAGTCGTTCAGGCCAATTACAGGGGCTCCGTTTTTCATGGCCAACTCCATGATTTTTACTATTTTCTCGGCGTGCGTTTCTGATAGTGAACCACCTAAAACTGTAAAGTCTTGTGAGAAAACGTACACCAATCGGCCATGTATAGTACCATAACCTGTCACTACACCATCACCTAAAAAGTATTGCTTATCTAGGCCAAAGTCTTTGGAGCGGTGCATCACAAATTTTCCTATCTCTTCAAAGCTATCTTCGTCCATGAGCAGGTGCAGGCGTTCACGTGCAGTCAATTTGCCCTTTTCGTGCTGTGCTTTAATTCTGTCTTCTCCACCTCCGAGCAACGCTTCGGCGTTTTTACGCTCCAGTGCTTCTGTTTGGCTTTGTCTGGTTTTTGCGGCCATGCAATGTATGTTACAGTAGTTTGTAGATCTGGTTTATGGTTTTCTTCACAATTTAGTAAAATTACAATATAAAGCATCGTTAGTTCTGCAATATTGCAAAAGTGCCATAATATGAGACAAAAAAAGGCTGCCCTTTTAGGCAGCCTTTTAAGAAATTATTTAATGAAGATTACTCTCCGGCTTTATCAGAGCCAGAAGATTTAGATGGTTCTGGAGCTTCGTCAGAAGCACTTTGAGGACCGGGGCCATCAGACTTCTTAGAAGTGAACGTTAGTTTATCTTCTCCCTCTTTGTGCTCCACCACGATAATGTCGCCCTGATTTACTTCTGCTCTCAGAATTTCCTCCGCAATCGGATCTTCTATGTACTTCTGAATAGCGCGGTTCAGCGGACGGGCACCATATTTAGGGTCGTATCCTTTCTCAGCCACAAAGTCTTTGGCTTCATTGGTGAGTTGGATGGTGTAACCAAGAGTTTCCACACGCTTAAACAGTTTGCTGAGCGAGATCTCGATGATCTTGTGCATATCCTCACGGTTTAGTGAGTTAAACACGATCACATCGTCCAGACGGTTCAGGAACTCAGGAGAGAATGTTTTACGTAAGGCGCTGGCGATAGTGCCTTTCATGATGTCGTCTACGTTCTCCTGCTTGCTCTTTGACATAAAACCGATACCGGCTCCAAAGTCCTGTAAGTCGCGGGCACCGATGTTTGAAGTCATGATGATAATCGTGTTACGGAAGTCGACTTTACGGCCGAGCCCGTCTGTCAGAATACCATCATCGAGTACCTGTAGTAACAAGTTATAAACATCCGGGTGCGCTTTCTCAATCTCATCGAGGAGTACTACTGAGTATGGCTTACGACGGATTTTCTCTGTCAGCTGACCACCTTCTTCGTAACCAACGTATCCTGGAGGCGCTCCTACCAAGCGAGATACACTGAATTTCTCCATGTACTCACTCATGTCGATACGCACCAGCGAATCTTCCTTATCGAAGAGGTAAGTAGAAAGTACTTTAGCAAGCTCTGTTTTACCTACACCAGTCGGACCTAAGAATACGAACGAACCAATAGGCTTTTTCGGATCTTTCAGACCTACACGCGTACGCTGAATGGCTTTTACTAACTGACCGATGGCTTTGTCTTGGCCAATTACTTTGCCTTTGAGCTCTTCGTTCATGTTCAGTAATTTCACGCCTTCGTTCTGCGCGATACGTTTTACCGGAATACCTGTCATCATGGCAATAACCTCTGCCACATTTTCCTCTTTTACCGTGTAACGCTTTTTCTTCGTCTCTTCTTCCCAGTTCTTTTTGGCCTGGTCAAGCTGGTCGATCAGCTTTTTCTCCTTGTCGCGCAGTTGGGCAGCCTCTTCATATTTCTGGCTTTTTACCACGCGGTTCTTCTCTACCTTAATATTCTCGATCTGCTCTTCCAGCTTCAGGATATCTTCCGGTACAATTATGTTGTTGATGTGCACGCGCGCACCAGCCTCATCCAAAATATCAATGGCTTTATCTGGCAGGAAACGGTCGCTCATGTAGCGGTCGCTCAACTTCACGCAGGCCTCAATAGCCTTATCGGTATAGTTTACGTGGTGGTGATCCTGGTACTTATCTTTAATGTTGTGCAGGATTTCCATGGTTTCCTCTGGTGTGGTAGGATCTACCATCACAATCTGGAAACGACGGGCAAGGGCACCATCTTTCTCAATATACTGACGATACTCATCTAGCGTGGTAGCTCCAATGCATTGGATTTCGCCACGGGCCAGAGCCGGTTTGAACATATTAGAGGCATCCAGAGAGCCAGAAGCGCCACCAGCACCTACAATCGTATGCAGCTCATCAATGAACAGGATTACGTCCGGAGACTTCTCCAGCTCGTTCATCACGGCTTTCATACGCTCTTCGAACTGACCACGGTATTTGGTGCCAGCTACTAACGAGGCAAGATCGAGGGTAACTACGCGCTTGTTAAAGAGCACACGGCTTACCTTTTTCTGCACGATGCGCAGGGCCAGACCTTCGGCAATGGCAGTTTTACCTACACCAGGCTCACCAATCAGGATCGGGTTGTTCTTTTTGCGGCGGCTTAGTACCTGTGCCACACGCTCAATTTCTTTTTCACGACCAACAATCGGGTCCAGCTTATCGTCTTCGGCCAGCTTAGTTAAGTCGCGGCCAAAGTTATCGAGCACCGGAGTACGCGATTTTTCGCCGGCTTTCTTACTCGTGCTGCTGCCAGAGCGGGAAGAGCTGCCAAATAATTTGTCAGAATCATCAGAATCGTCGGTATCTGACGACGCAAGTGGATTATTGCTATGATAATCCAGAGAATCTCTTATTGCTTCGTAGTTCACGTTAAATTTCGATAAAATTTGTGAAGAAATATTGTCCTCATCCCGAAGGATGGATAATAAGAGGTGCTCGGTGCCGATAACATCACTTTTGAAGATTTTAGCCTCCAGGTACGTTATTTTCAGAACCTTCTCAGTCTGCTTTGTAAGCGGGATACTGCCTGTAATGTTGCTGTTTTGAGTAGCTGTATTGCGGGTAGCCTGTTCTAAGGCGTACTTTAATTCATCTATCGAAACACCGAGCTTTTTTAGCAAGGCTATGGCGGTACCTTCTCCTTCCCGAATCATGCCCAACACCAAATGCTCAGTGCCAATGTAGTCATGTCCAAGACGAATAGCTTCCTCACGGCTGAGTGATATTACCTCTTTCACTCTGTTTGAGAATTTAGCTTCCATGTATACTCTAAAAATTATTCTAAAAAGTCAAAATTATAATTGAATTGAGGCTCTAACTCGCTGCCTTACTTATAAAACAAGTGGTTTAGATGAATTGTTCACCTTGCATGCAGCCTTATTACAAGTAGGCTGATGCTGCAGGCCCTTGTGTAAACAACAAGTCAATTATACTAAGCTCTGGTACAAAATTGTTGCCAAAAACCTGGTAATAAGGTTTTACGTGCAAATTGTCAGGATTGATTTTAGGATGAATCTGGTTTCGCAGATCCAGCACGTTATCGGGCACTACAGACAAGTACGAATGAGAGAGCTCTAGTGGTTTATTAATTTTAAGAAATTTTAAGTAAAGCCGCAACAAATTAAGATTTAATTCAAACAAATTCTTTGGATGTTGCTGATATACTGCTTGTATGGCATCCTGGTAAAATTCGAAATAAGGAGCCTTTCCGTAGGCCGACTGCAGAGTACGCCAATGTATTTGCTGCCATTTCTGGCTGTAGTCAATTTCGATATCGGTAATTCTTGTTTTGTTTTTACTGTTGCCTCTTAGTACAGGAACGGCAAGCGCTTGCATGCCATGAGCCGTGAGCACGTGGCAGCGGTTGCGGTAACTCTGCTTTATGTAATTTTCGTGTTGTTCCACCACTATACTGTCGGCGCGGAGTACCTGCCGGAAGTACTCGATAGGAGGGTGGTAGTGTAGTTCGGTCAGAAGAATCACATTTTTATTAGTTAAGCGTTAAAAGTTCAGAGTTACGTTCAATCAAATAATTGTCATTTCTCCACACAACTCAGAAACATTACATTTATAAATAACACATTAGCCAAATTATTCTAATGAAAAAGGCCTTCCGGAGGTCTATTTGGCTTTCTGGGGCTTGGGTTTAGTGGCAGTCTAGTACATAATATTCAAAGTTCATAATTTCTAAATCAGAATTTCTAATTTAACAAAACCAGGTTGTACCTTTACGGCTACTACTGCCCATGATAAAAAAGCTAAACATCCCGGTACTTTATTTTCCGCTCTGGTTACTGCTGAAAGGGCTCTCGCTGGTGCCGCTGCGGGTGCTTTACCTGTTCTCCGATTTTCTGTACCTGTTAATTTATTACGTTATAGGCTACCGAAAAAAAGTAGTTCTGCAAAACCTGCGCAATTCATTTCCGGAGAAAAGCGAACAAGAAATTCAGAAAACTGCCAAAGCTTTTTACCGGCATTTTTGCGATGTGGTGGTCGAGATACTAAAGCTCAGGTCGATGCGCTCTAAGGAAATGCGGCGCAGAATCGTATTTACGAACCAGGAGGTGTTGGATGATTTTGTGCAACAAGGCACGCCCGTTATTACCATGGGGTCGCACTCTGGTAACTGGGAGTGGGTGCTGTCGGCGGGGGCGGTGCAATTTGGGTTTCCGGCAGAAGGTGTTTATAAGCCTTTGCACAATGCTTTTTTCGAAGAGTTTATGCTGCAAACGCGTAGGCGGCTAGGGGCAAGGCTTATTAAAATGAAAGATACTATGCGCGATTTTGTGCGCAACCGAAAAGTGCCACGCGTCATTGCCATGCTTTCTGACCAAACTCCGCCCTACGGTGAAATACAGTTCTGGACTACCTTTATGAACCAGGACACACCTTTTTTTGTAGGTGCCGAGAAACTGGCAGATTCTTTTGGGTATCCGGTGCTGTTTCTGGATGTGCAGCGCATAAAGCGAGGACATTACCAGCTCCGCTTTGAGGTACTAACCGATGGCAAAACCAAACCAGCCACTACGGAAGGGCAGTACCCTGTAACGGAGGCCTTTGCTCAGGCCCTGGAAAGATCTATTAAACAATCTCCTGCCGACTATCTCTGGTCGCACCGCCGCTGGAAGCACAAGAGGCCTACGGCCAATTAGAAATTAAGGTCGTGCACGATTTCACCCAATCACAATTTATAATTTTTAATTTGGCAAAGCCCTAAAGGTATTGTTCTATGTCTCCGGCTCCCTCTCTTAATACTTCAAAGTTATTCGAGGCGTCTACTACCGTAGAGGCAATGTTATTGCCATAGCCACCATCAATCACCATATCTACCAGGTTTCGGTATTTTTCATAAATAAGCTCCGGATCGGTGCTATATTCCAGCACTTCGTCTTCATCGCGAATAGAGGTAGATAGAATAGGGTTACCAAGCTCACGCACCAGCGCTAGGGCAATGTTGTTGTCAGGGACTCTAATGCCAACTGTTTTCTTTTTGGAGCCGCCATAGCGTGGCACCTTGCTGCTCGACTCGAGTACAAATGTAAAGGGACCTGGCAGCGCCTTCTTCATCACCTTGTACACCGGTGTTTCAATTTTTCCATAGTCAGAAATGTGCGTAAGGTCTGAGCAGATAAAGGATAGATGAACTTTGTCTGGTTTCACCCCTTTAATCTGGCAAACACGTTCTACAGCACGGGTGTTATGAATGTCGCAGCCAATACCGTAAATAGTATCGGTAGGGTAAATAATAATGCCACCATTCCGGAGCACTTCTACAGCTTCTCTTATTTTTTTCTCCTGCGGGTTTTCCGGATGTATTTTTAGTAGAACGGCATTACTCATATCTTTTGCTGATTTTTAGATGATACTATAGTTCGTCTGATGATGTTATACATAGGGGATTTGCGGCACAAAGGTTACCATTTTTTACCTGGAAATTGCGCTAGCGCCTGCCAAAGGCTATACTGTGTGCGGAACTTAATTCGATGCATTGGCTTTTTAAACTAATGCTGCCGCTTTATGTAACATAGCAAATGATGTAAGAATGTGCACAAACTAGGTGGTTGCGATCTAAAATTGCCCCTGTTTTCTGTTGGTAATGAGGTGGTGTCAACAGCAGCTGTATACGGGCTTGGTTATTTTTTGGAAGGAAAGCGGAAGAATAATATTATTTTTGGGTTTAAATAACAAGAGATGCTGTCTTTCATTATTCCGGGCAGCACACTATAATACAAACTATGGCTAAGAAAGTCACAACAACCAGAAAAAGGAAAGAGAAGGGCAAAGTGATTCCGGGACTTATTGTCCTGTTTCTGTTCCTTTTTGTAAGCTTTTCTTATTACGCTTACCAGATCGTGTACACGCCCAATGTAGACACTAAGGGGCAAGATACCTATGTGTACATTCCTACAGGGGCAGGTTATGCCGAAGCTCTGGACTCAGTGGAGGCAACAGGGGTGGTCATAGATAAACTTTCGTTGCGCTTTATGGCCAAACTCATGGACTATCATGAACTAGTAAAGCCAGGACGCTACAAAATAGAAAATGGCTGGGGGAACCGGCAACTCATTGGTGTGCTACGGCTAGGGGAGCAGTCGCCGGTTAAGATCACTTTCAATAACATCCGGCTCCGCAAAGACCTGGCTGCCAAACTGGCTGCTAGTGTAGAGCCCGGAGAGGCGGAAATTGACAGTCTGCTCCGCGACCCGGAGTACCTGCGCTCACTTGGCTTTGACAGTACTACCATTGTGAGCATGTTTATTCCAAACACCTATGAGGTATATTGGACTACAACGGCCAAAGCACTTGTAGACCGCATGAAGGTGGAGTACGATAAGTTCTGGACAGCAGAGCGAAAAGCCAAAGCAGATAAGCAGGGGCTGTCGCAGCAGGAGGTGTCGGTGCTGGCCTCTATTGTGCAGGCTGAGCAGGGGAGATACGCAGATGAACGGCCTCGCATTGCCGGTGTGTACCTTAACCGCCTAAAAAAAGACATGCTGTTACAGGCAGATCCTACCGTTGTGTATAGCGTAGGTGATTTTTCTATACGCAGGGTGCTCAACGTGCACCTGCAGCACGACTCCCCCTACAATACCTATCGTTACAAAGGGCTGCCTCCTGGTCCTATCAACGTGCCTGATATTGCCAGCATCGATGCCGTGCTAAACCCTGAAAGCCACAACTATTTGTATTTCTGTGCGAAAGAAGATTTTTCAGGCTATCATGCCTTTGCTGCCACGCAGGCAGAGCATTTGGCCAATGCCAGGCGTTTCCACAAAGCTATGAATGAGCGTAATATTATGAGGTAAAATTTGATTATTGAATTGCTGAATAGGTGTTTATTGAATCCATAATGACCTTACATTGAAGGGTATTGTGTAAGCATGTAAGGTTTTTAGTTTCATTCAATAATTCACCGTTCAACAAGCTAATAATTCGACAATTCATAAAATCAACAATCATTAATTAACAACCAGCAATTAAAGATGTTCGAATCAGAAGTGCAGATACGGGTGCGGTACGCCGAAACAGACCAAATGGGCTATGTGTATTATGGCAATTATGCTGCTTACTATGAGGTGGCGCGTACAGAGGTATTCAGGCGACTAGGCATACACTACAAGGAGATGGAAGCCACGGGTACCATGATGCCCGTGCTGGAGCTGAAATGCAAATACATACGCCCGGCCAAGTACGATGACCTGCTCACCCTGAAACTGATTTTGCGGCATAAACCAAAAGGCTCACGTATTCTATTTGAATATGAAGTTTACAACGAGGAGCAGGTATTGCTGAATGTCGGGGAAACAACCATGGTCTTTGTAAGCATGGAATCGGGGAGACCTACAGCCGTGCCAGACCTTATTCATCAAAAGCTCGATTCCTATTTTAGCGAATGAGGATAAACCAGCAATACCTAAAGCGCAGGAGAGCATACCGAAAATTCATCGTTTTTCTGAAAAGATGGCGATTTAACAACGGGCAGTCTTCAGTGTACGAGGTGGTGGATGTGCTGCTTGGAGAGCTGCGGCTGGATTCTATTACCAAGCGAGCCTCGTACATGGCCTTTAACTTTACGCTGGCAATTTTCCCGAGTATCATCTTCCTTTTCACGCTCATACCCTATGTGCCAAGTGTATTGTCGCTGGACCTGGGCGAGAGTATTTTCGATTTCCTTGCCGATGTATTGCCCGAGGAAATGTACGCTGCCGCTTATACTACCATAGAAGACATTGTAAACAAGCCGCGAGGAGGTTTACTTTCTTTTGGTTTCCTGTTTGCGCTCATTCTTTCTACAAATGGCATTATGTCGCTCATGGATGCCTTCGACAAGAAGTATAAAACCTTTTACAAACGAAGCTACCCTAAAAAGCGTGCCATTGCCACACTCCTTACAGGTGCTCTTATGTTCATCCTGTTCCTGGCGGTGGCAGCTATTTTCTTTGGGCAATGGATTCTTGATGTGCTGGTGTTTTACGAGGTGGTAACTGAGTCGTACACCTACACCTTCATTGTTATGCTGAAGTACATTGCCATCATCCTGCTGTTTCTGCTGGCCACGTCGCTCATCTATTATTATGTGCCGGCTATTGAAGATAAATGGCCGCTGTTTTCGGCAGGGGCAGTGGTGGCTACAGGGTTAATCTTCGCTGTTTCCATGATTTTCTCCATCTATATCAGTGCGTTTGATACCTACAATAAATTTTACGGCTCTATTGGGGCGCTCATTGGCCTCATGATTTGGTTAGACTTTATTTCCATGATTCTTATTCTGGGATTTGAAATTAATGTAAGTATCGATACGGTGGTACGGCGTACAACGCAACGCGTCCAGAAGAAGGTAGAAGGAAAAAACTTGATAACCTAAACTGGAAATTTTTGGTTAATGCTTCTGTTGTCGTTGCTTAGGTAATTTTTTTTCGTTCATAATCAGTTGTTTATATATTTATGTCTTAAAAAGTGCATTTTTTTTGAGTCAGTACTTTGAAAGTTCAAATGAGTAGTATACTTTTGTGCACGATTACTTCACATCACAGAGAGGTGGCAGAGTGGTCGAATGCGGCGGTCTTGAAAACCGTTGACTGTAACAGGTCCGGGGGTTCGAATCCCTCCCTCTCTGCTGGTAGCGATACCACAAAAGCAAAGCCCGTAAATCTTATGATTTCGGGTTTTTTTGTTTTGAGAACTGAATCAAATTTTTCAGTTTTTCGCAAAGAAAAGGTGAATGATTCGGTGAGTCATTTTTGGGTTGTTCTTTACTCGCCAGATTCTATATAACCAGTTAATATACAATATGTACAGATGCTGTGCATCTTGACTACAGGTGACTGCAAAGCTACATTTGTTTAACTTTAAAGGTCACTATTATGAGAGTCAATTTCAGCCTTCTCCTCTACTGAGGAAGCCCAAAAACTATCGAATAGGTCTGGTGCCTGTTTATCTGGGAATTACAGTTGCCGGAAAGCGTGCCGAAGTGGCAACTTGAAGAGAATGTAAGCCTACCACATGGAATGCCGCCGCCGGACGCGCATCCGGTACAAAAGAAGCACTCGACCGTGTCTCGCACCCGACAGCTTTTCCCTTAGCCCTTTTTTGAGTCACTGTTTGACAGGGTCTTCAGCCTGTGTGTGGAGAAGGGCATGGTGAAGGGGGTTATACAAGCTATGGACTAGGCCCCAGTCAAAGCCAATGCCTTGGTTCTGAAACAAGAGACCGCATCTATAGGAAATAACCTTTTAATAACAGGCACTGAGAACCAGAAAAGGCCAGCTGCCTACTCCAACGGCTCCAGTTACTGCATGCTCGAGCAGCAGGTCACTTACAGGAGCGGGCGAGACAAGTGGAATAAGGCACAATTCTTTACTTCCCCTTCCCGAAAACTAAAAGTTAAATTTTGAATGCGACCAGGAGTGGCATGACGAGTAGGAGAATGCCTCTAAGGCATTCCAAAAACCCGGATTATCTTGGTCCTGCATAGCAGAGGGAAGAGGAATAAGCGATAGCCGCAAACTACAAACAATGCTGGCACTCCTATCAAGGCTTTTGCTTCCATTCGACACATGTATATTTACCTGTCGCTTTGCTGGGGAACTTTACCATTAGACACTTACAATAATAATAATAAATAGTTAAAACATATTAATTATCAGTTATTTATAAAACCATAGGGCTGAGAGAGGCACGGGTGGTATGGTTTTTCAATACACCTCCTGGTTTTATGTAGAGGGTCAATTTATTTTAACAACGGTTATTCTAGCCTTTTTCATAACACCTGTTTTGACCGTGGAGCGTTTTCCTAACTAATAAGTGGGATCGCAACCAATACTAAAGTTTAAGCAGCACCTGAGGCTTGCTTTCTTCTGTGGAAATAATTTTCATCGTAGAACACAACCTAAAAAAGGGGTTGGGCCTTCACAGCCCAACCCTTTTTTACTACTATTGATTTTAGCGTCTGAGCATTAGCCTAGTAGTCTTAACAGCATCAGGTGTTATAAGTTTAATGTAATATATACCCTGGGAAAGGGAGCCAGCATCGACCTCCATCGGAATAACCTCCCCGGCATGTGCTTCTCCTTTCGCTATTTCTCTTATGAGGGTACCCTTAGAGTCATAAAACATTAACTGGTAGCTGCCTAGGCTCTTCGGGGTATAGGAAACCGTGGCAACAGACGAGAAAGGGTTTGGGTAAACCTGCAGCTCCGCTACGTTTTCGGGCATGGTGCTGGCCTCATTCATCATCTCCTCTATTTGCAGAGCGATTACAGGAGAAGGAGCAGTATTTATGAATATTTGACCTCTGCCAATACCGGGTAGTTCCTGTTCCAGGTGAAGCTTGTTCGTTCCTGTCATATGGTTGTCGTAGACAAGCGTTCCGCCGGAACTCCAGATCCGTATGCGCATTTTATCTGAAAGATCATTCGTTCCTGGGCCGCCACTGTCCTCTACAGTAGCCACAAATTTATATTGACCATTGCCGTTAATGTTTCCCCAGCCTTGCCATGCTGCCCTGTTCCCCTTTATAACCAGCCATTCCAGGCTTTGACTAAAGAACCAGTCTTTGTTGTTTAAGAACAAAGCCAGTGCACCTACCGGTTTTTCTGCTGTTTTGGTAGGGTAGGTTAAAGCAAACGCAACAGCTGTTTTAGCACCAGGTTCCATATGTCTTAATTTTGTGGACCAGTTTGATATTTCACCTACGCCTGCTGTAAAACCGGCTGTTGGGTCATAAATCACAATCTGCTGCCGGTATTCATCAGAGGTTGCGTCAAGGCAGCTCTCAGAGAAGTCGAGGCCAAGAGTGTATATACCGGCTTGCTGGTAAGTATGTTCGCCTGTAATCCGGGGAGAGTCAGGGAGGGTATAAGACACAGAGTTGTCGCTTCCATCGCCCCAGGTCCATTTTATGCCTTTGTTCTGTAAGTCAGTGTAACTGCCAAAGTCTGCTGTTGTTCTAACTTGCCAGCCCACTCTCCTGGGCTGCGGTGGCAGGTAAAGCTTCACATCCACTAAATGAGCAGGACAAGAGGGCTTAAGGGAGTACTTGATGAGGTTTAGTTGCCCTTGGTTATAATAATTATCTGTAGCAAAGGCTCCACCAAGGTAAAGGTTATCCTCTTCATCTTTTACCAGATTTGTCCAATGAGAGTATGGAGGCTCATAAGATGGAGGTGTACCAAGGGTCATGGTCCGGGTTCCGTTTTTATCATAGACAAGAACGGTAATAAAGGAGAGGCCACTATCACTGTAAGCAGCAGCGGAAACAGCTAGTGAGCCATTTTCCAGGAGCACAAGTGACCCTGTACTATAGCGGTAACTAGATACTGGTTCATAATTATCCCCCCATAGCTGCTCACCGTTACTATTGAACTTAGCAGTAAATATGGTGGACTTTTGGGGACTATTCATGAAGGCTTCTGCTAGTAGTATAATATTCCCTTCTTTATCAAAAGCAGCATCTTTGAGGATGTGCTCGGCCGGAGCAGATGACCCACGACGCCATTGGTGGTTTCCAGCTTCATCCGTCTTCAGTATAAACATGGTTGGATGGCCATGACAACAAGATTCCCTTGTTCCAATAATGTAAATACCAGTTGAGTTTATAAGTAATCTGGACGGATGGTCTAAAGAGACATAGGTTTCTCTTAACTCATATTCTTTTTCCAATACGATACTGCCATCTACACTTGCATACTTTACAAGATATATAGTACAGCCATCTATGCTGCTATTTCGGTATAAATCCTTACCTGTTACAATTAGATTCCCATCAGTATCTAAAATACTAGCTGTGTTCATGGCGAGATCAGCGCAGTTCGATTCATAACTTTTGCTCCAAACTAAGTTTCCCTCTTTGTTTAACTTTATAGTTAATGCCTTTTCATATAAAGAGCCGGTTAAAAAAATTTCCTCCCGGTCATTAACTATCAAATCAGCTGGCTTAAATCCATCGCTTATGGTATAATTCAATAGCTCTTCCCCCTCAGGCGAAAGCTTCAGTAGCCTGTCATTAACGTCTGGTGTGCGCGTTAGAACATAGGTATTGCCGCTTTCATCCAGCACGCTTTTATAGGTGGTGCCACTAAAGTTGACTTGCCAAAGTTCACGGCCTTCAGTATCAATTTTTGTTGCAGTGGTACTCCCTACAACGATCATATTTTGATGATGATCTATTTGTAGCTTATAGGGGGCAAGGGCATTGGGGTAAGTTTTAGTCCAGTTTTGCTGGTACTGACCAAAAACTGAGGAGGATGTAAAGAAAAGCAAGAGGAGCAGATGTAGCTGTAACTGGGTTTTGAAGTTTAGAAAAACATGGCAGGAAATACAGCTGTTCATACTATGCTGCAGGATAAAGTGTAAATGGTTTCTCATAGCTATATAGTTTGGTAAACAATTCTTCTAAGAAACTATAGGCTTTGGGTGTGAGTGCCTACTCAAATACAGGGACGGGATCGGAGAGGTTGTTAATGTGAAATACTAATAGTAGTTCAAGGTTATAAATTTTCATACTACAGAATTCGGTGCAAGGTTTAATAAATACCAGGAAAATGAATATTAACCTTGACCATTTAACCTTAGTAGGTGACTGGCGGTTCTCCTTCTCCAGTTGCCTTGGCTCCCTGAGCTGCGATAACCCTAAACCGCCGTATATTTCTTCTTTCTAAGTAGAAGGAGGCCTAGGAAACTTCTACTTTGCGGCACATATCTGATGCCAAGACGACTTTCTCTCAGTGCTTTAGGATGAAAAGGATCTGTGCCTGGAGTGAACCTTGGTTTCTTCATGACAATTCGTTTTTTTACTATTTGATAATTGCCCATTTCCTCTACTATCCAACGGTCCAGTTTTTAGGGAGGAGGTCAAAAGAAAGAGAAATGTCTCAGTTAATCTGACCAAAAAATGGGGTACTTACAGTATTTGTATTAATTTCTCATAATTATTATCATTTACATATCTCTAATTGCAAGAAAATCACAGACAACAAAACTAAGTATAGGTAGTTATTTACTTACTCTTTAATTTTGGTCCCTCCGATTAAAATTTGCATTTAAACGCACTATACCTCTTAATTGAAAGAGGTCGTCACTGTATCCTCCCAACAATGTAAATGGAAATTTATTTAGGCATTTTGCAACACCTCTTTTGACGTGGTTGATTCATTTACTTTAACAGCAGGGCAAATAGGCTTATTATTTCCATTCTGGAGCTGAGACAGGGACAGGGGAACTGGAGATAAGTTTAGATGACAAACACAGAAAAAGCAGAGTTCCTTGTTTTATTATACAGGCTAATTTAATAGAAGCGGTGTAACAGCTACAACTGCTACTAACTATACCAATTAACTCGGCAGGTATAACAAAAAGAAAGACTCTCCTTTTCATGAAAAAGTCTTCGTTTAACCATGTGTAACTACTAATCTTTATAAAAATAAATCAACCTTGTGCAAGCATTTGGATTGAAGATCGAGTAACTTTAACAAATGCATCAATCTTTTACAAATCAGGTAAGAGTTCAGGTAAGGTTTTTATGGGCCTTGTGCATCGCTTTTTGCCTTTTGCCTGGTTGCCTGCAGGCGCAAAATCAGCCTAGGTTTGATAAAATAAACGATTCTAAGGATCTTCCTAGTAGTTCTGTTTCCAACATTACCCAAGATCAGGACGGATTTATCTGGATAGGTACTAAAAGCGGGTTGAGCCGGTACGACGGGAGTACTTTTAAGCTTTACACACAGGCAAATGGCCGATTGGGAGCAGACGATGTAACGACAGTTTTTACTGACTCAAAAGGTCGCATCTGGGCCGGTACGCTGGATGGGCTGCAACTATTGAATAAGCGGTCAGAGAGTTTTATCTCATTCAGGTATCAGCCTGGAAACAGGAAGAGCATATCATCAAACGAAATCAACACCATTTACGAGGATGCAGCCGGCCAAATCTGGATTGGCACAGAACATGGTCTTAATCGCTTTATTGAGCAAGACAGCTCTTTTGAATCTTACCTTGCCGATGCTACAGTGGCTACCTCCTTAAGTCATAATAGTGTAAAGACCATTTATGAAGATACTCAGGAGAATCTGTGGGTAGGTACGTTTGGCGGAGGATTAAACCTGTTCGATACGAAGAGCCGGGAATTTGTTTCTTATGCACTAAAAAATGTGGCTGGTAAGGAGCTTAAGGCCAAGTATATTTATGTGATGCGGCCATTTGGCCAGAACCAGGTGCTGCTCGGAACCTCTGGCGAAGGTTTGCTGCTTTTTGATTGTCAGTCAGGCCTGATAAAACCTTTTTTTGAGCAGGATAAGGAGCTGGCATCTATTGCTGTCATAAGGGCTCTGTTTGAGGAGCCGGATGGCACACTCTGGATTGGGACAGACGGTAGTGGCTTGCTCAAAGTCAGGAATGCCGGAACAGGTAAAGCCCAGGTCGAGCAATTTGTTAAAAGCAATACAATTCAGCATTCACTTTCCAGTAACGCCATTCATGCTGTTTTTGCTGATAAACAACGAAACATCTGGATAGGAACAGTCTGGAATGGTATAAATATTCTGAGGCGAAAGGATGAGGCGGTGGATTTTTTTTATAGCGATTTTACAGGTACAGATATTTCTCCGGTACTATCGGTTTCTAAAGATAGGGAGCGGCTGTGGTTTGGAACCGATGGCTTTGGTTTGAATGTGTTGCAGCTCGCTACTGCAACAGTTCAGAAGCTTCCAGGACGACAGGTAGGAGGTGACTATGTGCACCTGATTAAAGAACGTAAAGCAGGAGGCTATTTTATCGGTACCTTCTCCGATGGTCTTTCTATCTATAGCCCCGAAGAGGGGAAGCTCCAGCAGTTTCGGCACGAGACACATAACTCTGCTTCATTAAGCTATAACGATGTACGCAGTGTGGTGGAAGAGGAGAATGGGAACTTCTGGGTAGCTTCCTGGGGCGGAGGGCTGAGCTACTTTGATCAGGCAACGGGTAAATTCACGAACTACCGCAGGGAGCCCCGCAAGCCCAACACCATCAGCAGCGATAATGTCATTTCTTTGGCCGAAGATGGGAAAGGAAACCTCTGGGTTGGGACCTTTGGTGGCGGACTAAATTATTTCGATACCAGTTCTCGTAAATTTTACGGGCTAAAAGCTGCTTCTGAGGCTGAGATACCGCTGGCCACGCTTAACATCATTAGCTTATTAAAAGACTCACTCGGCTACCTCTGGATTGGCACCTGGGGGCAAGGCCTTCTGCGGCTCGATACCCACACCAAGCAAGTCGTACGGTTTAAGAAGCTGGATGGCCTGCATGAAAAAGTAGTTACTGCTTTGGTAGAAGATGAGGCTGGCAACATCTGGCTGAGCACCAAGAGCGGCATTTACCAGTACGAGCACCAGACAAAGCGCCTAAGAAAGTTTAACCAGCTAAATGGCAGCTACCATATAAATGCAGTTTATAAAGCAGATGGTATCTTGTATTTTGGTGGCAACGATGGCGTTGTTTCGTTTGACCCTAAAAGGATAAGTCCTCAAGAAAAGGCACCGCAGGTAAAGTTTACAGGATTACGACTTTTTAACAAAGAGGTAAAAGCAGGAGATGAGACTGAAATATTAGATAAACCTATACTAGAGGAGAATTTTATACAGCTCCGGCACAACCACTCCCTCGTTACCTTTGAGTTTGCAGCATTAGGGTTTCCGTTTGCAGATTATGAGTACACCATTAAATTAGAAAACTTTGATACGGACTGGCGCGAGATAGGCAGGCAGCACGAAGCCACTTTTACCAACCTTAGCCCCGGCAGCTATACGCTGAAGGTAAAGGCCCGCGTACCTGGCGGAAAGTGGAGCAAGGAATATCAGCAGATGCAGGTGGTAGTGCAAAACCCCTTCTGGAAAACCTGGTGGGCCTATCTGCTTTACGGTCTGGTGTTCGGCTTTCTGCTTTACCTCTTTAACCGGTATACCATTCACCTGGAAAAACTCAAAAGCCGGCTCGACCTGGAGCGGCTGAACCGGGAAAAAGAGCAGGAGCTGCACAACCTGAAGCTGCAGTTCTTTACCGATGTGTCGCATGAAATACGAACGCCTGTTACCCTGATGATGGGCAGTATTAACCGCATAGCCGCAGTAAACGAAGCTGTTCCGAAGCAGCAAGTGGTCCAGGAATTACGGAAAAACAGTTCGCATCTGCTGCAACTGGTAAACGAACTGCTCGATTTCAGCAAAATAGATGCGAGCGGAATAAAGCTAAGGGCATCTGAAAGCGACTTTGTAAGCTTTGTAAAAGAAATCTTCCTCTCTTTTAGCACCCACGCCGAAAACAGGCACATTCATTACCATTTCTTCTGTACCCAAGAATCTATTTCTCTTTGGTTTGATAAAGAGCAAATGGAGAAAGTGGTATACAACCTGCTTTCCAACGCCTTCAAATTTACCGATGCCGGAGGTGCTATTCGTGTAGAGGTAGCAGCGCACGAATACCATGTGGTGCTGGAGGTAAGCGATACGGGCAAAGGTATTTCAGAAACAAAGCTGAACAAGATTTTTCAACGGTTTTACCAGAGTAGTAACAATACCCAGATAGAGGAAGACGGATTTGGAATAGGACTTTCTATTGTAAAGAAGATTGTAAAACTGCATGCCGGGAAAGTTTTTGTAGAGAGCGAGCCAGGCAAAGGCAGTAGGTTTACGGTACGGCTGCAGCAGGGCAACAGGCACCTGCCTGCGGTGCATCAGGTAGAGGAGGCGGAGATACACGAAAACCTGGCCCATTACCTGGTTCCGGCTACAGGCGAACAGCAGCTACAAGGGGAGAGCCTGAACGAGGCAAGTGTACTGGTGGCAGAAGATAACGCCGATATACGGCGTTACCTGATTGGCCTCCTGCAGCCTATGTTCCGGGTGTATGAAGCAGCTAATGGTGCCGAAGCTTTTGAACAGGCTGTAAGCCACATGCCTGACCTCATAATCAGCGATATTATGATGCCGGTAAAAGATGGCATTACCCTTACCAGAGAGCTGAAGAAAGATGTGCGGACAAGCCATATACCAGTTATCCTGTTAACGGCTCGTACTTCTTTTATCTATAAAAAAGAAGGTTATGAAACCGGGGCCGACGATTACCTGACCAAACCGTTCAGCGAGGTGCTGCTGAAAACGCGCATTATAAACCTGCTCAAAACACGGCAGCTCCTGCGCGAGAAGTTTCAGTTGGAAATGCTCACCCAGCCAAAGAATACAGCACTCACCTCGCCTGATCAGATATTTTTGAGCAACCTCTCTTCTGTACTCGACCAGCACCTCGACAATGACAATTTATGTGCGGAGTTTATTTCAAAGGAAATGGGCATCAGCCATTCTGTTGTTTACAAAAAGGTGAAAGCGCTTACAGGCCTCTCGCTGGTGGAGTTCATCCGCGATTTTAAACTGAAGCGTTCGGCACAACTGCTAAAAGAGCATCACCTATCCGTTACTGATGTTTGCTACAAAGTTGGCTTTTCCGACCGCCGCTATTTCAGCCAACAGTTCCGAAAAAAATATGGTGTTCCTCCCTCGGCCTATGGTAACAATCTGGAAGTGCAGCAGCATACAGAAGAAAACAAACAGATTTAGAAAGAAGAGCCTCATAGAGGATAGCAATAAAATGCTCCGGAAGGGTATTTTCATTAGAATAATTAGGTTGGCTGCTGATGGTTAGAAGGTTGAATGGCAAAATTGTTTGATGGTTTAATGGTTAAATGATTGGATGAGAGTTATCGAAAAGCCCTCACAGCGTGCACGGCTCCTGAGTGTGTCTGAGTAAAACATAAGCACCAGGAAGTATTTGTCTACAGGAAAATATAACACCTGTAGTCTAGCCTCTAAAATCCCTAAAATAACTCTGGAAGGCCATTTTCATTAGAATAATTTGACTAGTGCGGTAGCAAACTGTAAACTATGTATTGCGACAGAAAG
The DNA here is from genome assembly GCF_047525655.1 of Pontibacter sp. 13R65. Lineage (NCBI taxonomy): Bacteria > Pseudomonadati > Bacteroidota > Cytophagia > Cytophagales > Hymenobacteraceae > Pontibacter > Pontibacter sp. 13R65. The sequence goes on from NZ_JBLIQL010000004.1 coordinate 384,569, forward strand.
CTACAGAGCAATAACCTCTGCCAGGTGCAGCTAATGACGATTTTTTGTTGGGGGCAGGGGCCCTCTTTAAAGAGCGTGCAGCGAGTGGGGGTGCAGGAACCCCCTTTAGACAAAATCGTCTTGATTTTTTTGGTTCTTTTTGTATCAAGACAAAAAGAACAAGAACTTCAGCTATGAAACAGCTACAGCCTAAAATCACAGCAAGAAAAGCAGCTATGTGAACTTAGACTAAACGTTCTATAGCTACAGCTAAAGGATCTTGCCCACAAAATCCTTTCAGGATGAAAAAATGGGAACGACAGGTGAAGAAATTAGAATGATGAAAAGGCCATTTAAAACACCTTCTGCACTTTTCTGATGAATTCGTCATACCATTTCAACCGAAAATTTACCCCTGCTGCTTTCTCTGAAACCCTACATTTACAAAAAGAAACAACAGATGAAACGACTTTTATGGAAGAGGCATCTGGTGGGCATCTTACTCGTTTGTATGGTCCTCCTGTTTTTCTACTTGTTATAAATAAAAGCAAGGGTGCCAAAAACGGAGCACAATACTGTTAAAAAAATAAGGCCTACCAGCTGATGCCGGACGCCTTATTTTTTTAACAGCCGGATAACTAATGTTAGTTTTATGTTAAGAACAAGGTTTTATGCCTATACAAAGTGATTTTAGAAATTTAGTTGATCTACTATAAATAAGGAGAAGGATTTATGAATAGCTATTTACACAAGAGAAAGGAGCTTTTTTGCATGCTCTTACTTTTCTTTTTTACTGTTACAGGAGTTCTGGCTCAGGGGACTACAGTAAGCGGCCGGGTTATAAACGAAACTGGTGAGGGATTGCCTGGTGTAACTGTTTTAATGAAAGGAACAACTATAGGAACATCTACAGATATTGACGGTAATTATACCTTGGCTGTACCTGCAGGGGCTGGCACCATGGTGTTCTCTTTTATTGGTTATGTAAGTAAAGAAGTAGCCATTGGCAACCAGACCACCATCAACGTGTCGCTTGTTCCTGATGCGAAAGCCTTAGATGAAGTGGTGGTGGTAGGGTATGGCACACAGTCAAAAAGAGATATTACAGGTTCTGTTGCCTCTGTTAAAACAGCAGATTTGCCGCAGGTAGCCAATGCCTCTATCGATAACCTGTTGCAGGGCAGGGCGGCAGGATTTAACTTAAGTATGCGAAGTGCACAGCCTGGCGGTGGCCTGAACATCAACATTCGAGGTGCCATATCGCCAAGAGGAAACAACCAGCCGCTGTACGTAATAGATGGCGTTCCAATTCTGTCTAATAATGCGCCGGAACCTGGCATCAGAAACAATAACCTGGGTTACAGTGGCGGCGTTGACAGGAGTCCACTCAGCACGCTAAACCCTGCTGATATTGAGGCGATTGACATTCTAAAAGATGCCAGTGCCACGGCGATTTATGGTTCTGCGGCTGCTAACGGTGTAATCTTGATTACTACTAAAAAAGGAAAGGCCGGGCGTATTGTTACTGACTATCGGGGTAGCTACACGCTTCAAACGCCAAAAAAATACTTCGATCTGTTAAACGCCACACAATTTATGCAGGAGCATAACCGAATCACCAGAGACAAGTACCTGCACGATAATAATCTGGCACCATACGGTACACGCGATCCCGCTACTGTTACGCCTTTTACGCCACGTTTTTCGGAAGCAGCTATAGCAGGTGCCGGCGAAGGAACCGATTGGCTCGACCTGGTGATGCGGAACGGACATATTCATGAACACAATATCTCTGCATCTGGCGGAAACGAGAACACCAAAGTATTTACTTCCTTTAATTTTTTCGACAATAAAGCCATTCTGCAAAACTCCGATTTTAAGCGGTATACCGGCAGAATAAACCTGGAGCAGCAGATCAGTAGCAGGATCAAGGCAAATCTAAACCTTTCCGTAAGCCAGATTAACAGCAATAACGCCTCGACCGGCTCTAACAATGGTGGGGTTGAGGCTTACAACATGCTGCAAACGGCCTATACCTATTCTCCTACAGTAGGCGTGTTTAACGAAGATGGTTCCTACGCCGCCAGCTACGATCCTTTAATTACCAACCCTGCAGCTTTCTTGATTATTCAGGATAAATCTACTACGAAGCGCTTTTTTGCTGCTCCGAACATAGAAGCTAAAATTACAGATGATTTAAAAGCAAATGTGGTGTTGGGCATCGACAACCAAACCTCGCAACGTAACTTTTATCTGCCAAGAGCAGTGCGAAGAGCAAACCTTCCGGAAGGCATGGCGAATATAAATTCAAACAGAATTGGCAACTATAGCGGCGAAGGATACCTGACTTACAATAAGACTTTTGGCCAGAATAACTTGTCGGTAGTAGTGGGCGGTGGTTACTACAAAACGTTTAGCGATGGCTTCGGGCTGGAAGCAGTTGATTTCTTTACAGATGCTTTCGGGTATAACAATGTGGGTGCTGCCAGCAACAAAGAAAGAAGCAATATGCAGTCTTACCGAAATGAGCGAACAAAACTATCGCAGTTCATCCGGATGAATTATTCTATTGCAGATAAATACATTTTTACCTTTACTGGCCGTAACGATGGCGCCAGTACGTTCGCAGAAAACAAAAAATGGGGCTTCTTTCCGGGTATCTCAGCTGCCTGGAGACTGAGCGAAGAAGCGTTTTTGAAGGATGTTAATTTCTTATCTGATCTCAAGTTTCGGGCAGGCTACGGAACTTCGGGTAACGAAATTACTGGAAATAATGCCATTGCTCTGTATTCTGTAGGAAGTCCCTTCTTGATAGGGCAAACTATTTACAACGGTGTAGCATTGAGCCAGGTCGATAACCCGAATTTATCCTGGGAAACAGATATTACCGTGAACCTGGGCCTGGACTTCGCCTTCTTTAACAACAGAATTTCCGGCTCGTTCGATATCTTCCGAAAAACTGCCAAAGACTTGCTGGATGTTATCCCATTGCCATCTAACAACGCGGTTGGTTTTCAGTACGCAAATGTGGGCACCACCCGCAGCGATGGTGTGGAACTCAGCTTGAACTTTGTTAACATAGAAGGCCCTCTTTCCTGGACCACCACCTTTAACATTTCTTCTTACAAAAACTATTGGGTAGAGCGCAACCCGGTTACTCCTTTAGCGCCCTATATTGAGGAAGGAGATCGTATCAGGGAAATTTACGGATGGAAAACAGACGGTATCATCAACAATGTGGAAGATATTCCGGCCCACATGCCAAACGCCAGACTGGGTAATGTGAAGTATGTAGATGTAAACAACGATGGTAAGCTCGATATTGATGATGTGGTAAAATTAGGAAGCAACGACCCGCGCTTTAACCTGGGTTTGGGCAACACCTTTATCTATAAAAACTTCGACCTGAACTTTTTCTTCTACGGGTTCTTAGGCCGCGAAATCTTTAACAACTACTCCGGCTTCTACGACCCCATGTTACTGGGTATTCAGAATGCACGCAACACACTGGTGGGTATACGAAACCTCTGGACGGCAGATAACCCGAACGGCACGCTACCCGGAATCGCCAACAACCCTTATGCAGGAGCGAACGCATCCGGAAATTCAGACTTTTACCTGGAGAAAGGCGGCTTTGTCAGGCTGAAGAACATCACACTGGGCTACAACATCCCGATAAGCATTTTCGGTGCCAGCAGGCCCATAAGCGCAGCACGTGTATTTGTAGATATGCAGAATGTGGCAGTATTCACCAAGTACAGAGGCTATGATCCGGAATTTACACAGGCCAACCCATATCCGCAGGCGCTCTCTACTACTTTTGGTTTGAATGTAACTTTTTAAATCCCCGGTCATGAAAATCTTAAATAAAATTAAATCAAAAACCATAAAGGTGACGACACTGGCTGCCGTGCTGTTATTTACAGCTACAGCCTGTAAAGACGAACTGGAAACAAAAGTATACAGCCAGCTAAGTCCAGATAATTTTTTTACGTCAGAGGCAGATTTTAACGGTGCTGTTGTTACACTGTATTCTGTTTTAACCACAGCCTGGGGAAACCCGGACCCCGGCGCCAATACCTGGTACTCTTCGTTTTACTCCCCCGACCAGACCTCTTACTTCCTCCGTGGTATGCTAAGCACCGACATCATGGAATCAGATGGCGAACCAAACCTTCGGAATTTTACCTGGGGGCCGGCCACCTGGCAGGGATCGCCGGAAACAACCTATTCTAAAATAAGATACGTTGCCCGGGCTACAGATGCCATCGATAAAATGACTAAATCGACGAGTGTAAGCGAGACCATCAAAAGCAATTATATTGCCGAAGCCAAGGTGATGAGAGCCTGGATTATGTATAACATTTACGACTTCTTCGGGCCTGTAAATGTGAAACTGGATCCGGCAACACTAACCGATAACGCCATTACGCCGAGATTATCTGAAGAAGCTTATACCGGCCAGATTGAAAAAGATCTGATGGAGGCCATAGCCACGCCCGGCTTTGCGGAAATGCACAACAGCAATGTTCAAAACTGGGGAAGGGTATCCAAAGGAGTGGCCCGCATGCTGCTGCTGAAATTGTACATGCACACAAAACAGTGGAGCAAAGCGGAGGCCATCGGAAAAGAAATCATCAACATGGAGTACCGGCTTCTGGATAATTATGCCAACGTATTTAATGAGAAGGCAAATCCAGAGATTATTTATGCCGTGCCTACCAATGCCGCACAAGCTAGCTTTTGGGTAACAGAGGTGCTGCCATCCGATTTTGCCAGCACAACAGATGGAAGTATTACAAGGTCAACAGGCTGGTATCTTTACTGGATGCCGTGGAGCTTTTACGACAAATACTTTTTACCAACCGATTTGCGCAGAACAACTACTATGCTGGAAAGTTATATTAACACGTCCGGACAAACAGTAGGCAGAAGCGGCTTAAGAGGTGCTATTCCTTTGAAATACACTGATGTACAGGGGCCAGGGCCAGGGCATAGCCAGGATTTAGTGGTATTTCGGTTAGGCGAAGTATATTTGTCCGTAGCAGAAGCCATAAACGAGCTGAGAGGTCCGGCAGAAGCGTATGAATTTGTGAACCCGATCAGGAGAAGAGCAGGTGTGTCAGAGTTCTCCGGCTTAAGCCAGGAAGCATTTCGCCAGACTATTTTAGATGAACGCGGACGAGAACTTTACGCAGAAGGTGTTCGGCGGCAGGATTTAATACGGCACGGCCAGTTTATTTCAAATGCAATTGCCCGTGGCAAAACCAATGCACAGCCGCACATGGTCCGGTTTGCGATTCCAAGCAATGTGATGATAGAAGGAAAAGGAATAATAGAGCAAAATCCTGGTTATTAGCGAGTACTTGGTTAATAATATTCTGACGTTTATTTAAGTAGAAAGAAAATGACAAAGACAAAGTTTAACGGCTTGTTGGGGCTCTTCCTGATAATAGTTTTCTGTGGCTGCAGTGTTTTAAAATCAGGCAAAGCGCAGAACAGTTTTGTAAAAGGAGCCGATATCGGCTGGCTGCAGCAGATGGAAGAGACAGGCTATAAGTTTTACGATGATAACGGGGTGGAGCAGGATTGCTTTAAAATTTTAAAGGATCATGGTATCAACACCATCCGCCTGAGAACATGGGTCAATCCTTCCGACGACAAAGCGAGCGGCCACAACAGCAAAGAACAGACTGTTGCGATGGCCGTAAGGGCACAAAAATGGGGCATGCGCGTGATGATTAACTTCCACTACAGCGACAGCTGGGCCGACCCTAGCAAGCAAAAAAAGCCTGCCGCGTGGGAGGGGCATGATTTCCCCCAGTTACTGAACGACGTGTACGACTACACGCACGATGTCATGAGCGACCTGAAGAAAGCCGGTGTAACGCCGGAGTGGGTGCAGGTAGGCAACGAAACGCCAGGTGGCATGATATACCCGGAGGGAAGTACTGATAACTGGCCTCAGCTGGCACAGCTCATCAACAAAGGCTACGATGCCATAAAAGCCGTAAGTCCAAAATCAAAAGTTATACTTCATATTGATCGGGGAAATGATAATGCACGGTTTAGGAAATGGTTCGACAATGCCGAGGCAAACGGTGCGAAATACGATATCATCGGGCTATCATATTACCCTTTCTGGTTACCCGGAAAACCTGATTACACACTTTCTATTGATGACCTGGGCAATAACATGAACGACTTGGTAGCCCGGTATGGCAAAGATGTGATGGTGGTAGAAGTAGGCGGTGAAGATACCAAGCCGCAGAATACCTATGATATGTTGGTGGCTGTGCAGCAAAAAGTAAAAGCAGTACCCGGAGGAAAAGGACTGGGCGTTATTTACTGGGAACCACAAGGCGCAAGAAGCTGGAGTAGGTACCCGCTAAGTGCCTGGGGCGAAGACGGAAGACCAACGAAAGCCATGGATGCCTTTCTGGTGGAGTAACCTCCCATACCGGCTGCTTCTAACTTTTAACAGTTGTTGCAATCAAAAGGCCTTATAAGTTTTTAGCCCAAAACACCTCCGGAAGGCTAATTTTATTCAAATAATCTATAGCTGTTTGTTAAATTGTTTAATGGTTAAATTGTTGGCTCTTGAATGATTAACTTATGCTAAGCAGCTATTTGCAGGAGGAGGATATACTATGTATCAGGAATCAGAACTGAAAGAAGATTATTCTAAATAAAACAGCCTTCCGGAGCATAGAAGCATACTCTTGCTGGCGCTGCCGTTGCTCGGAACACTTAAACCAGTTCTTGGCTCGAACCGCCTTGTGAGATCCGGTGCCGCAGGCAGCCTTAGCGGGAGCGAAGGGAGGAGGGAACACAGCGGCGATGACCAAGGACGAGGCCTCGCGGCCGTGAGCGCTCAGAGCCAAAGCTATGCACCAACCAAAGCAAGTAGGCATAGCAAAAGATGTAGCCAAGAGTGCCGGAACCAAAAACAAGAGCAGCTTATCTCTTGCATAACAATAGTAAATTATTGAAATAAAAACAGCTTTCTGAGCTGCTACTCTATACAAAAGTATTTAATCACACGCATTATGTTTTTGAAACCCAAGGTTCTGTCTTTCTTCATTTTTTTGCTTGCTCATGCTTCAGTAGCCCAGGTGAGAGTTACAACCGAGCTAAGTAACAACTGGAAGTTTTACAAAGGACAGAGCACAACGGCACACCAGCAGGATTTTAATGATCGCAAATGGGAAACAGTTACAGTGCCACACGATTGGGCCATTTACGGACCCTTTGATAAGGAAATTGACAAGCAGGTAGTGGCCATAGAGCAAAATGGCGAGAAGGTGGCGACTGAAAAAACCGGCAGAACCGGTTCCCTTCCCTATATTGGAGAAGGCTGGTACCGCAAAAAATTTACACTGCCACATTATAAGCCGGGGCAAAAGGTATTGCTTGTATTTGAAGGTGCCATGAGCGAACCGAAAGTATTTTTGAACGGCGAAAAGGTAGGTGAATGGAACTATGGCTACAATTACTTCTACTTCGATATCAGCAAGCAGGTAGCTGCCGGTAAAGAAAACACGCTGGCGGTTCAGTTATCCAATCAGGGCTTGTCGTCACGTTGGTATCCGGGTGCCGGACTGTATCGGAAGGTGCAGGTTATTGTAAAAAACCAGGAAAGCATCGATCAATGGGGTACGTACATTACCACACCGTTTATTTCTGATAAAGTCGCCAAAGTAAACATTAAAACCAGCGTATCCGGTGCGAATACGCGCCTTGTTACGCACATCCTGAACGCAGCCGGAGACACAGTTGCCTCTGATAAAACACAAATGCCTTTTGGAAACAAATTTGAGCAGAACATTGCTGTAAATAAGCCTGAACTTTGGAGCCCCGAAACACCTTACCTGTACACAGCCGTAACACAGTTGTTTGTTGATAATACATTGAAAGATGAAACCTCTACACGCTTTGGCATACGAGAAATCAATTATAAGGCAGAAGTCGGTTTCAGCCTGAATGGTAAAGTCCGCAAATTTAAGGGAGTATGCCTGCACCACGACTTGGGCCCGCTTGGAGCAGCCGTTAACAAAGCCGCTTTACGCAGGCAGCTACAGATTCTGAAAGACCTGGGCTGTGATGCCATCCGAAGTTCACACAACATGCCATCTATCGAACAGCTCGAGCTTTGTGATGAAATGGGCTTTATGTTTTTAGCCGAAACCTTTGATGAATGGGCAAAGCCAAAAGTGAGAAATGGCTACAACCGCTTCTTCGAAACCGATGCTGAAAAAGATATTGTAAACTTGGTGCATGCCACCCGCAACCACCCGAGCATTGTAATGTGGAGTTCCGGTAACGAGGTGCCGGACCAGCATGGCTCTGAAGGAGCAAAACGGGCCAGGTGGTTACAGGAAATTTTCCATCGCGAAGACCCGACCCGCCCGGTAACTGTAGGAATGGACCAGGTAAAAGCGACCATGCAATCTGGATTTGGTGCCGTACTGGATATTCCGGGGTTAAACTATAGAACACATCTGTATGAAGAAGCTTATAAAGCGTTTCCGCAGGGGCTCATATTAGGTTCTGAAACTGGTTCTACAGTAAGTTCAAGAGGTGTATATAAGTTTCCGGTAGAAAAAGGAATTGGAAAGGCCTATGACGATCATCAATCTTCGTCTTACGATTTGGAGTACTGCAGCTGGTCGAACCTTCCGGAAGATGATTTTATACTGCAGGACACCAAGCCTTGGGTAATTGGGCAATTTGTATGGACAGGCTTCGATTACCTGGGAGAGCCTACACCTTACGATAATTTCTGGCCATCGCGCAGTTCCTATTTTGGGATTAACGACCTCGCTGGGTTGCCCAAAGACAGGTACTACTTATACCGTAGCCAGTGGAACACCGCCGACGAAACCTTGCATGTTCTCCCCCACTGGAACTGGAAAGGCAGGGAAGGGCAAACAACACCAATTTTTGTTTATACCAATTACGATAAAGCGGAGCTCTTTATTAACGGGAAGAGTATGGGCGTACAAAGCAAAAACGATTCCAGCCTGCTACACCATTACCGCCTGATGTGGATGGATGTAAAATACGAACCAGGCACTGTTAAAGTGGTAGCTTACGACAAAGATGGTAAACCAGCAGCCGAAAAAACAATGGTTACAGCAGGCGAGCCTTACAAAATAATACTAGAACCAGACCGTAGCCAGATCGCCGCCGATGGGAAAGATATTTCTTTTGTTACCGTATCTGTTGTAGATAAAAACGGTAACCCTTGCCCTACTGCCACCAATCAGTTAAAATTTAGTGTGAGTGGCAATGGTAGCTACCGCGCGGCCTGCAACGGAGATGCCACTTCTCTGGAGCAGTTCCATCTGCCCACTATGAAGTTATTTAGTGGGAAACTGGTAGTACTTGTTCAATCTTCTGAAACGCCGGGTGCGATAAAATTATCCGTTCAAGGCAAAAATCTGAAGGGTGCGGAGATTAGGTTAAAGTCTGAATAATCATACTTAATGAATATAGTGATTCATTTAGCTCTCTAACAATTCCAGATAAATAAAGCTATAGGCTATTCAGGCCTCTGCTCATTTAGGTACACTATTGAACATAGCACAGGTTATAAAACAAGAAAAGGCTTTCCGTTGTGAAGAGCCTTTTCTTGTTTGTTGTCAATAAGCTATTTTATTATCGAAATAATTCGAGGCTTTTTCTCATTATTTCGACCTTTTGTGGGCCTGTCGATTAGGAATTAGACAGAAATATGGTGGGGCAGACAGCTCCAGCTTGTATCAATTCCTCGCTGTTTTAAAGGCAGTAACATTTGGGACAACTGTAAAACATGAAACTCTTCTCAACCAAGCTCTATATTACTTTACTTAACCCAAACAATACTACTCTTGCCAGCCTCCACCTAAGGCACGATAAAGCCTTACAGTAGACTGAAGAATAGACTTGCGGGTATTAGTCAGATTAAGCTCAGCTTCCAGAACACTGCGTTGTGCCAGTATAATTTCGAAGTAAGTGGCGTAGCCAACAGCATAAAGGTTGTTCGATGCCCTTACCGCTTTGTGCAGCATATTTACCTCCTCCTCTTTTAGCGCGGCCACTTTCTTGTAGTTCTCGATCTCCTTTAGGCTAGTCATAACTTCCTGCACACCATTTAAGATCGAATTTTGGTAAGCCGAGAAAGCCTGTATTCTGTTCGCATCAGAGCTCTTATAGGCAGCCTGAAGGTGATTCCGGTTAAGCAGGGGAGCAGAGAGCCCGCTTAATACCCCATACGCCAGGGAAGCAGGCTGAAACAGCAGCGAAGCGTTAAAGGCATTAAAGCCAACATACGGAGATAGGGTAAGTGATGGAAGAAAAGCTGCCCGGGCCGCTTCTACATCTACTTTGGCTGCCACTAACTCTAATTCTGCCATACGGATATCAGGTCGTCTGCGCAATATTTCCGACGCGACCCCGGCACGGGCCTCCTCTGGAAGTTCCTGTTCATAAAGCGATCCTCCGCGTACGATGGGCTGCGGGAAACGCCCTAACAACCTGTTCAGCTGATTCTCTACCCCCACAATCTCCTGTTCCTTCTCCACTTTCAGACCTTTAGTATTCAGCAACTGGGCCATAAACTGCTGCACAGCAAGCTCTGTGGCCCGGCCACCTTCTTTTTGAACCTTAATCAGCTTCACCCCGATTTGCTGAAGTTCTATGTGGCGGTTTAGCGTTTCCAGCTCCATGTCGAGGGCCAGCAGGTGATAATATAGGTGCGCCACATCCGCAATTAGAGAGGTTACTACCAACTGCTTTCCTTTTTCGGAGGCCAGAAACCGCGCCATCGCTGCCTTCTTTGATTTACGGAGTTTACCCCAGAGGTCTATTTCCCAGGAACTGCGGAAACCCAGAAAGTAGTCTGGCACCAGCGGGTCTGACACTTTCTGGTCTTCGCTGATATTTTCTGAAAGATTGGTGTCATAATTACCCACGCCTGTCATGGTATATTTACCGAATCGTTCTACTCCTATAGCACCTACACCTGAAATCTGTGGCAACAACGCGCCCTGCGCCATCTGCACATTGGCTCTTGCTATTTCAATCTGCTGCGCGGCAGCCAGCATATCTGGGTTTCGTTGCAGGGCCGTGTCAATAAGGGATATCAGAATGGGATCTTTGAAAAAATCTTTCCAATGCAAGTCACTCAGGCTGGTAGATTCAGTTCCGGCACCAAAAGAAGGAAGAGCCGGAGTGGCGGGCAAAGGTGCCGGAGCGGCCACCTTGCAGGCACTCATAAATGCCGCCAGCGCCAGGCCAGCCATTAATCTATATAGAATTCTATTAAAATACATAAAGCTAAAAATCAAGATTTTGGTTTGAGAGGATAACTAGGCTGACTGTAATGTTTTTGCCTTTTTGCTGCGCCCGATAGAGGCGAACAGCACATACAGGCCTGGAATAAGCAGGATTCCGAAGATAGTTCCGAAGAGCATCCCACCTGCCGCTGCCGAGCCAATAGAACGGTTACCCATGGCGCCCGCACCAGATGCTATACACAGTGGTATCAAACCGGCAACAAAGGCCAACGAAGTCATCAGGATAGGTCTGAAACGGGAAACCGCTCCGTCTACTGCTGCCTGGAGCACCGTACGTCCCTCCTTCTGGCGCTGAATAGCAAATTCAATGATCAGGATGGCATTTTTGCCAAGCAGACCAATCAGCATCACGAGGGCAACCTGGGCGTAAATGTTGTTCTGCAGCCCCAGTAGCTGTAAGGTCAGGAAGGCACCAAATACCCCTGTAGGCAAAGACAAGATCACTGGTAAGGGCAGCAGGAAACTTTCGTATTGCGCTGCTAGCAGCAGGTAAACAAAAATAAGGCAGATAAGGAAAACATAAATTGCCTGGTCTCCGGAAAGAATCTCTTCACGGGTCATGCCAGACCACTCGTAGGTAAACCCCTTTGGCAGTGATTCTTCCGCCACGCGCTCAATGGCCTTGATGGCATCGCCACTGCTGTAACCGGCGGCGGCACTTCCATTAATCATAGCGGAGGTATACATGTTGTACCGTGTTAACTGTTCAGGGCCATATACCCGTTCCAAACTTACAAACGATGAAAAAGCTACCATCTCACCCCATTCGTTCTTAACATACATTTTCAATACATCGTCAGGTTTTGTTCTGTACCCGGGCGATGCCTGCACCATCACTTTGTACATCTGGCCAAACCGAATAAAGTTGGAGGCATAATAGCTTCCCATCAGTGTTTGGAGGGTACCCATTGCATTGTCTATCGTCACGCCATTTTTGGCGGCCATGTCTTTGTCAACATGAATCATGTATTGCGGGAAGCTCGGGTCGAAGTTGGTAAATGCGGTGCTCACCTCGGGCGCCTCCTGCATAGCCTCTATAAAGTTGTTGGTCGCCTCGGCTGTCTCTGCCAGGGTTGCCGTTTTGTCTCTTGCCAGCACCCGTAACTCAAAGCCGCTCGAGTTTCCAAAGCCAGGTACGGTTGGAGGAGGGAAGTATTCGATGCTGGCATCATTTAAGTTAGCAGTCTGTTTCTCCAACTCCGCAATAATGGCTTCCACAGACGCGGTACGGTCATCCCAGGCTTTCAGGTTAATCATGCCCATGCCATAAGAGGCGCCTGCAGCATCTGTCAGGAGGCTGAAGCCGGCGAGTGTAGATACATTCTCCACGGCATCTATTTTCTGTGCCGCTTCCTGAATTTTGTCGAGCACGAACTCGGTTCGCTCCACGGTAGCCCCGGGAGGTGTGGTTACGTTCACGTAGATCATGCCCTGGTCCTCTGTTGGGATAAAGCCTGTTGGAAGCACCTTGGTAATGCCCCAAGTGCCAACCAGGAATAGGACCAGAAGGCCTAGGGTAACGGCTCTGCGGCCCGCCATACGACTGATAATACCCTTGTATGAACCTTCGACCGCATTGTAGCCGCTGTTAAATTTGCCAAAGAACTTTTGCAGCAAACTTTTCTTTTTATGGTTTGTGTGCGTGTTCTTCAACATGATGGCGCAAAGCGCTGGGGTTAGCGTAAGGGCATTTATACCCGAAATCACAATGGCAATGGCCAGCGTAAGGGAGAACTGCCGGTAAAATACGCCTACTGGTCCGTCCATCATGGCAACGGGAACGAACACCGCCGACATCACTAGCGTAATAGCCACAATGGCCCCACTTATCTCTCCCATAGCTTCCAAGGTGGCCTCTCTGGCTGGCATGAGTTTCTCATGCATTTTGGTATGCACGGCCTCCACTACCACAATGGCATTATCAACCACAATACCAATGGCAAGCACCATTGCGAACAAGGTGAGAAGGTTGATGGAGAAGCCGAACAGCTGCATAAAAAAGAAAGTGCCTACCAGCGATACCGGAACCGCCAGTACCGGAATCAGGGTAGAGCGGAAATCTTGCAGGAAAATAAATACCACGATGGACACAAGCAGGAACGCTTCTATCAGTGTCCAGAGCACCTCTTCCATAGAGGCATCCAGGAAGCGGGACACATCGTAGGCAATGTTGTATTTCATGCTGGGCGGGAAGGAGGCTTCTTTCAGTTCCGCCATTTTCAGTTTCACGTTCTCGATCACCTCTTTGGCGTTGGAGCCGGGGCGTTGCTTGATCATGATGGAGGCGGAAGGTCGTCCGTCTGTCTTGGAAATCATGCCATAGTCCATGGAGCCGAACTCAATGTCGGCCACGTCTTTCAGGCGGATCACAGAACCAGAGCCATCTTGGTTAGAGCGGATAACGATCTCTTCGTATTGCGATGGCTCGAACAACTTTCCAGTGAACCGTAGCACGTACTGGAGCATCTGCGAGGAGCCGCCAGAGCTCTCTCCGGCTTTGCCGGGGGCAGCTTCCACGTTTTGAGCCCGTATGGCGTTAATCACATCGTCGGGCGATACCTCGTAGGCTACCAGCCGATCCGGCTTCAGCCATACCCGCATCGAGTATTCACGAGACCCCATAATTTCGCAGAAACCCACGCCGTCGATCCGCTTTAACTCCTGCAGCACGTTAATATCGGTGAAATTGTATACAAACTTTTCGTCTGCATTTGGGTCATCGCTCATCAGGTTCAGGTACAGCAGCATGCTGTTCACTTCTTTTTCAGTGGTTACGCCAGCCTTGATCACCTCTTCAGGCAGCTCGTCCAGTACAGTCGTTACCCGGTTCTGCACGTTAACTGCCGCCAAATCGGGGTCTGTACCTACCTCAAAGAATACTTGAATAAGTGTAACGCCATTGTTGCTCGATACTGACGACATATAAGTCATGCCGGGTACACCGTTTATGGCTCGCTCCAGGGGAGTGGCCACAGCATTGGTGCAGACTTCGGCGTTAGCGCCAGTGTACTTAGCTGTAACAGTAACGGAAGGTGGCACAATTTCGGGGAATTGTGTAACCGGCAATTGGATGATTGCCAGTATGCCCAGAAGGACAAAAAATAAGGAGATGACCAGTGAAAGAACCGGCCTTTGTATAAATATTTTTAACATGAAACCTTAGGTTGTATTTCCCTGCTGCCCAGATAGGAGCAGGGCGGCTTGTTCTGACTTTATTTAAATGTTTAAACACCATCTCTTGCAGACTCTTCTCTCTACCGGACCAGAGGGGCATGCCTCTGAAGCCTCTGCCGTAGATGAGCAGCAGAGCACCGGGCATACCTTTCTAGAAACCTGCCGGAAAAAGGCGGTGACAAGTAGATTATGTAATAGGAGCGCGTTTATGCTTCGGATGAGGAAGATTTACCCAGGGTTTGCAACAAGGAGGCTATCCATCTGAACAAGCTCAGGCTCAATGCTGATTCCTTCTCTAAGCGAGCGCACGCCTTCGTAAACCACGCTTTCTCCTTCTTTCAGACCAGACGCCACAATGTAGAAATGGGATAGCCTGGCTTGCGGCTCGAAATTCCTGATCCTGACTTGGTTGTTTTTATCAAGAACATACACAAAATTCTTGTCCTGAATTTCAAATGTGGCCTTTTGTGGGACCAGCAGGGCGTCGTCTACTGCGCTTGAAAGTCTTACTTTACCGCTGGAGTGGTGCTTGAGCAGTTTTTGAGGGTTTGGGAAGGATGCTCTGAATGCAATAGAGGCTGTGTTAGGTTCGAATACACCTTCCATCGTTTCAATTTCACCCATAAGCGGATAGGGAGTGCCATCAGCTAATATTAGCTGTACTTGGCTGCTCCTGTTATCGGAGCCATTCTGCAGCGCTTTCGCATAAGTAAGGTATTCTTTCTCCGAAACCTCGAAATAAGCATAAACAGTCTGCAGGTCCGATAAGGTAGTGAGCAGGGTGCCTTCGCTAATAAGGCTTCCGGCTTTTAGCGGAATACGATCAATGATACCTGAAAAAGGGGCTTTGATGAACGTATAAGAGAGCCGGGTGGCGGCGTTGTCTTGAGCCGACCGGGCTTCTTCGATTCTGGCTGTTGCTGCTCTGTGTCTGGCTTTGACAACTTCCAGCTCAGACTTTGAGATTACGGCACTGTCTACAAGCAGGCGCACCCGCTTAACTTCTAGTTCTGCAGCGAGCGCCTCGGCTACCGCATTGTTATAATTAGCTTTTGCTTTAGTCAACTCAGCTTCGTACTCGGCCGAGTTTACCCTGAAAAGTGGTTGGCCTTTCTTCACCTCCTGCCCTTCGTCTACATATACCTGTTCCAAAAAACCATCTACTCTGGCACGAATTTCTACGTGCTTTTTTGCTTGAATGTCAGATACATAGTCGTTCTGTAATGTGGTGTCTTTTGTGATAAGTTTTGTAACAGGTAAAGCAGGAGTTTCTTTTGATGGAGTTTCAGTCTGGCCCTGAGCGGTGCAGCCTAAGGTAAATAAACTAACTGCCACCAAATATATATTAGTGAGGTTCATATCTTAACTTGAATAATTTTAAGGAATAGGCAATAGAAATCCGAGGCACTTCTTCACAAAGCAAACAAAAGTTTACACTGCACAAAAGTACCTGATAAATAGAAGGGATGTCGCTAGGACGAAGAGGGGGGAGAAATCAAAAAGGCGTTAGTCGGAAAAGGTAGCCATGGTACTCCGACAGCAGGAAGCCCATAGGTTTATAAGCAAGGGGTATGCTTGCCTTAGAAATAAAATGTTGAAGAGAGGCGGCATAAACCTGTTTGAGGAGAGGCTCGGGCAATAGTTTTACTGTCCTGGTCTTGCCGACTCTGCCCAGATCTTTTTTGGGCAATTCTTCAATAAAATCGAGATACTCCTCGAACATTAGCTCCAGTGGCGAAGCGTCATCTTCTTCTTGATGAGCAATAGCACCCGAAACGAAGGCAGGCTGTGAATAGTGAAAAGCCGAGTTAACAAAGTGCTTCGCGGGTAGGAATGCCTGAATGATGAATAATGATAATATCAGCCAGTTAAACCTTTGCCAGAACATCGGAAAATGTATGAGAATTAGATAGGTTGTATTGTGAATCCCTCAAAACTAATAAAATTGAGGTACAGAATCAATAACAGGTTGCGTCTTATGTCTAAATTAATAAAAAGTTAATTATGGTTTCTATGCCATCGGTATCCTTAACTTACTGTGAAATCAGAGATTATACACATAAACGGGAGAATGATATTCATGGCTTATTACCATTTTATACTTGACATGATTAATTTTCATATAGAACCAAAATGGAATTTTATAAAAGAACCAAGTTGAACGAATCACAGCTTATCTTCGCTATCTTACGCTCCTCCGCTGTGGATCGTGGATGGCCGGCTGGGTACCTACGAGCGTGTACATCGCCTCTTGCGTAGTCTGGGGCGTGTCTCACGCTTCCGACTCAGGGCAATTGCCCTTCTCTTTCTCAGCAGTTTGTAACGGGGCTACCGATGGTTTTTATTAAAAATTGCTCTAGGTACACGCTTATAGAGGAGACAAGAGATAAACTGTCTATTAGCTGTTGCGGTTATTAGCGGGCTTAAGTCACTGTAATATGTCAACGAACAGGATCAACGCCAGCACGATAATTGCCCCCACGAAAAGGAGCACCCCTTTTTTCATGTCACTCATACCCTTCTTCTTGCCCATGGTGTCGGACTCATTTTACTGTTCTTAAGACGCTTTTACTTTCACTGTTTACGTAAACCATAAGTGGATGATTCAACCGGCAGCTTACCACCTTGGTCCACAGGTAATGGCAAATCTGGCGCTTCCGTTGCTAGAATTGGAGGAGAAATAAGGAGGCAGTTGTTTAGACAAGCCGAGTGAATTGTGGAGACGTATACGCTATTAGTTATCAACTTGCCCCCTTACGTTCTTCTGGAGTGCTTTGCGTTGATTTACGCTATAGTATCAATAGTGGTACTTAACAGTGATTCAGACCTGCGCTTACCCCAGGCGGTCCCAATCGCCTTCACTTTATCACAGCAGGTAAATCACAAGCAAAAGAATGCTGCCACTGTAGTAGTGGGGTACCTATATGCTTACCTGTTTTGGTCATTATCATAACAAACTCGCTTTGAATAGTTACTTATTCAAAATTAGAGTGCATAACTCTACTGTATTGGTACCTTTACAAAATTAAATAGATAACAGGCATTATTCAGGCATTATAAATGGGAGATCCATCTAACAAGAAAGGTAAACTCGAAAAGCTTATTGAGCTGAACGATGAACTCGAGAACTACTTCAACAATACAATCATCCCACAACTATTTGTGGATGCTGACATGATCCTGCGAAAATTCACACCTGCCGCCATGAAGCACTTCAAGCTTTCAGCCGGCGATGTAAGCAGGCACATAGAAGAGTTGTCCAGCAACATCCGCTTCCCGACCATCGTCGAGAACATCACAGAGGTGATTGAGAGCAGCAAGGATTTAGAGAAGGAGATCCAGACAACCGATAAGGTATGGTATCAGATGAACATCCTGCCCTACATCGTAAAAAAGGAAAACAGGACAAACGGTGTCATTATCACCTTTATCGATATCAACGACCGTATCCAGATCCTGAAAGGGTACGAGAAGCTAAACAGGAACTACGAGAACATCATCCATTCCCTCTCCCACGACATTAAAGGGCCACTCTCCAACATAGAGGGCTTGATCAGAATACTAAGAGAGACACCAAAAAGTGAAGAGGACAACAGGCTGATCATCGATATGTTGAGCGAATCTGTGGTCAACCTGCGTAGAACTGTGGAAGAACTGGCTGACATTGAGAATGACACGGAGTTTGCCAAAGCGCCTGAGCGCGTGAACTTTGAAAATGTGATCGAAGACGCCAAGCTGGCCCTAAGGGATAAGATAGCGGAGACCCAGGCAACGATCAGCACTCAGATCAGGGAAGCGGAGATCAGCTTCTCCCGAAAGAAGGTAAGGAGCATCCTCTACAATTTGCTCTCAAATGCCATTAAGTATAGAAAGCCGGCTGTCGAACCAGAGATTACCATTACAACAGAGAAGGCAGGGGAGTACATCCTGCTGAAAGTCTGTGACAATGGTGTGGGCATAGCGGAAGACCAGCAACAGGCCATCTTTAACCGCTACACCAGGCTGCATGACAATGTGGAGGGCACCGGTGTCGGTTTGTTCATCGTCAAAGGCATGGTAGAGGACATGGGCGGCACGATTGAGGTGGAGAGCAAGGTGGGGGAAGGGACAACTTTTACAGTATACTTCAGATAGCTGGGATTGGCTGTATGAAAGGCGGTGCATCATTATAGGCCGTAGCTATGATCACAGACAGTGCCTTTTATTTGACTTAGTCTTACGTTGCTTTGGCTGGCAATAGGCGGTTACGGGGTATAGAGTACTCTGCAGAGGGCCCTTGAAAAGAAAAGCCACCGACCACCCTATCAAACCAACTGTAGCTAATCTAAAACTTTAAAATTCAACTTGATTAAAAGTGAGAAATAAAGGTGGCTGCATTGACTCCTTCTTTATCAGAATACCTCAACTTAATTTTAATACGATATTGCTGCCATAGTGTAATGCAATTATATAAACAGCATCAGGCCTGGATGCCTAAGCTTAAATCTGTATCTAGATGTGCCAGCTTCTTTAGAGAAGAAGAGGTCGAAATAGGCAACAGCTGGTATAGCACCCACTCGAGTTTTTCATCTGTCATTTCTCCTTCCTTTATCTAGAAGACAATTTCCTTTACTGGTGAGGAGGTTGGTAAGTGTGGTGGCAACTTCCCTGTATTCCTTTGTGGTGAGCTTTCGCGCCCACTCCGAATATCCTTGGCTTCTGGTCCACCATTAGGTGCAGGTAGGTATTATCGGATCCGGGCAATAACCTTGTTTCCATACGGCTTCGCGCTGTAACAGAAAAAGCAGATGAAAGAATGCGCTAAATCACGAATAATTGAACTTTAACTATATCAAAAATTAGCAATAAACAAGCAAGCTACTATATATACATGTTAGCCGTGCTGTACTCTATTCCTGGTCAACACTTTTCAGGACGAGTCACCCTTTGGTTTTTTACTTTTCCATTGCTACTTCCTGTATTGCTCAAGGGAACCTGTTATCTTAGTGCAACTGTTGCAGCTAGAAATTGTTTTCTTCATCCTTTGCATTAGTGAGTAATGTAGGAGGACCTCCGTTTATTAGTTCTGAAGAACGCAAATCTAGGTTTCAACAATCACACGCTGCGGAATCAGATAACAATCATGCTTCTTCATTTATAGCGCACTAGATAAAACCGCTAACACTACATACTGAAGACGGTTAAACCTGATTGCGATATGAATTTGATTGGTAAATAATTGGTAGTAAAAGAGTGCCTATAATGAAGCATATCAAGTGGTTCCAGATGGGGAATTGATGTCAGCTTATTGTTACAAGACTATGAAGGTATTATTACTAGAAGACGAACCCAAGGTAGTTTCTCTTATAAAACGAGGACTCGAAGGAGAGGGATTTGAGTTTACAGTGGCAATGGATGGGTTTACAGCTTTGAAAATAGCTGGGTTGAATGAGTTCGATTTAATCATACTCGATATAATGGTGCCTGGCTTAAGTGGTCTGGAGGTTTGTAAAAGTATAAGAGATGCAGACCCCAATACACCAATCCTGATACTGTCTGCACTTGGCACTACAGAAGACATTATTGCCGGCTTTGACAATTTAGCTGATGACTACATGGTAAAGCCGTTTAACTTGGCCGAATTACGAGTTCGAATGCAAAGTCTGATAAGGAGATCAAACAGAGATCTTACGCAACAGAACGTGGCCACACTTTCTGATCTGAGTGTGAATTTTGACACTATGGAAGTGACACGGAACAATAAGATAATTTCACTTACTGTGACAGAGTTTAAGTTATTGGAGTATCTAATTAAAAACAAGCGGAGGGTACTACCTCGGCTGGATATCCTGGAAAATGTTTGGGGAACTGATTTTGATATGGGAACCAATGTGGTGGATGTATATATTAACTATCTCCGAAAGAAGATTGACAAGGACTTTACTCCCCGTCTGATTCATACAGTAGTTGGTATAGGGTATGTGATGAGAGGATAGAAGCATGAGATTACAGTATTCGCTGATCATATTATTTACAGGTCTCATGGCCCTTATTCTGTTAGGTATCAATCTGGTGATGTACTCCATGTCTTCGGGATACAGGCAGCATAACTTTTTTCTAAGCTTAGAGAATAGCTCCACCATTGTGGCCAGTGCCGTTTTACAAAAGGAAAAAGCGGATGACTATTATGCTGTCAAGAACAGCATTTTTCAACATTTGGTAGACGAGGAAGAATACATTCTTCGTATTGGGCAGGACAAGAATAATATCGATTTCCCAGCCTCTCTGCCACTTCATGAATCATTTTATTTGGAGGCGATAAACCATGGCAGAGCACGGTATTATAACAATGGTGTGCACTATGTTGGATTGTTCAAGAAGCATGTTGCCGGAGAAGACGATATACTGGTTATTTCCTCTGCCCGGGATGTTGAGGGCGACGCCTACCGCAAAAGGCTAAAAACGACACTGGCGCTTGCCTTCTTGGCAGCAGTGGTTGTGATGACAATCACAACGATTTTCTTTTCGAAAAGATTATTTGGTCCTATGGTCAAGATCATGAAGAAGGTAAACAGCATTAATGCTTTTAACCTGAACGATAGGCTTGAAAAAGAACATAGTCTGGATGAGATCAGCGAACTCCAGGATACCCTAAATGAAATGCTACAGCGTATTGAAACAGCCTTTCAGTCGCAACAGGATTATGTCAGCAATATCTCTCATTCCCTTCGCACCCCGCTTACTATTATAGCAGGTGAGGCAGAAATAGCACTCTCACAGTTGCAGCAGGGCCATAAGGCTGCTTATTCGTTGCAGATGATCATGCAGGAGACTGAAAAGCTCAAGCATATTATTAACATTCTGTTAGAATTGGCTAGGTCTGAACAGAATATGCAGGCTAATGGATGGAGCGTTCTGAGGATGGATGAACTACTGGAATCTGTGAAAGAAGTCATTTACAAAATGGATTCTAGTTATAAGCTTAAGCTTGACTATAGTAATTTTCCAGAAAATGATGCAATGCTCTATATTAATTGTAATGTGCATCTTCTAACTTTAGCTATTTGCAATATCATCCTGAACGGGTTTAAATATTCAGACAACCAGGATGTGAAATTAAAGCTTATCGCAGCGGGTAACGAGATCAAGCTATTGGTAACAGACTCTGGTATTGGGATAGATCCATCCGAGCAGGATAAAATTTTTGACCCTTATTACCGAGGCTCTAACACCTCCAACTATGAAGGATTTGGCGTTGGATTGCCACTGGCCATGAAAATCATAAAAATGCATAAAGGTGCCATTCTGGTGAATTCCATAGTAGGGCAAGGTACTACTATGGAGGTCGTACTGCCGTCCCTTTATGCTGAGCAACTTGTTTGAGTTTTACTACATCCTCTTGCGGCGCTTGCTTTTGAAGTTATTCTGTACCTACAAATTCCTTATTCCTATTAATTAACTCAAGCTACAATTTATCCACGATGCAGCCATGGAGGTTTGTCAGAAAGGAAAATTGGCCAAGGTTTAACATCAATTTTCTGTAAATAGCGTCACAATAGCGATTTATTGTATTGTTGAAGAGTATATACAGGGGGCGGGTTGAAAGCCTGCTGCCAAGCGCAAACTCTCGAAGGCCAGCTGATCACCTACGCCTTCGTCGTCGCCTCCTGCTTTGCGGTAGCATGACCACGGTCAGAAACTACACGCACAGCCACCACTCCTTAGGCCTTCCTACTTATATTGATCCTCTGCCTTTTTGCCTACACACTCGGCAAATGCATCTAAATTGCAACTTAATATAGCCTGATTAATCATCCGAAATTTCTATTTTAATAGGGCATCCATATTCTATGCTCAATCAATTCTTTCTTCGAGGTTTCTCCGTGTGCTCGGTTACTATTTGAATACAATAAGGCTTATCCTATGCGCTGAAGGTATCAACTCTCTAATTCTATTCTAATTTCTTTCTTAAACCAGCTTAATAGGCTGTGGCTATCTTGCAAATGTATATAAGTTAAACTCCCCTATAACCTTTTATAGCTAAGGCAAGTAAACTTTATTAAGTCCATATGGATATAGGTAAAATAGAATTGATGTTTAACCGTCTAGGAGTAATCTTATTTCTAACTACAATTTGCCTGGCATTGGCAAAGCCTCTCCGTGCGCAGTATGCTGAGAACTACCATAGCGGCTTACACATCAATATTGAGGACAGAGAAGATTACTACATCCAGTTCATTCTTTGGGACCAGAAAGGGGAGAACGTTTCGGAAAATAATCCTGGGGCGCTTATTTATGAACATCCCCAAAGCACCAGCTTTGATGTAAGCGTGCTGCGGATGCTGGCTATGGCACAGTTATCACCTCGGTTCCTCATTATGACGCAAATTGGAATCAACAGCCAAACTTTGATTGGGGGTGAAGCTGCCGGTATAGGAACATGCCTGGGGCAGAAGCGGGTGTTTAATATTGGTGCGGGCTTATATACACAGGCCGTCAGTACATTAAGCTTCCAGAACGGAGCCTATAAACTGCATAATATTGCCTTATTTTCTGGAGATGTGTTCATTAATATGCCTTTCAGCTTTGGCTCCAGGGGTATGGCCTTTACAGCTTACAATGCAGTATCCCATTACGACTTTGGACCTAATTACCTCATCCATTCCGGCACTAGGAACCTTGGTGCGGCTAACCCGGAGTACCAGGGAGAAAGACCTATATCCGAGCCCGGTAATGCGCGCCCTATGTTGGGCTCTTGTTCCATGTACTATGGGCAGACCGGAATGCTACTACCTCGCTTAGGCGACAGAGATAAAGTGCGGCTGCAGCCGTCTTTTGATTATACCAGAAAGAACCTGAATGCGCTAGCCACGGGGGGCAACTATTGGGACTTCGAAGCCTATCTATTAGTCCAGGAGCACAATGCCAAAATAAGCTTCCAGTCCTCGCTAAGGTCAAATTATATAGGAACAGATAGGGTTGACGGGCAGATGGGTGAGTTTATCGTTTAGTTTCAGATGTTTTTGTAAAAACCTACTAATAACCAAGTATATGCATTTAAATCCGATTGAACACGAAAAACTATTGCTGCATCTGGCAGGTGAGCTTGCTGCTAAGCGGCTTAAGCGGGGCGTGAAGCTAAACTACCCTGAATCCGTTGCCTACATCTGTGGCATTTTGATGGAAGAAGCCCGTGATGGGAAAAAGACGGTGGCGCAGCTAATGGAAGAGGGTACTAAGCTTCTGAAAAAGAATCAGGTTATGGAAGGTGTACCCGATATGTTGCACTACGTGCAGGTGGAGGCAACATTCCCGGATGGAGTAAAGCTGATCACGGTTGACCACCCTATACGCTAAAATATGTTAAGAACAACTAAAACATTTATACTATGAAACCGGGTGAATATATACTGCAAAAGGGCGAGATAAAGGCTAATGATAAGCGCAAAACAGTGCGTGTAACCGTGGCCAATACCGGAGACCGACCAATTCAGGTTGGTTCCCATTACCATTTTTTTGAGGCCAACAGGGCACTTGATTTTGATCGGGCTGCTGCCTTTGGTATGCGCCTCAACATTCCGGCAAGTACCGCGGTGCGCTTTGAGCCTGGCGAGAAAAAATCAGTGTACCTAGTGGAGTTTGGGGGCAACAAAGTAATCAGTGGTTTCAACAACTTGACAGAAGGAGATGTGTCGAAGAAGAGTGTGCGGGAAGCTGCTATTCAGAAAGCGCAGAAGCAAGGATTTAAAGGGGCTGGAGGCGCTGCGGCTCCGGCCAAAAGAAATAGAAAATAACATCATTTAATCAGGAAACCATGTCAAATTGGAATAGACGCGAATGGATAAAAGTGGTAGGACTTTCTACTGCCGGGCTTTCACTACTTGGCTTCAATGCATTAGGAAGCGATTCTTCTTCGGTGAAATATGTGGATGGTGAGTTATACATTCCACGAGATCGTTACGCTGCCCTCTTTGGACCTACCACAGGTGATAAAGTTCGTCTGGCAGATACAGAGCTCTTCATACAGATTGAAAAAGATTTCAACGTTTACGGGGACGAAAACAAGTTCGGTGGCGGTAAGACAGTACGAGACGGCATGGGCCAGTCTACCTCAGCCGGACAGGACGATGTGCTTGATCTGGTGCTCCTAAACGCCATCATTATCGACCACTGGGGTATTGTAAAGGCCGATATCGGTATCAAGAACGGTAAGATTGTAGGTATAGGCAAGGCTGGTAACCCGGATACCCAACAAGGAGTAACGAAAGGTATGATTATTGGCGCAGCCACTGAGGTGCAGGCTTGTGCTGGTAAGATAGTAACGGCAGGCGCCATAGATGCCCACATCCACTTTATTGCGCCGCAGCAAGTAGAGGTAGCGCTGTACAGTGGTGTTACGACCATGATCGGCGGTGGTACTGGTCCTTCTGACGGTACGCTCGCCACTACCGTGACGCCGGGCAAGTTTTGGATGGAACGCATGTTTGAAGCCTCAGAATCTACCCCTATGAATTTTGGATTCCTGGGCAAGGGCAATACTTCTACCTTTAAAACAGCAGCACAACCTATAGAAGCCGGTGCCCTGGGTCTGAAACTGCATGAAGACTGGGGTACTACTCCATCTACTATCGATATAGCCTTGCAGGTGGCAGACAAATATGATGTGCAGGTGGCTATCCACTCAGACACACTAAACGAAGCAGGCTTCCTTGAAGACTCTGTAAAGGCTATTAACGGAAGGGTAATCCATACTTACCACACAGAGGGTGCAGGTGGTGGACACGCTCCGGATATTATTAAAATTGCCATGTATCCTAATGTGTTGCCGTCTTCTACTAACCCAACCAAGCCGTATACCATCAACACAGTAGATGAACACTTAGATATGCTGATGTCGGTGCACCACCTGGATAAGAGCATTCCGGAAGATGTAGCCTTCGCTGACTCCCGCATCAGGCCATCTACCATCGCCGCCGAAGACATCCTGCAGGATATGGGCGTTTTCAGTATGATGTCTTCTGACAGCCAGGCCATGGGCCGCATCGGAGAGACAATACTTCGTACATGGCAGACGGCTCATAAGATGAAAGTGCAGCGTGGACCACTACCAGAAGATAAAGCCTCCGGGGCAGATAACCTGCGGGTGAAGCGTTACATCTCCAAATATACTATCAACCCAGCTAAGACGCATGGAGTGGCTGATTATGTGGGTTCAATAGAAGTAGGTAAATACGCTGACCTGGTGTTGTGGGACCCGGGGTTGTTTGGTGTGAAGCCTGAGATTATTTTCAAAAACGGAGTAGCTGTGGGAGCTCGTATGGGTGA
This sequence comes from Pontibacter sp. 13R65, assembly GCF_047525655.1. Classification (NCBI taxonomy): domain Bacteria; kingdom Pseudomonadati; phylum Bacteroidota; class Cytophagia; order Cytophagales; family Hymenobacteraceae; genus Pontibacter; species Pontibacter sp. 13R65. Next base: position 410,365 of record NZ_JBLIQL010000004.1, read on the forward strand.
TCCGAATGGCTCTATTTCCTTACCGCAGCCCGTTATTTACCGCCCTATGTGGGGTTACTATGGTAAATCTATCCAGACTAGTGGTTTCAACTTTGTGTCTCAAATATCACTTGAGAATGGCAGCATAAACAAACTGGGACTGGGCAAAGGGTTTTTACCTGTGAAAGGTTGCCGAAAATTAACTAAGAAAGACATGGTGCATAATAACGCAATGCCAAAGATTGAGGTTAATCCGGAAACGTACGCGGTAACGGCCAATGGCGAGTTGCTCACTTGTGAGCCATTGAGTGTTGTGCCAATGGCGCAGCGCTACTTCCTGTTCTAAATCTGTAAATAATAGTGCTGCCGGACGGGCTAGACCATGCCGGCAGCCTTTTATCACCCTATGTTACTAATAGAGAAGGTAATCGGTAACCTATCAAATCAATCGATAAATAACCTTTCGATTGATTTTTTGGACCTGGATTGGTATGATACAGGCAAAACCACTTTGCGGAAGCGAACAAGGGCGGGGCAGGAGATAGGTATACGCAAAGACTCGACACCCCTGGAAGATGGCGACATTCTGCACATGGACGGGGAACGGGCGGTTGCTGTTAACATACTTCCCTGCGAGTGCATCGTGTTTNCAGGAGATAGGTATACGCAAAGACTCGACACCCCTGGAAGATGGCGACATTCTGCACATGGACGGGGAACGGGCGGTTGCTGTTAACATACTTCCCTGCGAGTGCATCGTGTTTAAACCAGACAGCTTTAAGGACATGAGTACTATCTGCTTCGAGATTGGAAACAAGCATATTCCTATTTTCATTAATGAGGCAGCCGAGGTGCTGGTGGAGTTCGAGAACCCATTATACAGACTTTTGGAACGCTCCGGCTATGAGCCGAGGAGGGAGGTACGCAAGCTCTTAAAAACACATGCACTGCGGGTGCGCAGGCATGGAAACAATTATACCAGAAAAATAACCATTAAATAAAGAGACAGCTATGCAGCCATTGTTAACCCTCCTGCAGATCAACGACTCTATGTTCCCGATTGGAAGCTTTACTCACTCCTACGGATTGGAGTCTTACGTGAGTCAGGGGATTGTGAAAGATACGCCTTCAGCTACTGTGTATGCAAAAAACATGCTGCGTTATAGCATTTACTATAACGATGCAGCCTTTCTGCAGAAAGCATGGGCCTTGCTAGAGGCCAAGAAGCCAGCGCGGGAAATGCAGAAACTGGACGAACTAATTACAGCGCTCAAGGCTCCTGCCGAAATAAGAGATGCCAGCAAAAAACTGGCCGTACGTTTTCTGAAGCTGACACAGGAACTGCACCCGGACAAAAAATGCAGTAACTATCTGACCAAAATCCGGGAGGGAAAGTTGCATGGACACTACGTAGTAGCTTTTGCTATGTATGCGCATGCCAGCAACATTACCTTAAAAGATGCGCTGCTTGCCTTTTACTATAACACGCTCAATGGCATTGTAACGAACTGCGCCAAACTGGTGCCTATTGGCCAGGGTGATGCGCAGAAGATCCTCTTCGATCTGCAGCCAACCATTAAGCAGCTTGTGGATGAGCAGGAAAGCATGGAGGAGGAGATGATAGGGCTCTGTTGCATTGGCCAGGAAATTCGATGTATGCAACACGAAAAGCAATATTCAAGAATATACATTTCATAAAGAAACCACGTAATCAGATACTTTATGTCAAAAAAACATGTAAGAATAGGGGTGGCTGGTCCAGTAGGATCAGGAAAAACGGCTTTGATTGAAAGGCTGACCCGTAAGATGAGTGAAGAGTACAGCATCTGTGTTGTAACCAACGACGTGTACACCCGCGAAGATGCTGAGTTTTTGACAAAAAATTCCTGCCTGCCTGCCGACCGCATTATGGGCGTAGAGACAGGTGGCTGTCCTCATACTGCCATTCGCGAAGACGCCTCAATGAACATTGAGGCCGTGGAAGAGCTGGTGGAGCGTCACCCTGACACAGAAATTGTTTTTGTGGAGAGTGGCGGGGATAACTTGTCGGCCACGTTCAGTCCTGACTTGGCCGATGTAACCATCTTTGTGATTGATGTGGCGGAGGGCGACAAAATGCCTCGCAAAGGAGGCCCGGGCATTACCCGCTCCGATTTGCTCATCATCAACAAAACTGACCTGGCCCCCTATGTTAACGCTGACCTCGATATGATGGACCGTGACTCGAAGAGAATGCGTGGGGAACGTCCGTTCATTTTCACCAACTTGATGAAGCTGGAAGGCCTAGATAAGGTGATAAACTGGATTAAAACCTATGCTTTACTAGAAAAAACAGAGGCGCATGCTTAGTACCATCAAGATCAACGCGGAGAGAGAAGGGAAGCTGACACTGCTGAAAGAGAGTCGCCATAATGCACCCTATAAGGTAATCCATTATGGCTCCCGGCATCTGCACGAGCATCTGGAAATGATCATGATGAGTTCTTCTCCGGGGATAATGGATGGGGATGTTATTGATATCGAGGTGAATGTGCATGAGGGAGCGCAGATGAAGCTTTTCACGCAGTCGTTCAACAGGCTACATCCCATGGAGAAAGGGGCGGTGCAGCGAACGAATGTGCAGGTAAAGAAGAACGGCATATATAAGTTTATACCGCACCCGATCACACCTTTTGCCAATTCTATATTCAAAACAGTCAATGAAATTCATCTGGATGAGCGTGCCACACTGATTTGGGGCGACATTATTGCGTCGGGGCGGGTGCACTCAGGAGAATCATTTAAATTTACGCGCCTGCACAGTGTCACAAAAGTATTTTGCAACAAGAAACTCGTGCTGTTTGATAACCAACTGATAGAGCCTGGCCATCAGCCTTTCAACTCCATCCTGTTCTATGAGCGCTATACCCATCAGGCTACCATGATCTATGTATCACCTTTTGCGGCAGAATTAAAGGCTGAACTGGACGAGATTCTGACAACCCAATACGAGGAGATTACATTTGGCTTTACCCAGTGCGCTCCTAACGCAGTCATGATCAGGGCTATGGGGCAGGAGGGTGTGATGCTATACGACTGGCTGAGCGCGATGGGGCAGCTGTGTTGGGAGTTTACGATACACAAGCAGGAACTGGAACAGTCTGAAACAGAAGCAGAGCAGATGTCGGATCAGAAACTCGTAGAGGAAGAGCATATTGCTAAAAAGCAAACAAAGAGGGTGAAAAAAGGAGAAACAGCCAAAGGTGCGACTAAGAAAGCGGCCATTGCTCCTGAAGCATCAGCTGAAGAAGTTTTGGAAGAAGTACTTGCAGTAGCTGAGGCGGTGCCAGAGAAGTAAAGGAATAAATATGCACGAGATCTCGATTGTACGAAACGTCTTTGAAACGCTGCAGGAAACTTATCCTGATAAGTTTGAGCGCATAACCAAAGTGCAGATAGAGGCGGGATTGCTCAGCAATATACAGCCTATCCTGATTCAAAACGCCTTTGAGGCGTTGATTATGGAAGAACCGAAGCTGGCAGACATTGAACTAGAAGTGCTGTTGCTGCCCATTGTCGCTCACTGTAATGCCTGTGACAAAGATTTTGAAGTGAAGCGACACAAGTTTATGTGTGACTGTGGTACCCCTTCCAAGAACATTGTGCAGGGAGAAGAGTTGCAAATCAGCCGGATTGAATTTTTAGAGAATTAAATACTAGACATAAAAGACAGAAAATATGAGTACATCATCCATGCCTAAAAGCAATAGAATGCCTGTAGGTTCTGTACAGTGTGACAACACTACCCTGAACCTGTTAAAGGCTAATGATTTTGTAGCGAAGGCAATTAGAGATAGACTGCCTGAGGTGCTGGTTATAAACGTATGTTCCTCCCCGGGAAGCGGGAAGACCACACTGATGCAGGAAACCGGAAAACGTCTGAGCGACAAGCTGAACATGGCCGTGCTGGTGGGCGACCCGGAAACCGATCGCGATGCCGTGCGCATGAAGGAGGTAGGCATTAACGCACTTCAGATCGTAACGGGTGGCATGTGTCACATCGAGGCCCAGATGATTCTGCAGGCACTGGATCATATAGACTTGGCTGGTGTAGACCTGCTCTTCATAGAAAATGTCGGGAACCTGGTTTGCCCGGCTGCCTTCGATTTGGGTGAGGATATCCGGGTAACAGTGCTGGCGGCCACCGAAGGCGATGATAAGCCTAAGAAATATCCACGTATGTTCCTAACCAGCGAACTGATGGTAGTATCCAAGGCAGACCTGCTGCCATACGTGCCGTTCTCCGTAGAAGCCGTCACGCAGGATGCCAGAGAAGTAAACCCAACTATTGAGGTAATAGCCATCAGCAGCCTGAAAGGTGACGGCATGGATGACTGGTGCAACTGGCTATTGGCTAAAGTAGAAGAAAAGAAAAAAGCCAAACTGGCAACAGTTTAATGCTGCATGGCTAAAGAGTTGTCGATGCTGACGGAGCCCATTGTCGTGACGCAGGCACTTCCTAAAAAGCAGGTGCTAAAGCTGAATGGTCGCACATGTGACTATTTTGAAATAGAATGGTACGAGGCCTTCAAGTCTAGAATAAAAAAGAAGACACAGGGAGGAGTAGAGGTCCTGATTGATAAGTCGCATAGGAGCGCACTTGATGATGGAGATCTGCTCTATCTGTCGGTAGAGCGGGCCATCCTGTTAAAGATAAAACCATGTGATTGCGTGGTATTACGCCCCCGAAGCCTGCAGGAAGTGGGCACCATCTGTTTCGAGATAGGCAATAAACATGTGCCGATTTTTATAACAGATGAGCACGAGGTATGTGTTGCGTATGATGCACCGCTGTATCAGTTGTTATTGAGCGGTGGCTTTATAACTGAAATTGAGGAGCGGGTGCTGCACCCTTCACAGATGGTCAAGGCCTATGGTAACACGCGACAGAAGTAGGAGAAGACCATTTTCAATTGCATTAGAGAGTTACATTCTAAAAACTGAAAGCAGACTGTTCCCTGTGCATCGGCAGGAATAGTCTGCCTTTTGATATTTTATAATTAGACATAAATTACTGTTCCGCACGATGGTCTTAAGAAGAAGCACACAACGGTTTTTGAAGAACGTATGAAGTATTGGAGAGGAAAGACGGCTAGCCGTATGGTAATGGCCCTGAGTGCGTGCCTGTTTTTTTTAAATGCTTGCAATAGCAAAAACGGCGAAACAATGGTAGCCGATGGCGCTATTGTGGTAAAGGATATACGGAATAAGGAGATACGGCTAAAAGAGCCGGCAAAACGAGTAATTGTACTGTATCAGGGTGCCTTAGATGGTATATATATGCTCAATGCAGAGCATACTGTGGTAGGTATACAGAACAACATCTATTCGAATCCCGAAACATTTAAGTATTTTAGTAAACTGGATCCACGCATCGCCAGGAAAGAACTATCAGCTCCGGGCAACTGGGAAACATCCACTAATATTGAAAGCGTGCTGGCCCTCAAGCCTGATCTGGTAATTATCGCTTCCGGCCAAACCGACGCTATTCGCTTGTTGGAGAGTTTAGGTATAAATGTGTTTGCAGTGTCACCGCAAAACAATGAGCAATTGTTTGAAGAAATAGAGAACATCGGCAAATTGACAGGTACACATGAGCGGGCAGTTGAATTGCTAAGCTATACTCGTGGCAAGTTGGACGAGATAAAGGAGGCGACGAAGGACATCGGGCAAAAAAAGTCGGTGTACTATGCCTGGTCCGGTGGTAGAATATACTCTACCTCGGGCAAGAACAGCCGCATGAATGAATGCTTCCAACTGGCAGGTGTGCAAAACGCCTGCACCTTTGAGCTGGACCAGCCCAACATCAACCCTGAAACACTGATCGGTTGGGATCCTGACCTGATTCTGCTTTGGAGCACAGACCCACAGGTACTATATGACAAGAAAGAGCTGTCTGTTTTAACGGCTGTCCGGAACAAGAACGTGCATGTGTTGAATCCTCCATTCTTTTACGACCCGCACACCCTCAAGATAATGTATGCTGCCATAGAGCTGCATAACATCTGTTACGGCAGCGAAGAGAACTTTAACCTCGAAGAGAACAGAAGGGATATTATGACGAACCTGTATGGTGCCAAAGCTAGTGCGCTACTCGAATGAGAAAAATTCTGACAGCCTCTCTGATTTATGGCTTGCCTATACCGCTCTTGCTGTATTCTCTGACGGTTGGCCCATCGCAGGGCCTGGTGTTTATGGACTATTGGGACTGGGGTAAGGCTGCGCTGGCTGGCAACATCAACGAGAGTTCGAATAAGGTTTTCATGCTCAATAACATCATCGAGAATGTGCGCCTGCCAAGGGTTTTGCTCACCTTTATCATCGGAGCCGGCCTGGCTGCCTCCGGGGGAGCTTTGCAGGGTATCTTCCGGAATCCGCTCGTGGACCCATACGTGTTAGGTATTTCCTCAGGGTCGGCTTTCGGAGCGGCACTGGCCATTGCCTTTCCGTTCTTCCATATCAACGTAACAGCCTTTGTACTGGGAGTGGTTTCAGTTATCCTGACCTATTCCTTTGCCTTTAGCAACAACAAGTCTTCCATTGTAGCGGTCATCCTTTCAGGTATGATTGTGTCTGGCATATTTACAGCATCCCTCACTGTGGTGCAGTACATGAGCGACCCCTATAAACTACAGGCTATTGTGCAATGGACTATGGGTAACCTGCACCATGCCTCCTGGGACAAGGTAAACACGGCCGCTCTGCCAGTAGGCGTAGGCATAGTGGGCATGTACCTGATGCGTTGGCGGCTTAACCTGCTTGCCTTAGGTGAACAGGAGGCAAAAGCGGTGGGCGTAAATCCTACTGCGGATAAGATGATGCTGGTAGGCCTGGCGACCCTTACTACTTCTACGTCGGTGGCGGCGGCTGGTGTCATCAGCATGTATGGCCTGTTTATACCGCATCTCACCCGCATGATGGTGGGGCCAGATAACCGAAAGTCGATGCCGGCTAACATCTTCTTTGGCGGGTCATTCCTTGTTATTATAGATAACTTCTCCCGCTCACTCATGGATTTTGAGATTCCAATAGGCATTTTTACCATGTTATTAGGGGCTCCTTTCTTCCTCTTCTTAATGAAAAAAAATAAAATTAACTGGGTATGACAGAAGCGGCATTAGAAGTAACCAACCTCAGTTTTGGGTATGGCCATACTCCGATACTGGAGCAAGTGAACGTAGTATTCCCGGCCAACAGCTTTTCCGTGTTATTAGGGCGGAACGGGAGCGGCAAGTCTACGCTCTTCAACATCATGGCAGGCCTGCAGAAGTACCAGCATGGTTCTGTGAAATTGATAGGGAAAGAGCGAAGCAAGTTGTCTTTCTCAGATTGCGCCAGCGTGCTTGGCTTCTTGCCTCAGTTCCACAAGTCGGTATTTCCCTTCCAGGTAAAGGATGTCGTGCTTACGGGCAGAGCTGCTTTTTCTGCCTTCAGCCCCAAAAAGAGCGACAGGGAAAAAGTTGAGCAGGCTATTGAGGAGTTGGGCATCAGTCACCTGGCCAATAGGCCCTATACCGAGCTATCGGGTGGTGAGCAGCAGTTAGTTATGATTGCGCGGGTACTGGTGCAGAACCCCCGCATTATTTTACTCGACGAACCTACCAACCACCTCGACATCTATTACCAGACCTATGTGCTGGAGAAGCTTAAAAACTTAACAGAAAACAACCTGACGGTTATCGCTATTATGCACGACCCGAACATGGCTTTTCTGTATGCCGACCATTGCTACTTTATGAAAGACCGGACAGTTGTTACGCCAACAAATGAGCTCGATTACCACGCCAGTGCCTTTCTGGAATATGTATATGACGTGCGCTTTACAACAGTTATGGTGAACGACAAACTAATGGTCGTGCCCGGAAGATAAAAATTTCTTATTAAGTATTTGGTGAACAGATAATAGCGCATGTAAGTGCGGTGTCGCTGCCGCTTGTTCTATAGAATTTAAAAAGAACAGGTGGCAAGTGCAATATATCAAGCAGGAGTATCCATATAAAATCATAGCGTATTATGAATAAATGTCAACTATTTTTCGCTTCTCTACTACTTGTAACCCAGGCCGCATTTGCCCAAAATGCCACATACGACCAAAGTACCGCAGATAGCGCAAGTACAAGTGAAGCAGTTGTTAGTGAGAGATTTTCAGGAAACGGGTTATCGAGTTTAAGCGAAAAGATAGATATAAATTTTCTGCTTCGGAGCTCTTTGGAGCTTCCAAGTGGTTCATCTAATCAAGCTTCTGTTAGGTTAAATGAAGCACGCTTCGAGGTGAGGGGAACTATTACACCAGACCTTAGCTATCGGGTAAGATACAGGCTAAACAGAAGCTCTGCTCATAATAGTTTGGATAATGCTCCAGGCTCAATTGACCATGCCAATGTAATGTATCGTTTTGGCAATGAGAAGAAATGGCACCTGACTGTTGGAAAACAGTCAGCGAGTGTGGGGAGCTGGGAGTTTGACAAAAATCCTACTTTCGAGTACCAGTATACAGAGTTTGTGAACAGGCAGCTGAACCTTTTTTTACTGGCTATGAAGCTGGGCTACGACATCACAGAAAACCATACCTTTCAACTGCAGTTGCACAATACCTTCAACAACGATTTTAACGGAACGTTTAACGCGATAAGCTATGATAAAAATGGATTAAGACCATCAAAGACGCCTCTAGGTCTATACGTTGCGTGGCTGGGAAACATGTTCGATAAAAGATGGCAGACCTTTTACAGCTACAATGTCTCCCAGTTTGCCGCAGGTAAGACAGATTTTGCGGTATCAATCGGCAACCAGGTGGTGCTTAATAGGTTTAGTGGCTATCTCGATTTACAGAGCGCTAATATGGCCGTCGACTATCCCAATATAGGGTCGTCCGCTGCCAACAAAATTAGGGCATCTTCACCAGCATTTGCACCCACCTTTATGCAAGATATTAATTATAAAACGGCTGTACTCAGAGCAGATTATGAGTTTGTGCCAAAGTGGTTTCTGACTGCGAAGGGCTTCTACGAGACAGCTAGTCACCGAGCGGATAACGGCTTCGGTAATAATTTCAGAAAGAACATTGGCTATTTAGCAGGCTTGGAATACAAGCCTATTGCAAGCCAGGATATGCGATTGTTTACTTATTACTACTACAACACCACCCGATACAGTAATGCTATGGCTGAGGTGAACGCGAATCAAGAGCTGCACCTCTTCTCTGTTGGGATACTCTATTTTGTGAATGCCCTTTAGTTTGAACCGTGCGCCCATATAGCAGATGGATTTCACATGCCGCAGTTGCTGTAACCACCATTAACGCAGCTGCGAATTTTTCTTAGCTAACCTAGGAAAAGGTTGAGCAAAGCCAGAAATCAGCGGCTAATGCGGGTGAAGAATGAATCGATAGTGATACCAAGATAATATACTCACATGATGATACAGATAAAGGCAGTCGAAAAAAAGCGGATTCCTGAGCTGGTGCGCTATGTGATGGAGTTCCGGAAAGAGCTGTTCCCAATGATAGATCACAGCACGTTGCCCCATGACCTTTCGCACTTCGAAGCCTCTTACGTGGAGGATGAAAACGCTGTATTTCTGATTGCAACAGACAAGTCTGATCAAATAGTTGGTACCGTCGGTATGCGTACTTTTGACCATCGCTTTGCCCACTTAAATTATAAGGGGCAGCTGACAACCGAGGTGCAGAAACTTTATGTAGAGCCAGCTTTTCGGAAAATTGGGTTAGGCACACGCCTTGTTAGGGCCTTGAGAGAAGAAGCTGAGCACAAAGGTATAGAAACACTCTACCTGCACACGCACCCCTTCCTTTTCGGCGCACAGGAGTTTTGGGCTAAACAAGGCTTCCGGCTGAACTGCCAGGACGAGACGCCTGTTTACAGAACCATCCACATGGACCTGCAACTGCAAGAGTCGATGAAACATAGCATATATCATGTTAACTCTCAAGAGCTACTATTGACCTGACCAATGACTGCAATTTTTACCAAAGGTACCTTGTGCGCCCTGATGCTATGCCTCTTTTGCGTTCCTGTTTTTGCCCAGCCTACAGGCAGTGTAGGTGGTAAAATAAAGGATGAAAAAGGAGAGGTACTGGTTGGTGTCTCTGTCGGTATAAAAGATACTTCAATTGGCAATATTACCGCGCTGGACGGTACGTTCAAAATGGATCGGTTGCCTTACGGGAGTTATATCCTCCTGATGAAAGGGCTGGGGCTTACAGATAAAGCCGTTCCTTTTGCGGTGACAGAACACTCTCCCCATGTCTGGCTGGACGTGGTGCTGGACCGGCGCACGCATATGATGCAGGAGGTGCTGGTGACAGGCCGCAAGGAAACCAACTATATAAACGACTACAGTTTTGTCGGTACCAAACTGCAGAGCCGGGTGGTGGATGTACCCCAGACTATTTCCTCTGTCACTAAGGAGTTGATCGAGGACCAGCAGGCCTTCCTGGTGACGGACGTGGTGCAGAACCTAGCGGGTGTAAATCAATATTCCGCATACGATGACCTGACGATTCGGGGCTTCCGTAACGGCTACGAAACAGGTTTTAGGCTGGTGAACGGACTGCGCTCGGGCTACGGTTACGGCACGAGCTTTTTTCGGGTGCCGCTCACGGTAAACCTGGAGAGCGTGGAGGTACTCAAAGGCCCCGGCGGCGCCCTCTTCGGTGACATCAACCCCGGTGGTACGGTCAATCTGGTAACCAAAAAGCCACTCGATGAAGATCGGAAAGCAGTCAGTTTCTCCGTCGGCAGTTTCCAGACCGTGCGCAGCACCATCGACCTGACAGGGCCGCTCAACGAAGATAAGTCCTTGCTTTACCGGTTAAACATTGGCTACGAAGATACTAAGACCTTCCGGGAAGTAAACGACCGCAGTTCTCTGATGATTGCGCCTACTGTTACTTTCCGCCCAACAGATAATACCACGGTTAACGCCGAACTGGTATATAGTAAATTTGATGATTACCTCGACCGCGGGATGGGGATTCGGGGGGGCAACCTGTACGCGTTGCCGAGGTCCTTCACCCTGAGCCAGCCAAGCGATTACTATCGGGTAAACGACATCTCTCTGAACGGCTCGCTTAACCACCGACTTAGCAACTGGCTGTCTTTTAATGCGGCCTACATGAAATTTGTCTACCATGAGGACCTAAGCGAGCACCGCACCCTAAACACCTTTGCCGATGCGCCTGCCAATACCATCATGAACATGCGCTACATGGAGAAGAAAGTAAACGAATATACCGACAACCTCTCCACTTACTTTGCTATCAACGGCAACACCGGCAGGCTACGTCACGATCTGGTGGCAGGTATGGACTACATCAGCTTCGAGACCGACAAGCGGGGGCACCAGTGGGAGGCCCGTGAGATGGAAGTAAACGGTCAGCAAATACCTTTAACATTTGATCTCAGTAACCCGACCTATGAACTCCGGGACCCGAGCAAGTATATCCGAAGGCCGCTAGCTTCCTTTTTTGTAGACTATCTTAACGCCAGCTACACCACCACAGGGGTATACGTACAAGACCAGGTAACCGTAACTGACCGCCTGAAACTGCTTTTAGGCTTACGACAGGAGTTTTTTCGGGACCAGCGTGTTTATAATAACGGGGAGGAGAAAGTGCACCAGAATGTGCTTCTCCCGAGAGCGGGCCTGACTTACAAGTTACGCGATAACCTGAACTACTTTGCCAGCTACAGCCAGGGGTACAAGCCCATCGATCCGGCCTTTATCCGCAACCCGGAGAACTACGGCAGTACCCGCCCCTTCGAAAACGAGGGCAGTTTTCAGGCAGAGTCCGGGATTAAGGGCGAGTTCCTGAACAGGCGCCTTTTCGCCACACTGTCGGTCTATCATATCGAAAAGCGGAATACGTTGGTCAACACTGGTCAGATCACCGACGAAGGCAATCCCATCTACCGGCAGAACGGACGCATACGATCACAGGGAGTGGAGCTGGAGGCGACGGGAAGTTTAAGCGCTGCGTTTAACCTGAGCGTGAACTATGCCTTTAACCATACCGAAGTGCTAGCCGCTGATCTGGAAGCGGAGAGAGGGACAATGGCACCTAACGCACCTAAACATTCTGCCAGTTTGTGGGCCAAATACACCTTTGAAGGTGGCGCATTGGAGGGGTTTGGTTTGGCCCTGGGCGGAAATTATATGGGCACGCGCCGGATGGAACGTCAGGTTCAGGACACGCAGTCAGGTAACATGATCTGGGACTACTGGCCTGAATATACTGTGGTAAATGCGGCCGCTTTTTACCGGGCAAACAAGTTTCGGCTGAGCCTGAACGTCAACAACCTGCTCGATGAGTACTACTTTGTAGGAGGCTATGATTTTATGCGGGCATTCCCCGGAGCTCCCCGCCACTTCATCCTTTCTGTTGGCTATACCTTTTAAAATTAATACCTGATAACACCATGAAGAAAAGTTTACTCACTGTCGCAGCATTATTGTTCCAGTTACCTCTGCTAACGAGTGTGGCACAGTCACCCTCGCAGCAAATGGAATCGGGTACTCAGACTGTGCAGGCAGCCACTGCTCTGGAAACTGATAAATCGAAAGGCCAGGACAAACAGCCTTTGCTCCTCAAGAGCCTTTCGTCGGAGCGAAGCGTGATGGAGCAGGACACACTGCCCTTGGCGCAAGAATTTAAGCGCAGCTATCAGGTAGGGGCGGCCATTCATATGTTTGCAGCTTTAAGTCAGGGGCCAATGAGTGCTATGGATGAGGCGGCATCCGGTTCTAACAATCACTATCTGAGGAGCTTCAACCTCTACCGGGCGCGTCTTCTGTTCGGGGCACAGCTGTCCAGAAAAGGTAACGTGTTTTTTGAGACTGAAATTAACCTGCCTCGTCCTGAAAAAAGTTGACACTTTTTTACATTAATCCTTTATCAAGTTTACACATAAAATTTAATCCTGCCAACCCTTTACATTTGTTTGTACTTTACAATAAGTAGCGGCTCGGCAGGTAGCTACTCCTATAGTTGGTAGTCCGTTGAGAGCTTTACAATTTTGTTTAGCTATTTTCTTATACCATATCTTTCTGCTTCTCTTTTTTGATAGCATAGTAGTTCTTCCAGTGCTTTTTCAATATGCCTGTTTTGGTGTGTGCCTCCACAGGAGTGAGCATATCCACGCTGGAATGAGGCCGCTGATAGTTATAGATACTAATAGCTGTGGCTATGGCTGTCTGTGCAGCAGTGAAGGAAGAATAAACTACTTCCAGCAGCTCCTCTTTCAGGATGCCATTGACTCGCTCAGCCAAGGCATTCTCAAGCGGGTCACCCTTCTGCGTCATCGAGATAGCTACACTATGATCCTGCAAGAGCTTAACATAGGCGTAACTGCAATACTGTATGCCCCTGTCGGAATGATGAATCAATTTTTGATGCGCGCCTTTATTCTGAAGTGCCATTACCAGCGCCTGCATACATCCCATGGCAGATAAGTCTTTGCTAAGGTAGAATCCCACAATCTTACGGCTGTAGGCATCGGTAATAAGGCTTAGATAGGCAAAGCCACTCTGTAAGTGAATGTAGGTAATATCGCTGACCCAAAGTTGATCAGGTGCTACGGGTATAAAACCAATGATCAGGTTGCTGTACTTGCGGAGCCAATGAGCCAAGAAGGTGGTCTGCGGCTTATAGCGTTTTCGCTTCCGGACCAGCAGACCATGGGCACGCAGTAACTCAAAAAAAGTATCACGCCCCATGTTTATCCTATGCTCTAGCATAAACGTTGACATGATCACCAGCAACTTGCGAGCACCCAGTCGCTTTTGTGTCTGCCGGATGCGCAGCACTTCCTGCACCAGCAGGTCCTCCTGTAGCGCCTCCTGCTCCTGTGCTTTGATCTGCTGGTAGTAGGCTTGTCCGCTGTAACCAAACAAAGAGCAAAGTACCCCGACAGCTCGGGATGGTGTGCTTTGCTCTATTCTTAAGATTGCTTGGTGCCAGACTTTTTTCGGATGGAAAGACCTAACTCTTCTTCGGCAATAGCAATCACCTGCTCTAGTACTTGCGTATGAAGCCTGGCTTTGCGCAGTTCTGCCTGAAGGAGTTTGACATCGGTTGGCAGGGACTCCTGCCCTGGGGGTAAAACCGGAACGGGCTTTACAGTCACTGCTTTTGTTGGCTTTTTCATCTGCCCTTTGTGTTGCTTTACCCACCTGTGCAGCGTACGGAAATTCACTCCGTATTTAGGCGCTGCTTGACGATAGCTTAGACCGCTGGCTAAGTACTCGGCAATGATACGTTCTTTTGATTTTCTATCCTCCATTTTTGACAATTTTCTGTCAACCTATAGCAGGACGAGACAACGGGCGCGGTCCTATACGGGTTGTTGGCCGGACGGTGTACAACTTTCTGGAGCCAGAGAAAGACTTTTACTACGATGGCACTAAGCTGGGGAAAGGGCGCACTTTTGCCCTGGCCGGAGGCTTCGATGTGCAGGGCTCTTACAGAAACTTCGGTATGGACGCTTTTCTGGACGCACCAGCAGGTAACGCAGGCTCCATAACAGTAAATGCTGCCTACACAAGAATGACAGGAGGAACCGGCACAGGCACCTATTCTTTTGCCTGGCTTATCCCACGCCAGAACATCCAGTTTCTGGAGCTGGGCTACTACTTTAAGAATGTAAAGCTACAGCCTTGGATAAAGTATGAGAACCAGAACATCAACGGTAGGCCTGCACAATTTGGCTTGCCTGGTACAGCCGATGGTGCAACCATGGATGCCATGAATATGCTCATGTCGAACGAGCGTATAGGCGGAGGACTTAACTACTTCTTCAACGACCTTAACACTAACCTCAGGCTCTCCTATACGTCGGTGGGTTATGGAAGAGAGGCTTTAGACGGAGGCGCTGAAAAAGCAAGGTATAATCAGTTCTGGTTGCAGTTGCAGCTGTTCCTGTTTTAAGTATCAGCCTTAGGCGTAAAAAAATTTATTTTGTGTTTATAGATCTTATTAGTTTCCAAACAAAATGCTGTCGAGGCAATAAATTAAATAAACCTATTGGGTGTGGTTGTTACATTAAAATTAGCTGTGCGTGGCGCAGCCGGGCACAGTTGAGGTCAAGCTTTTGGACCTCACTGGCAAAGGCCTGTTTCAGGAGCGCCACAGGGTAGTGGCCGGTGAGGATGAATTTGGTCTTAACTTGACGAGGTTAAACAGTGAGGTGTACTTGGTGAAGGGTAAAGATATGGATTCCACCTGCCATGTTGTGAAAAATAACTAAATCTGCGCATTTTTATAGAGACTCTTCGCTAATAAGCATATTTTAATAGTAAAGGCAGAGATAACATAGTAGAACAATTCTCTAAAGACATGACTCATCCCGAATTTTTTAAGCGGGAGTAGGCGATAAACTCATTGAGGAGATTTGCCAGTGCCAATCGGATCCGGTAAAGCGGTGTAGAGGCTTCTCTATACCGCTTTCCTGTTC
>NZ_JBLIQL010000040.1:0-21918 GCF_047525655.1 Pontibacter sp. 13R65
ACCGAAACCCCATCAACGCCCTGGTCCACATCCTCTCAGGTCTGACCGCCTACACCTTTCTCGACCACAAAAACAAAAAGTTTAACCTCGCCAGAACATTGGCTTAATTCCCGAGTTCACGTTAATTAAAATACTAGTTTGATTTGTGAGACGGCAATTCAGGACTCACCAAACACAAATCTTGCAAACTGTTTACAATTATCGCTAAACCGGCCATTTTAAGAGAATCGGCAAGCACGGTCAACTTTTTTCAGACGGGTCACAGAATCTATACAGCAGAATATTTTATATTGAATCAGAAATTACCAGCAACTACCACTTTATTTTTCGTTCTTCGGGAACAGTTGTTATATGATTTATTTTCCCTCGTCTGTACTCCTGATACAATTGCTGAATTTCTTCCGCTGTGTCGGCTATAAACGGTCCATGCGAAACAATTTCATCACCTGTTGGCTTTCCTGCATAAAGCACGAAATTAACTCCTGCTTCACCTGCTGTTAGCTTTAAATCACTCTCTGATGTTTCTTCAGATAGATTCAGCCATCCTACTTCGTCTTTATGTAGTTGCTTTTCTCCCATACCAATTTTAACGCTACCCTCAATCACATACAAAAAAGTGTTGTAGTTCGCAGGCAGTTGTTGTACTGTAGTTACCCCCGCATTAATAGTGATGTTGGCAACAATAAGTGGTGAATAATTTTGTACAGGAGATGTTAAACCAGCTAAGGAACCGCTGTAAAGATGAATCTTAACGCCGTGCTCGTTACTTGTCGGCACATGTTTAAAGGACATGTTTTGCACTCTCGGTGCTGCCCACCGATCTTTCTTAGGTAAGTTGAGCCATAATTGCAGCCAGCGCAGCTTTGCCTTCTTCTCTAGTGTTTCCGTATGCACAATGCCGCTCCCAGCCGTCATTATTTCAAAATCGCCCTCTTTCATATGGTGTTTCTCGTCTCCAAATGAACCCTGCAACAGCAACGATACTGTTTCGAAGCCTGCGTGCGGGTGAGGTCCGCCAACAGGGATGTTATCTTTTTTGTCTAATATATCATCCATTAAGTAGATGAATGGATCCGTTTGAATAAATGGTCCACTTACTACGGGTCGGGCTTCGTGTCCGGCTCCTAAAAAACCTGCTTGTCCTTGAGGTTTGTATTTCTTTATAAGTTGTCTTGCAATTGACATAACGCTATTTCTGTGTAAGCCTGATGATTAAATTTCTGAAACTCATAGACCTGAAATACAGATTACAACAAGTTGTGTCCTGTGTTATCAGCTTCCTGTTTGTCTCGTGTAGCCGGTCATCATGCTTTTATTTTAAAACTTATTATCTAAAAATTTTTAATATGGTTTGACTTCGTCAATTGCCTTGCGCCTGCTCTACCCGGATATTTTTCAGGGCGGCACCCCAGAGCACTACCTGGTCAAGCATCAGGTTCACCTTTTTCTCGTGCATGGCTGCCGGTTTAAAAACCTGAAAGTTTTCGAAGTCAGAGAACAGGGAGAGCATTACCTGCTCCCGAACCGTTGCCACTTGAAGCTCTGCCATAATTAACCGAAGGTGTTCTACTGCACGGGCACCTCCTATACTGCCATAACTTACAAAACCAGCTGCTTTGTTATTCCATTCACGGTATAAAAAGTCCACGGCATTTTTTAGGGCACCTGAGGTGCTGTGGTTATATTCGGGTGTTACAAAAACGAATGCATCAAAGGATGAAATTTTTTCAGACCATCTTTTAGTGTGTGCCTTGGTGTACTGCTGCATAGAAGGCGGATACGGCTCATCCAAAAGAGGTAGTTCAAAATCGATTAAATCTACCACTTCAAATGCAGCATCCGTTCTTTGATGTGCTATTTCGTATACCCACTTTGCTACCGCTTCTGCCTGCCGTCCTGGTCTTGTGCTTCCTATAATAATGGCTACTTTTAACATAATAGTATGTGATTTAAGTGTGTCTTTTATGATTGTTTAACTTATGACGTGCTGAATTTTAGCGTGCGTATTTTGATTTTTTCCAGCTCAAAAGCAGCACCGTATTTAGCAACGCAAATACCAGTGGGCCACCGGTCATTTCTGTCTGCCCTGCTTGTAGGTGAGTGAGGATGGCTACGAAAGCCCAGATGTAGATACCATACATCACAAAGGATTTAGGCTTGAAAAATATTAAAGCTATTGCTAGCGCTATCTCGCCAAGCCCAACAGGGTAGCGGAACCAATCCGGAAATCCCCAACTCTGGATGTTCTGAACCTGCATTTCGACACCGATGAGTTTGGTAACTCCTGATCCGAAAAATGCCACCGCTAATAAAATGGTAAGTACCCACGTAATTATGTTGAAGGCTTTCATGATACTAAATTGTTTTGTTTGAGAATGAATAGGGATATATTTAGTTATTTTTATGTTCTTCTGCTTGATAATTAATCTTGCCGTACTTGTTTGCATGGAAATCCTGGTATGCTTCAGCAATTTCCAGTAAACTGTTCATCACAAAAGGGCCATGTGCAACAATAGGTTCTGTGTAAGGCTCGCCTCCAAATAGAAGGATGTCAGCGGCTGTGTCAGGAGCGTTCGTGATTTCAATTGTTCCTTCTTGCGTGTCGAACGCTATAAAATCACCAGCATGAAAGGAGGTGTTGTTGACAGTAGCATGGTGCTGTGGCAGAAAAATGGCATATTCCATTCCTTTTTCTGCAGGAAATGATACCGTTTTTCCTGCGTTAACCTGGATATGGTATAAAAACTGCTTGGTGTAGGTTGGAATTTTTGACACCAGGTTTTTATATTGTCCAACTATAACTTTAAGCCAGCCCCTGTTGTCCTCCAGGTTAGCGATTGGAACCTCATTTGCGTCTACCGTCAAATACTCCGGATTCTCTTTTTTTACCTGGGAAGGGAGGTTAATCCAAAATTGAAAGCCGTGCATGTACGGGTCACCGGTTTGGGTATCAGGAATTGCTCTTTCATCATGAAGGATACCATTCCCGGCTTTCATCCACTGGATGCCACCTGAGTAAACCTTTGCATGGTTCCCCTGGCTGTCAAAGTGTTCTCCTTCGCCTTTGAGTACATAGGTGAGGGTTGCAATGCCTCTGTGAGGGTGTGCTCCGGTACCCTGCTTCGTTCTAGATTGATCCGGAGAGTCTTTAATTGGAGCGAAGTGGTCGAGAAAAACAAATGGACCAACCGCATCGGCATAGCGGTTAGGTAAAATTCTATAAATAATCATTTCACCTATGTCAGCTCTTTGTCCCTGAGCTGAAAAACTAATCTTCTTTTTCATTGCCTTGATTTCTTCGTTTAGTACTAACCGCAGCGTACGCCTGACGTGTAGTCATTATTTGCGTTACTTTAGCTGCGATTTGATATTACAAAGTTGGCACTTAAAGAAGCGTAAGAACGATGTCAAAAGTCAACAAATTCTGTTGATAAAAATCAACGGTTCAGCGGTGACAGTAAGAGGATGGAAAGGATACTATTTACCGGAGGCTTTCATGCGAATGCGGCTCAATGTTTCTTTCGTCATGCCCAGGTAAGAAGCTATCATGTGCTGGGGAAAGCGCTGCAAAAATGTGGGATTGCTTTCTACAAGCTGTGCGTAACGTTGTTCTGCCGTCATAGCGATGGCAGAACTTACTCTTTTCTGCATGGCGATGGCATGGTTAATATCCATTTCCCGTAAAGCCTGAACAGCAGCAGGAATATGAGCCAAACGGGTAGCATCTGCTTTGGTTGTGGTAAGGAGTTCGCAGTCTTCCCAGGCATCAATATTGTATATAGTAGGAGTAAGCATGGTAAAACTTTCCCGGTCGCTAATCCACCAGTTCTCGATTGCCAGCTGTACCATATGTTCAGCGCCTTTATCGTCTACTGTATACTGCCGCGTTGCTCCCTTAACTATGAATGCCATATACTTACAGACTTCTCCCTCTTGCAGGAAGTATTGTTTCTTCCGTAGTTTCATGGGCACAAAGACTTCTTGAATGATTTGTCTATCTGTCTCTGTGAGCGGCAAACCAGCATACTGCTCTATATAGTTAAAGAGTTTATCGTACATGTATTCAGGTAAAGTAAGTTCTATAAAATCTTGGTTGTAGGCTGTAATAGATGATGGTAGTATAAGTTTGGCAGTGACAATGTTTATAGGAACTTATATGCCAGCTAACGATGCAAGTGAATCACCCCTTGCTACTACAGTCTGAAAGTAGTAAAAAATGGTGTAAAGCGCACGGGCAGACAAAAATTTCTGTGCCATTGCTGCGGCAAGCTGTTCCAGTTGTATTACCACAAGTCAGACTACCGCAGGGAGATAAAGTAAGTGATACTGCACATGCTGGTACGCAACTGCAGTAGCTGTGAAATTAAAGAGGTGGCCCGTCACCTAAAGGTTTTGGACAGGTGGAAGTAGAAGGAACAAGAATTACTGACTTTGCTAATGATAAAAAGCTCTTAAAAGAATATATTGGAAAAATTACACAACCTGCTGAAACTATAATTTTCCACCTCACCCTTATTTTGCAAATCCGGCTAAGAAATATTGGGTTGTATTAATTTTTTATCATCTTGACCACTATCCAAAGCACTTTGTTATATAAACCAAGTTGTCAACCACATCTATCGTGCATAAACGTACCTAGTGCACTTTCAAATTAAAAATTAACATGGCGCGAGCGTCCTCCCTCGTGACTGCTATTCCGCGGCCTCTGGCCGCTTTGGAACAACTTTAAAGGCACATAACCTTTCTAACAATCAAATTGGAGGAGCACTAGTATAGCCAAGTCATTAAATTTCACTTAACATAATATAGCTTTATAAGGCTGGCTCCTGTTCAAGGGAGCCGGCCTTGTTAATATTTACACTTGTCGTACCTGAATCCTAAAAAACCCTCAGACACTGGAAATAACTGCTTTTGGTGTCTCCACGCAACCACCATAGCCAGCACCAGCGTCAGGATCACTGCCAGCGGATTGGGGATATAGAGGGAGAAGGGGACGTTGAGCAGGGCATGGACGCCGATGATGAAGAATAGGTTCCGGGTCCGGTGAAAAAGCAGCGCCCAGGCCATCCCCCCCACAAACGTTACGCCAAGTTTGAGAAGCATCTCGCTCGTCGAGGCTCCGGAGAGCCAGACTGCAGGCAGGTGCATCAAGGCAAAGAGTAGGGAAGAAATGATCACTGCTCCTGTCAGCGCCCTGGCTGCCCGGACCCGCCCCCCGAGCTTAATCTTCAGCTGTTGTAAAAGAAGGCCGCGGTAGCCGGTCTCCTCGAAGAGCGCATTGCCCAGCAGCTGCGCTACCAGCTGACCGAGCATCGGGGCCAGCTCGTTGTCGGACCAAAACTCGATGAGCTCCAGTTTCCCACGGACCAGCAGCTGGTACGCGGCCCCGGCTGCCTGGGGAAGAAGCCAGATGGCGGTGCAGGCAACCGCCCCGGGGAGAAGCAATTTCCTCTCAAGCCCCACATCCGCCAGCCGCAGGCGTCCCCCTGCACATGCGACCCCTCCCACTAGTATAAGAAAGGCGAGTACAGAAGACAGCAGTATGGAATTGACCAGGCCGCCGGTGGCTTTCTCCACCTGCCGCTGCCATACAGGGAAGAGAGGGAAAGCCAGCAACAGGATGTGGCCGACGTAAAAGGCCAGCAGGACAGGCCATGAAGCCTCCCGTATCTTTCTAGGGGGCGGGTTTTGATGGTTTGCCATTGGGAGTAGATCAGATCGCTTTGTTCATCCCATAGATGCAGCCATCCAAGCCATAGTTGCCTGCCTGAAAAAAATTACAGCATGCTCTAGTTCAAGGGCAGCTGTCGCTTATCGAATCCTTGTGGTCGATCATGGGACACTTCCATTCCTGCTGAGGCTTGCACCACCGCCTAAGCTAGTATTTATGCCCAATCAGCCGAAGATAATACCTCCTCAAATTAGCTTTGATGTTCCTGTAGTCCTCCGACTCGGGAAACTCCTTGTTGACGTACCCTATGGGAAACCCCCTGGCCACATAACTGTCATTCAAGTCCGCCGTCAACTTGGTGAGCCCGCCTCTGACGTCTCCCTTCAGCTCCGAGTTGATATCAATATATTCTAAGGGTCCTCCACGCTCAAACCCGCACGCTGACAGGTCCAGCGACTTTACCTCCTTGCCTACGTCTGACCTGAAGTGAACGACGCCGTTCCTAAGATCGGCCACCAGCTGCCACTGCCCCGGTTTGATGCTGTCCAGCACTTGCCAGGAGTAGTCGATGGGGGAAATACCTGATTTATAGAACATTAACATGTGCGTGGCCTTAGCGAACCGGTCCTCCCACTTTTTGGAATAAGAGTCGAACCCTTTCCCGCCCCCCATGAAGTCATAGGCCCCCACGGCCTTCAGCTCCTTCCGGTACGGGTCATTGCAGAGCACCGGCACGGGCATTCCTTCCTGGGAGGAGACCTAGAACCGCCCCTCCATCAGCTCGATTGCCGCGGTGTTGCCCTCCTTGTCGGCCACAAAAAAGTGGCTTCCCGGGAAATTGGGCCACCAATCTATGACAGGCGCCTTATCCAGGTTGCCAATCACCTCCTCCACCGTGGCGTGGCTGTCGAGCTGGTACTGGATCCATTGTGCCCAGAACATGTTGGCCTTGGCCGTGTCAGGCATCGAGTAGGTCTTATCTAGGTAGAGCTCCGCGAGGAACAGGCCCTTCTCGTTCACCCCGTAGCAGGGAAGGTCAGCGCCAAGCAGGTTAAAACTCACTGAGCCATATTTCGATTTCCACGTTATGGTCTTTTCTTTGGTTGCCTGGGAAGACGTAAGCCTTTTCCAGCTCAGGCTCTCTTTGACGATGTTCCTTTTGTTGAGCACGACGATTCCCGGCATAGTCTTCCAGTTTTCATTGAACCCGACGACACAATGGCCCTCCCCTTTAAGCAGAAAGGCAGAGCAACTGTAGGCGGCTCCCCAAGACAGAATAAGAACGGTAGACAGGATGGTTGCTAGTGTTTTTTTCATGTTTCTTATGAATAGGACAAAACTACATGCATGGTGCATGGTGCTATAAAGCCCGGACCGAGGTAAGGGCTTGGAAGGGCTTCTTTTCGCTGGGGTTAAGTTATAAAAATAATAAAAAAAACCTTCGGGATTGACTGTGTATTTGTCTTCCTAAGTCGCTCCATACCTAAATCAGCTTGATTTGCTCTCACAGGCGTATGAGTCCTGAATGCTATTGGCAATGAAAAAGCTCTGTCTGCTCCTGCTTAAATTTAGCCTTTCCTGGGGTAGACTCTATTGACGGACCTTTACCAACTTGGCTACTTGGTATGCGGGACTCATGGTGGGGACCCTAAAAATCAGAAGCTATGCGGACAAAGCCCAAAATGTTCACTCCTCTTTTGTCTCGTAAATTCCGCGATTTTGGGATACCGCCTAAGAGACTTGTTGCTGGATGTTGCTGCTGTATCAGCCCTAAAGATTGGGTAGCAATAACAGCGTAAAACGCGGATTAGAGGCCAGAATTAACCATATTTTATAGCGAATACTATACAGAGACATCTTCTAACTTGTCAGCAACAAGTCAGCAACGTGGAGCAACAGCTATTTTTGCTGTTGCTAGATACCGCCGTTTCCTGGGATGAATACTTGTCAACCTATATCAGGACTAGACATTCCAAAGCTTACTCCTTTTTGTTTACAAAAATACATCTTGCTCCACCGATGGCACTTATGGAAAATTGGATCTTCGAACTTTCAAAAAGGTATTTTACATAACATCAGTTATAAGCGAATCTGCCCCTATTGCCTAACATCAGGGGTAGTAGGTTTGATATTTTGACATGCTTGCGGCTCTCAAGAGTTGTGAGGCAATTCCCTTGCCATGTGAGACAGCTTATAGAATATCAAGGTGTAACATTGTAGCCTTCCTTCTTTGATCTACTTTATAATAAAATCTTAACACATAATATTGAGGAGATCTCAATATAATATACCACCTTGTATAGGTAACCTTTAATTTAACGGTGGGGCATGTTGATTCCTCAACTGTAGACGTCTCAGAATGCAGCCATGAAAGGAAGTTTTGTGTTATTGTTTTTGATGGCAGTGCTTGGTTCTTCCTGTGGTAAGCAGGAGACCATCGCACTGGGATACATAGAGGGCAAGATTATAAAGGCCACGTGTGGAGGCACGGTTATCCAAGTGTTATCTGACAGGAATATAGGCGAGACCTGGCCCTTGCCTCTACAGGGACAGCCAGAGACATTTCATAATGTCGTATTGGCTGGGAACGTGCCGCAGGAACGGCAGGTGGAAGGGGATACACTTTTATTTACCTATGAGACAGTGACTCATTTTTCAGGAAACAACTACTGTGAAATTGGTGGCCTTCCCAGAATAAAAATAGAAATACTCCGGCTGAAGCCCTGAATCTTCTCCTGCTCAACATACTCTCGCTCCTNTGACTCATTTTTCAGGAAACAACTACTGTGAAATTGGTGGCCTTCCCAGAATAAAAATAGAAATACTCCGGCTGAAGCCCTGAATCTTCTCCTGCTCAACATACTCTCGCTCCTTAGTATAACTCACTCCAGCGGCTGCCATCGGGAGTAGTGGTTTCAGTCCTTTCGCAGAGAACAGAAATTGCCGGGACCTCACTTCATAGGACTTGCTCTTTAGCCAACGGTTGGCAATAAACATTTTAGTAACAGACAATCATATGCTGAATAGACAAATCATCGCAGCAGGAAAGGTGTCATTGATAGCGCTTCTGCTCTTTTTTGGTCCTGTATCGTGCGTCTTCTTTGAGGCTTGCCCGGACATCAAGCCGTACTTCTCCATTCATGGGCTGCGCATCTATAACCTTAGGTATACCGGGCAGGGCCCGAATCCTTGGGAGGCGGTTGGAGAAAGCGAGCCTGTCGAGTGGGATGATTTTTTCATGCGTGTAGGCTTTGAGAAAAGTTACCACGCTGGCGTAGAAAGTAGTGGTGGTTCTCGGCTGTATGCCTTGACCTGCGACCAAAGCGGTTCATCGGGAGCAAGGGTCGGTGTGGACACCCTCTACCTTGTCACTCTTACAGATTATAACGACAACTATGTTCAGGGCGATACCTTAAACAGCATTTTACTGACAAATGACTGGACTTCCTACCCTGATGACTTCTCCACCTTCCGCCCTTTGGAACTTTACATGGAGGAGAACAGGATCTCTATCCAACAAGACGCTTTTGAGCTAAAGCTAACCGAGCCGCCAAGCACAGCCGGGGTGTACCGCTTTAAATTGGTTTATGCCCTGAATAACGGAGACTTCTTCGAAGCTGCCAGCAAGTCCGTCAAGCTGTATTAAGTGATTGTTGCAAAAAGAGGGAGACGTAACACCTACTAGGAGAAACACTTGACAATAAAACCTAAAGCACATAAACATGCCTGAGCAAAGTCGTTACTCTTTAATCTAACATAACTAAGCTTATCCCAATTGTTATGGCTTGTTAGTTGATTTATTCAGTTTTGCATTGTTCTATTAATTCAAGCCTTTTTACAATACTATTTTTCTTTTATATGGTACCAGGAGATAATACCGCATTTGCGCCTATTCTGGAATTATCGCCAACCAAAGAACCAAATTTTTCTGTACCTGTTTCGATTATGATAGAGTTATGTACAACTGAAATTTTCTTTGAAGTCCTTTCATTATAATGATTGGCGGCAATAGAACCAGCTTCAAAATTTATGTATTTACCTAGATTACTATTGCCAATGTAATTAAAATGTGCAACAGCAGTTTCTGCGCAAAGAATACTGCTTTTTATCTCACAACCAGGGCCAACTTTAACAGCGTTATCAAGGTAAACGCCTTCTCTGAAATAGGCATTAGCCCCGATATAACAGTTTTTGTTTACTATAACTGGACTTGTCATTACAACTCCTTTTTCAACTATGGCTGTTTTATGCACAGCTATGCCATCCTCTATTTTATAATCTTCACCAAGATGTGAAATCATATTATGCAAAATCTCTTTAAGATTATCAATTATCTCCCATGGCTGTAAATCCCTTTGATTTGGGGAATTTTCAGAAAAGCCTTGTATAAAATCGTCTATGAGAATCATGAATACTAATTTGTTGATTAAGGATGGAAACTGATTACAGATTATAGTATCAATATTGGCTAATAGCCTAAATGGTGGCGTAGATAACATTTAGACGAAGCTACCTAATGTAATTTCTACAGTTTAGGATTTCACCCATTTTCGCAAAACAGGATTCAAATTATTATAAGACAGTTTTAGGAGATACAGGCCCTTTGGCAAGTTCTGAATATCCAGTTCTTCCTCTGTGTTGTTTGTTTCCTTTGTTTTTACAACTCTTCCGCTCATATCCAGAATCTCAATTTTATTTGGATGCTCGCCGATATGCAGGAATTTAACAGTAAGGAAACTTGAAGCAGGGTTAGGGTACACTAGCATATTGTTTCGGACCACCAGATCTTTCGGAGAACTTGTAATAGTCATAATCTTGGTCTTTACCTCCTCCAGCGACATACCGTCTGCATAACCATTTCTTACGCCCATAGAATTAAAAGAACAACTTGCATGTAAGCTATAATCATGAAACAGTGTTACTAACAAAGTATCTCCGGCTCTTATACCAGGCAAATAAACCCCGCAGGTGTTTGCAACACTGTTTAGAATTATCGTATCATTAACTTTGAAATCCGCGGTATTATAATTTTCCATAACAATAAACCTGCCATATATATGTCCTTCTATCGGCTCCGCCTGAACAAGTTCTTCAAATTTTACCATTGCGTTTTTGGAATTAGGAGAAACGAGATCCCAAAAATCTAGAGGCTTCTCTCCAAGGCAGGTACAGGCTAGGGCATTGACAGTAGATGCTACGTAGAGTAAAACCAGTAAAATGGCAGGAGGTGTAAAAACTTTCATATGATGATCTATATTCAATTTGATAGCAAAAACTAAGATAAATTTTTCCTAAAGTAATATTCATCTTAGGTAACGCTCCCGTACATGAGGTGGGCAAGGCGTAAGCCGAAGCTTTGCTCAGGTACTTTGTTAGCATGATTTTTTCTTACTCACCACAAATTACTTTTGTGACCACTTGTGTATCAAGGTCAAAATATATTTCTGTTCCTGTCGAAGCAAAAAGCACTACAGGGTAAGTAAGGTAGTATGTCTTTTCTTCACTATTGTTAAAACTGGTCCAGATTTCACTTCTATTTCTTCTTCTGTAAGATTCGTAGTCCCCCATTACTTTCTTGGCTTCTTCCAACGTCATACCAACTTCTACATTTTTACACAGAGACAAGTATTGAGAAGCGTCATTATGAGCTTTAAGAAAATCATAAATGCCCCACATGGTAGCGAATATGCCTATGAAAGCAAAAATGTATAAGAGTTTCAGTCTTCATTTAAGTTAACGTTAATGGACTAGGCTTTGCGGTGGCGTAGCTATCGTGAAGGTGTAGTTAGCTAATGATTTTGTTTATGAGCCTCTGTACTCCAGCCCACACTTCTGCTGGTTCTGTGACTAAATAAAATATAATTTTAGGCAAAACCCCAGTAATTTCGAGTGCTATTGCAACAATAGGTAGCAACGCATATGACCAAATCGGAAACTTGAATTTTGTATTCACATCTTGCCACACTTCATTCCAAATTACCTCCATCTTGCTCTTGTAGTGCCAAAGAATCAAAAAGTCCAACAGGATATAGAATGACAATCGCCAAACAAAGGCATTAGCCATAGCTGGCGGCATAAAAGTAAGGTCAATAAGCAGTATCGTAGTAACTATTGGAAGGAACAAAAACGCTCCAAGCAAAGCAGTTCTATTTATGATGAGCAGACCGCCACAAAGCATCTGTGAGATCCCAATGAATGCTTTGAAAGGTTGCTGGTCGAACATGTACCATGAGACCTGAAACAAGCTTAAATCCTTCAAAGGTGTTGACAATTCTGCGTCACTTAGTCCAAACTGACCATCCACCATTTTGCTGTAGCCATAGCTAAGGAAGGTCCACCCAATAAGAAACCTTGCTGCAAGTATAAAGTAATCCCAGTACTTTTCTTTCGGTACTTTCTTTATAAGCTTCATCTTTTAATTTATTTGCTAACGTCTCTGCTAAAAAGAGTTTTAATGCTTTTTAGCAGAGACGTTAGCAAATAGGGTTTTAATTTTTCTTCATATTTTAAAAGTTCAAGATATGGATCTCCCTTCAATCCTAAAGCATGAGCAAAAGCTGGTTCCGTTTTAAATCCCTGATCCTTAAGTTCCCTAATGGTTTGCCTGAACTGATTTCCCTTGGAAAGTAGAAGATAGTTCTCTACTACCATGTGTCTGTAAGCATACTGCTCTTGCGAAGGTTTATTCTGCCCGAATATTTCAATCTCAAAGCTTTCAACTATAAAATTAGCAATTACCGTACGTTGGTCTTGAACCATTTTATCAACTAACTGAAAGTCTTTATAACCGGAGAAATATTTGAACAAATTGACCTTGAATTCATCGACATGTTCCCAGTAACAAATAATGTCCAAATCACTGTTTTCTATATCAATATCTATCGGAATTGTCCCTGCCAATATGGGAGAATAAGGTTGCAGATATTCCATTATTGAATATTGAGTAAGCACATTATATGCTGCTTGTTGCTTTGGTGTACCTCTCTTTAAATATTCAATAATATTGAAATCCATTCTTTTATTTTTCCTTTCTGCCAACGGATTAGTACAGGCTGCGAACAAGGCGCAGCCGAAGCTTGGCTTATGTGCAGGGTTAGGCGATTGTGTTTTACATGCCGACCACATCTTTTCTTACTTCCTTCCGCCACTTTTTACCATACTTGCTGTCAAGGTACTTGAACACGACCTGATTATACTGCTCTATGCATTTTTCATTTGGAGCAACACAGCCGAAGTCGTAGTACTTTACATCATACTTCTTCTCGAACTTTTCCTGATGTACATATACTACTGGTGCGATGCCACCCATTATTAAAAGCCTTGGCTCTTTTTTCTTTATATCTCTTTGTGCTATATTTTTATTGATGCTGCAATCTGCAACAGCCAACAGGGATAAGCCTGTTATTGACGCTTCTGTTATGGTCAAGCTGGTATCTATGGCTGGAAAGCTTGCTCCGAGAACCTGCAACTGGTGTTTTCCCAGTTGCAGGTTCTCCAACATAAAAATACCAAGACTGTCTGTTGTAGCCACCTGACCCGAGTTTTTGACTGTCACCAAGGCTTCTTGCGCAGGTACCATATCAAGTCCTATAATCAAATTGACCCTACCACTTATTGAATAAGATCCTCCCTGTCCCTGTGCAAAAGCAATAAAGGGACCCATTGTTATCAGTAAGAGTATTTTTATTTTTTTCATTTTATACTTTTACTACCGCCTAACGATTAGTACAGGCTGCGAACGAGGCGTAGCCGAGTTTGGAGCCTGTGCCGTGTTGTAGCCAGTTTTTATTCTTCTATATCTTCAGTAAACTCAATGCTGAACCTTGGCTTCAACTGAACTTTCAGCACGTACTTCCTACTTGATAACATTATTCTTTTTTCTTCTTTATTGTCACTAAGCACATTCAAGGAAGAGATGTGTTGCAGATTCATGTTAGCAATCTCAAAGTTTTCCTTTGACACTTTAATTGAAACTTCATTATAGGAAGGTGTCATTGAGAAAGTAATTACTTCGTTTTCAGGATTGCTGTATTTGTAAATTGATTTGTTATAATAAAACGGAACGTCAGTTGAAGAGTCAAGCATATGAGGCTCGCTCTCAAATACTGCCATCAATTCATACTCTTCTGGGTGTTCCATTTCTTTATTCAAATTTGCTACAACTACCGGCTATACGACAACATACGCTTATCTGCACTATGTACGTAGTTGCTGGAGCTTGCTTGCTGACTGTATCCCGTAGAATTAAATGGTAGGTGCATGCTCGAATATGATTAAGCTAAAATAAGTATTTGCTTAAGATTATCCAACGGGCTGGCGATTTTATCCACGGCATGGGTGGTAATATGGTTATAGATCTCAGTGGTCTTGCTGCTTCGGTGGCCCAGCAGCACCTGGATGTAGCGCAGATCCGTTCCCTGCTCCAGTAGGTGGGTGGTAAAGGAGTGGCGCAACGTATGAGGCGTAGCGGGAGATTTCACACCAGCCTTTGCTTTACAAGCCCGAAAAACATGACGGATGCTTTCCCCAGGGTACTGCCCGCCTGTCTGCCCTTCAAAGAGCCATATCTTGGGTTTAAAGACTTTGTAGTAGGCCCACAGACTTTCGAGCAGTTTTTGCGATAGCAAGGTGGTGCGGTCTTTCTTGCCTTTTCCCCCACATAGGAGCAGCAGGTTACGCTCCGACTGTACATCCTTAAGCTTCAGCTTAATCACTTCGCCAATCCTTAAGCCTCCGGCATACAACAGTTGAAGCATGCAGCGGTGTTTTAAGTTCTCGGTCACTGACAGGATTTTGAGCACATCCTGCTTGCTCAGCACCTGGGGCAAGCGCTCGGGCTTTTCAGGCCGCTCTACCTGGTTTAACTGTACTTCATGCCGCAGCAGCACGCGCTGGAAATTAAACTTCACGGCATTGATGGATTGATTGAAAAAGGATACAGAATAAGTACCCGTCTGCACCATCGTTCTATGGTAGTGGTTGATCTGTTCTTCTGAGAAAGCATTAATTACATCCATCTCCTTATCCTTGTGCGCATTCAGAAAGCGGAGTAGCAGGCTGTGGTAAGTTCGAATGGTACTAAGCGAGTAGTTGAGCAGAAACAGCTTTTCCAGGTAGGCAAGTGGGCAAGGGATAGCCCTGGCCTTTCTGATAGCTTTGTTTCCAAAGCCTGGCCTATAGGGCCATGTCCTTGAATTGCATCGTTTGCGCCAGCCATTACCGGGCTATAGACTCCAGTTCCGAAAGCAGCAAGTGCATAGACTGGCTTTCAGCATTGATCACAAAGCACTGCATGTCCGAAAGCCAACAGGACACCTGGCTTTTCTTCAGGCAGGGATAGATTTCATTGATGTGGTGGTAGCATAGTTGCACATAAGCTTTGCCTCGATGCTCCAGAGGCTGAAGGCGTACCACAGGCCGTACAGGCACCTTTTCCAGTGGTTCGGTTAACGCAACATTAACTTGCTACAAAACAACTGTTCCTTGCGCTGGGTGCAGGCGCTTGGGCTTATGTAAGTAACGGGTATCTACTTTGGCCAGCCCCTGGAAGTGCTGGTGCATCATCTCGATAGCTTGATTACTGTGGTGCATCACAAAGCACTTGTAGGTCTTGCTGTACTTGATCCAAGTAGCTTCTTTTAAACGCTTGGAGATAAAGGGGCTCGCCTTGTGCCAGATGTGGATAAACGCTTTGCCCTCGTGTTCCAGCAGATTTAAGAACAAAACAGGTAGTTGCTGTAGATAAGCCATGATAAATAAGGAAAATACTGCTTGCAAAAGTAAAACCTTTTATAGCAGTACCCGCGTTTTTACATGGATATAAACGCGGGTAAGGTATGAGCTATTCCAGAACATGCATCCAGTGCGGAACAGCCATCGTGAGCAGAAGCGATAAACGCTACTGTTCAAATCCCTGCCGCCACCTGGCCAGCAACGTGATTAAGCAGCAAAACCAGCACGAGCGCAGGATTCTCTCGATTAATGCCGCGCTCAGAAATAACCGCAGCATCTTAAAGCAGCTTAGCCCACAGGGCAAGACCACCATCCTCCGCCAGTACCTGGAGCTTGAAGGCTTCGATTTCCGCTACCTGACCCAGATCTACCGCACTTAAATAGGAAACACTTACCACCTACCTGTGCTATGATTATGGCTACCTGCTCTTACCTGAAGAGTGCTGTTCGTCATCTGGCAGCCCTACATGGATGGGCCTAGCAAAAGGTAGCTGTTATGAAAATTTATTCTTGCTTTTAACTAAAACATATGCTTCTAAAACAGAGTGATTCCTGTTGATATGGTTCGAGAATTCACTCCTTCCGACTACTACAATAAAAAGCCGGTTCACATCAAATAAAGCGTTTTTAATTTCTACAATTTATCTCATTCGATTAAATTATACCTTTTCTAAATCAGCTATAACACTCAGGTTTTAAGATCTCCTATTCGATGGGGATTAGGGAATAAGTACTTTGAAGTAAGATTTATCGTGTGAATTTGTGCTGAAAAATAAAGTCCGGTTTATGAATTTTTCTAGCGGAAAAGGCCTTCCGGAGAACTCTTCTGGTACTGCTCCAATTACCTGCTACACAACTTAATTTAATGTAACTAAAATTAGTAACAAAATATCACTCCATTTAATTAGGAATAGATTTACATCACTTATCTCAATAACTTTATTTTTATTAGCTAATCATTTACTATGCCCACCAGAGTTTGTGTACATTTATAGTCGACCATACAACTTGTCGAAATTCAACAATTAATTTATTCAAACTTATAATTCAAAAACTAGAATCTTGTGTATTATATCCAGCGTGTTGTACCCAGTAAGAGATCGCACTACCGTCTCGATATTTTGAAAGATAGGTCGCAATCAAATATAATTTTTACTAAACATAGTTTGGAAGGTATCGAAACTGACTTCTAAATCAGGAGAAAAGACTGTTTATAGAATTGCTATGAAATTGTATATTAAATATATGGTCAGCCTGCGCTGCAAAATGATGGTGAAGGAAGAACTGAACAAGCTGGGGCTACAGTGCATGGTAATTGACTTGGGTACTGTAGATATACTGGGAGACATCTCCCCGCAACAGCGAACTCAACTCAAAAACAATCTTCTGCTATCTGGATTGGAGTTGCTTGATGACAAGAAAAGCATCCTGATCGAGAAGATAAAAAATGTCATCATTGAGATGATCCATTATTCAGATGAATTGCCGAAGGTAAATTATTCGGACTTTATCAGTGAGAAACTCAACCACGATTATACCTACATGGCTAACATCTTCTCCGAAGTAAAAGGTATTACAATACAGCAATTCATTATCTTCCATAAAATTGAAAGGGTAAAAGAGTTACTCTTGTATAAAGAGCTTACCCTAACTGAGATCGCTCATAAGTTACATTACAGCAGTGTAGCCCATTTATCGAACCAGTTCAAGAAAGTTACTGGCCTCTCCCCTTCTTTTTACAAACAGCTTAAGCATAAGCGCATGGCCAACCTCGAAAACATGTGATTTATATAACATTCATTTTTTACTGTGTAACATAAGGCAGCTCTACTATCACCACCTTTGTAATATCAAAAAAAGCTCAAATTTATATAGCCCAGCTTTCGCCAGTAACAGAAACTAAAACCCCACTTATTGATTTTAAAGTATAAAGTACCTGCATTACCGAAAGCATCCTCCTGCCAGCAGGGCAGCAAAAAAGATGATCAGCGCTAATACAGATTTTCACTTCCTAAGGTTACAGATTAGTGGCAACAAAGTTCATATGTTTTAACAAACTTGTACCATATCACATGATTGTGTAGCTTCTACTATAAATTTATACTTACAGATTAATGAATTAATAATAGGGCGCAAACGTCTTAAGTATATAACACAGAACCTGTTTTACATTTTCCTGTAAAATTCTGATCTCATTGCTCATCACATCCCATTAGGTTCTAATCACTTTGCCAGCAGCAGCGCCGTACCATACTCCCGGATTTGAGTATGCACTTTACTATAACAAATGAAATTACTTATTAAGTATATGGTTAGTAACCGTTGCAAAACAATGGTGCAGGAAGAACTCTCGAATCTTGGATTACAATCAGAGTATGTTGTGATTGATCTGGGCATGGTGGATCTGCACAAAGATATTACTGACATTCAGGTAGAACAGCTAAAAGAAAAACTTAACATTGCCGGCCTGGAGTTACCCGATGAAAGTAAAAACAAGCTAATAGAGAAGGTAAAGAAACTCATAACAGACATGATTAACTCATCGGAGGAGCAGCCGAAAGTAAATTACTCTGTTTACATCAGTGAGAAATTGGGTTACAACTATAACTACCTGGCAAATATATTCTCCGAAGTTAAAGGCATCACCATACAGCAATTTATTATCATCCATAAAATAGAGAAAGCAAAAGAACTATTGTTTTATGATGAACTCAACCTTACAGAAATTGCTCATCGGTTACATTACAGCAGTGCAGCCCATTTATCCAGCCAGTTTAAAAAAATAACAGGCCTTTCGCCTTCATTATACAAGCAAGTAAAGGAGAAACGGGAGAGCGTGCTTGATAACCTGTAAAATTTGAAACAGACTTGAGGAAGTTTGTAAAGCTTTTTCTCCTCAATGCTCCCAACTTTGTACATCCTTTGGTTATTATACTTCAGACAGTGGAGTGTATACTCAGGTTAGACTTTTTCAGGCCAAAAACTAAAATCCTTAATTGGGTGATCTGATTAACGGGGTTGAATAAAATCCCTTGGGTCTTCTTGAATGTTTCATAAAGCTCATTTTTAACTTCCTGTCATGGTTACTCCTAGACCTGAAAGTCCAGAACAATATCTCTATTTCCAAAACCACTTATGCTTGCCTATGCAGCTTAAAAAATTAGAAACCGGAAATGCTTCCTTCGATCATATTTCACATGGTGGATTGCCGCAAGGCCGAACTACCCTTGTAGCAGGCAGCTCAGGAAGCGCAAAAACACTTTTTGGCGCGCAATTCCTCGCATTAGGTATAGAGTTGTTCGATCAACCAGGTGTTTTTGTCACCTTTGAAGAGCAAATAGATGACATCCGGAAAAACCTGAAAAGCTTTAACTGGGACATTGATACCTGGGAAAAAGAAGGGAAATGGATATTTGTGGATGCTGCCCCTAAAGAAGAAATCATAGTAGCAGTTGGCGATTTTGACTTGAGCGCTTTCAGGATCAGGTTAGAAAGAGCTGTGAAAAAATGTAATGCAAAACGGGTAGTCATCGACTCCATAGGCAGCATTTTCACGCAATTTCACGAAGAGACGCATACCATCCGCAGAGAATTAATACAGGTTGCTCTTACTCTTTCCCGTTTAGAAGCAACGTCTATCATTACAGCCGAACGCCTGGAAGAATATGGTAAAATTACGCGCTTCGGGGTAGAAGAATTTCTGACAGATAACGTAATTATACTTCGGAATGTATTATACAACGAGAAGCGCCGAAGGACTATCGAGATTCTAAAATTCAGGGGAAGCGACCATGAGAAAGGTGAAAACCCGTTTACTATAAATCCGGAAAAAGCCATTGTAATCATACCATTGTCAGCCATGAACCTGAAACATGTCTCTTCTAGTGAGCGTGTAACATCGGGCATACCTGCACTGGACGAGATGCTAAACGGCGGGCTCTATAAAGGATCTATTAACCTGATTTCAGGCGCAATAGGTGCCGGCAAAACATTATTGGTGGCCAATTTTATAAATGGTATCCGGGAGAAAAAAGAGCGCTGCCTGCTTATGGCTTTTGAAGAAAGCAGTGAACAATTGTACCGTAATGCAGCCGGCTGGGGGATTGATTTTAAGCAACTGGAGGAAGAAGAACTTCTGAAAGTGATTTGCCTGTATCCTGAAATCTCTTCATTGGAAGATCATTTTATCAACATTCAGGAAGTGGTTAAGAACTTTAAACCCGACAGAATCGCAATAGATAGCTTGTCTGCTTTAGCGCGAACATCTTCTGACAAAGGATTCCGGGAGTTTATCATCGCCTTTACCTCTTATCTAAAGCACCAAGAAATTACAGGCATGTTTACATCCAATACCCCCTTGCTGGCAGGCGGCACGTCCGATACAGAAGGCAACATTTCTCCTATTACGGATTCAATTATTTTGCTGCGCTATGTAGAAATGTCCGGTGAAATGCAACGAAGTATAGCTGTGCTTAAAATGCGTGGCTCTAAACATGATGCAACTATCCGCAAGTTTTCTATAACTGATGAAGGGGCCAAAATAGGCCAACACTTCGAGGGCATCAGCGGGATCCTGACAGGTAATCCTATGCTTATAAGCTCGGGTAGAGATTAATTCCCAGCATACCATTGCACAATTTTACCGGCACTTTTAGCTAAATTTAAAAAACGAGCATGCATGTATTTCAGCTCTATATTAACGGACACAGCCTTAATTCAATTGAGGCTGTGGACACCCTTCTTAAGATCTGCAGGGAGAATTTAAATGGCGATTATCAGCTAGACATCATTGATATACAAAAAGATCCAGACAAGGCAGAAGAAGCAGGCATAATAGCAATACCAACCCTGATTAGAATGAAGCCAACACCAGTTAACCGTATTATAGGAGCCTTAAATGTGCGCAGCCGTGTGTTAGCAGGGTTAGGTATTCCGAGTATGCTAAAGTAAAGAAAAGTCTATCAATTGCCCGGATCTGGCAAAGAACAGACGTTGCCAACATTCAACAGAAAATTTTAGGAAGAGCAATTTTATAACAAAACAGGTAAATCGATTTACTACCTACTACCCGGGAGATAAGCAATCCTTTTATTCATGAGTTAATAGCTGCCTGATTTATTTCGGGCAGCTATTTGTATTCGAAGTCGATCTATAGTATTATAAACCACTTATTTTAGGCCGGCTTACCACAGGTCCAGATAACACCGGAAATTATGAATCAACTCATAAAGGAAAGGCTCTTAACAAATAGCTTATTAGTGTCTTATTTATTGTATATTGAAGAAATTAAGGAACGTTTATACCTGCTGAAATGTAGTAAGTGTATAATAACAAATACAATATGAATAACGGAACAGTAAAATTCTTTAACGACCTTAAAGGGTTCGGATTTATTAAAGAAACAAATTCAGATCAGGAATACTTCGTACATGCCTCTGGCCTAGTAGATGAAATCAGAGAAAACGACGAAGTTAGCTTTGACCTGCAAGAAGGACGTAAAGGATTAAACGCAGTAAATGTAAAACGCGCTTAGTTTTAAACTATAATTTAATAAAAAGCCTTACCCCCGGTAAGGCTTTTTTTATTGCGGTTACAGCTATGCATGCCTTTACGGCACATTGATACCTATAACCCTTAGACTTTAAAATGAATAGAAAATATTTAGTAGATACTAGTACCCATGAGTACTTATGCATTGCACTTAAAAAAGGACAGGACTGGGTACCTAACAATCAGAATGTTATATCATCCTTTATGAGTACACGTACTCCCGTAACAGAAAGTAAATCCGTATTGCTTGAAGGTGAATTTAACGACAATATGTTCTTCGAAAAATGGATTCGAAATGGCACAAACGTTTTGTTCCAGTATTAGTAGTTAATCTAGTACAAGCTGCTCTAACTACTGATCTTGTAAGGGCAAGAAAGATCAGAGATTAACTTCAATCCTTTTAATTAGCAATTTCAATTTAGTTTACTTAAAATAAATTGGAAGAAGAAACACTGACCAGGCTAGAAATAAAAGGTTTCTTTGTCGAGCCATAATAAAGCACTGGCAGAATTGAATGATCGGCTGCGCAATCTTTTGCACAGAATTTACCTACTAAAGAGGAGCAGAAACAGGCCCGGGATTAGCTAAAGAAAGAGAATTTGCTGGTGGTTTACAAGCAAGCTGCCGGGACACCAGTCTCCAATCCTGCACTTCTGCTTTACGTAATGCCCTTTCAGGAGCATGGGTAATTACCTATGAAGGGAACCGCTATAGCGTCAGTAATCTTAAGGACGAGAAAAAATATTATTGATGAGGTAAGATATAAGCTGGCTCAGTAGCCTTTATTTATTCCACAATATTTATTTTGAGGCGCCTTTCCATTGTGATAATTTCATAAAGTAACGTGAACTCGGGAATTAATTTGGTTTAAGACAGGCATTTGCGCAACAAAAAAGGCTAAGGATTAGGTAGAAATATTGTCCGATGTTTCACCTAACTCCTTAGCCTTATGCACTTTATCATAG